>CAYSZH010000005.1:0-66187 GCA_964435305.1 uncultured Granulosicoccaceae bacterium
GGTTCTGGTTCAGGTTCAGGTTCAGGTTCAGGTTCAGGTTCAGGTTCAGGTTCTGGTGCGATTTCAATATCAGAAGTGCCGTCCAGTGTTTCATCGGTTTCGTTTCGCGCCAACGATGCGGCTTGTGACACGGTGATTGCGGCGCCAAGGGATGGTTCCTGGTCGTCCGATGATTGTTGAATGGCCTGGCTAAGTGATGATGTCGATTGCACTAAAATCGCATCAGTATTCACCGTAGTGATGTTTTGATCCTGTATTCTGGCCTCGTTGGATGGGCCTTCAGAAGAACAAGCTGCACTTAACAGACCGCATAACACTATCGAGACTGTGCTCATAGGCTGCCTGCTCGTATCCCGGTTAGAATCTGGGCGGTAATTGGTTTTGAGTATCTGCATAAGAAACAGCAATTACGTCCGGTACTTTCGACTACTATGCGATTGATCAAATTTTCGGTAATTTAATTGCGCAAATTTCTGGCCAAACGATGAAAAGCTGGGCTTTTTGTTTGGAAATAGAGCATGACAAAGTGGTATTTTTCGAGTTAGTCCGTGGTTATGTGGTAGAACTACGGCCCGCCTCGCTGTTTGGAGCGGCTAATTGTTGTCATGGGTTTACAATTCAAGCCGATTTAGTACAACAACAATAAAGAGGAAAAAAGTGAGTAAAACAGAAGAATTATTAGCCGCTGTACAAGTCTATTTCGATTCTTTGTATTACTGCGATGTAGAAAAGCTCAACGCCGTTTTTGACAAAAGTGCCAGCTTATTTGATGCCGATGAAGGCAAACTTTTTGTTGAGCCAATAGATAGTTTCAGCAAAGATGTGGCAGGTCGTGTTTCTCCTGCAAGCAAAGAGCAGGCGCGTGAGGATGAAATTTTAATGATCGACTGGCTGTCGCCAATTTGCGCTACCGTCAAAATCCGACTTCGGGCACATGAAAATGTGTTTGTCGATCACCTTGGATTTGTTAAATCAGAGGATGGATGGAAAATCGTTTCAAAAATATGGCATTTGGAAAAAGTTGTTGCCACTTAGCGATCAACACCATCATATGTAGCGCCATCAGTAGGCCGCATAATTTCAAACACCTCAGATACGTTTGCGTAATCACGATAGCCACATCGCGCCAGCGGGTTAGCCGCTGCAGTATCAAATCGACCGTCCGTTATAAAATCATCGTTAATATGGATACCGACCACCTGGCCAATCACCAGGAAGGTATCCACTGGCTTGCCATGTTGATCTTTTAGCTCATTACATGAAAGCGTAATGCATTCCATTGCAGCAGGGCTTGCTGCGACCCGTGGTGGTGCCACTTTCTCACAGCTTGCCATACCCAATTTGGCATTGATAAATTCGTTTTCTTCTGATGGTACGGTATCGCTACTAATGTTCATTTCGTTCTGCAGCGCTTTGGTGGATAGGGAAAATACAAATTCACCCGTATCACGTGCATTTCGCGCACTGTCTTTTAACGTTTCGCTTGAAAACATCAGCATTGGTGGGCTGCTTGATAGGGCATTGAAAAAACTATACGGCGCTAAGTTGGGAATGCCGTTTTGATCAACCGTTGAAATCCAGCCAATTGGCCTGGGTGCAATAATCGCCTTAAACGGGTCGTGCGCCAAACCGTGTGGTTCGCTAGCTTCGTAGTACACGGGCGTATTCTCCAATTTATAAAGTTCTTGACAAGCGCTTGATACCGCAGTCTATGGAATCCAGCCGACTTCCGCCAATTTATATTGTGGCCCATCCATCGGTGAATTGGGATAGCGGAAAAATCGTGATAGCGACACGTTATCGATTTTGAAGGTAAATCTCGTTTTGGCGGGTAAGTCCAAAGCATGTCTTAAAGCGGCCAGGATAGTGCCACGATGTGCTACACAAACAATGTCTTTTCCTGTGTGCTGCGTATGCATATCGTCCATAAAGTTGCTCACACGTGCCGATAAATCATCAAAGCTCTCACCATTGGGAGTGGTTTCATAAGGCGTTGCTGGAAAAAAACCAACATAGGGATCAGTTCTGTTCTGCATCAGGTCTAATATCGGCTGCCCATTTAAATCACCGAAATTCATTTCATTCATACGTCCATCAACGTTCAGCCCACTCGATTTTGCTCCAGATCGAATAAGGGCTTCCGCCGTTTGCGTTGTTCGTTTAAGCTCACTGGTGAACCAGATTGCATTGTCAGGCAATTTTGCCGCTACCGCGTCGAACAATGGCTTGTCGCTGCAGTCACAGTCAACGTCAAGGCTACCGTACATGACGTCCCTAACCTCTGGCACAGGTGCATGACGCACCCACCAGAAACGAGTGGCTTCTTTGTCGTGTGGAAGGCGCGAGTAAATTGACTGATCCATGATGTTTTGTTAAGCAAAACGAGCGTTGAGGGCAGTATACCGTGGACAAGCAGGAAAGCCGCCTACGTCAAATGAGTAAGTGTATTGACAATGCAAGAAATGACCTTGTCACATTAACGCAAGATCTGATTCGTGTGCCAACGGTTAACCCGCCAGGTGAAGGCTATGCCGAGATCTGTGCATTTTTGGAAAAACGTCTGACTCAGAGCGGTTTTAATTGCACGTTAATCCGCGCAACGGGTGCATTGGGTGATTCTGAAAAGTACCCTAGGTGGAATATCATTGCGCGGCACGAAGGGCCAACGGCCGGTGAGTGTATTCATTTTAATTCGCACACCGATGTGGTGGCCACAGGCGATGGCTGGACTAAAGACCCATTTGCCGGAGAAGTTGTTGATGGCAAGGTGTACGGTCGTGGTGCCTGCGATATGAAAGGCGGATTGGCCGCATCGATTATTGCGGCCGAGGCCTTCATTCAGACTTTCCCCGATTATTCAGGTGCAATAGAGATATCAGGCACCGCAGATGAAGAATCCGGTGGTTTTGGGGGCGTAGCGTTTCTGGCCGAACAGGGCTGGTTTGATCCGGCACGCGTGCAACATGTGATTATTCCGGAGCCATTGAATAAGGATCGCATCTGTTTAGGACATCGTGGTGTGTTATGGACTGAAGTTGAAACCTTTGGTCATATTGCGCATGGCTCTATGCCGTTTTTAGGTGATTGTGCAGTGCGTCACATGGGGGCGGTGGTGTCCGAAATAGAAGATTCACTGATTCCAGCCCTGGCGGAAAAGCGCACTACTATGCCCGTTGTCCCTGAAGCTGCGCGGCAATCGACTCTGAATATAAATTCCATTCATGGAGGGCTGGATGAGCCTGAAAAAGATTACACAGGTTTGCCGGCCGCCTTAGTGCCAGACCGTTGTAGAATGGTACTGGATCGGCGCTTCCTGGCTGAAGAGAGCCTTGAAGATGTGCGCGCTGAACTGCATGATGTACTAGAGAAGGTGGGCGAATCACGGGATACATTTCGATACGAAACTCGTGAATTGTTCTCGGTGTTGCCCACCATGACAGAGCGCAGCGCGCCGGTGGTTCAGGCGGTCAGTGATGCAATAGAGCAAACGATGGGTTGCCAGGCTGATTATGTTGTGTCGCCAGGTACCTATGATCAGAAACATATAGATCGAATAGGCCGACTTAAAAATTGTATTGCGTACGGGCCAGGTATTCTCGATTTGGCGCATCAGCCTGATGAGTATGTGGGGATAGACGACATGCTTGATGCCGCTAAAGTCATGGCCAAATCCATTGCTGCTTTGCTCGGCAGTGTTGATGGTTAGTTCGTGCTCAGTGGGCACTATGTTGGCGTTTATATGGCGCTAAGTGTGCGTATAGTTGGCACAGATGGTCATAGTTAGCACAGATGGTAGTGAATATAACAAACAAAATTATAGCGCAGTTGCAGTGACTACTTAAATAGGAGTAATAATCGTGAAAGCATTAAAACTAGCCCAGGCCATCCTGATCTCTACATTGCTCGCAGGTTCGGCACACGCTGCCAAAACGGATTTAATTTTGGGTATGCAACTCGAGCCGCCTAATCTTGATCCCACAGGCGGTGCCGCTGCGGCAATTGACGAAGTGGTTTATGCCAATATTTACGAAGGGCTGACACGTTTCGGCGCCGATGGCAGTGTTAATCCGGCTTTGGCAGAATCATGGGAAATCAGTGATGATGGCAAAACGTATACCTTCAAATTGCACGCTGGTGTCAAGTTTCATGATGGCAGCGATATGGATGCCAACGATGTTAAGTTTTCACTTGATAGAGCAGGTGCTGAGGATTCTACAAACGCGCAAAAGCAACTCTTCGCCAATATTGACAGTGTCGATGTTGTTGATGCGATGACTGTTGCATTAAATTTGAAAGCACCTGACGGTAATATGCTGTTTAACCTTGCCTGGGGTGACGCGGTTATTGTTGCACCAGAATCAATTGAATCTGCGGCAACGTCGCCTGTGGGAACCGGCCCATTCAAATTCAAAAACTGGGTGCAAGGCGATCAGATTGTGATTGAGCAAAATGAAGCCTATTGGGGTGAGCCTGCCAAGCTTACGCAAGCCACATTCAAATTTATCAGCGAACCCACCGCTGCATTTGCCGCTATGATGGCAGGTGATATTGATGCATTCCCTGTGTATCCAGCACCAGAAAATTTACCACAGCTAGAAGCCGATCCGCGTTTTTCTGTGGTGTTAGGTTCCACAGAGGGCGAAACCATTCTTTCTACCAATAACAAACAAGCGCCACTGGATGATGTGCGAGTGCGTCAGGCTATTGCACATGCCATCGATCGTAGCGCCATTATTGATGGAGCCATGTATGGCTATGGCACACCGATAGGCTCGCACTTTGCGCCACATAATCCCGCTTATGTCGATCTAACGGCTAAGTCCGAATACGACCCAGAAAAATCCAAAGCATTGTTGAAAGAGGCAGGTCTTGCCGATGGTTTTACAACAAGCTTGAAATTGCCGCCAGCTGCATACGCACGTCGGGGCGGTGAAATCATCGCAGCGCAGCTACGTGAAGTGGGAATCATTGCCGAAATTTCCAATGTGGAATGGGCGCAGTGGATAGAACAAGTTTTTAAGGGTAAGGATTTTGGCCTCACTATTGTGTCGCACACCGAGCCTATGGATATTGGTATCTATGCCAACCCTGACTACTACTTCCAATATGACAATGCCGATGTGCAGGCGTTAATCGAAAGTTTCAATGCCGAGGCCGATCCTGATAAGCGAACAGCAATCCTTCAAGAGGCACAGAACATCATTGCCGATGATTACGTTAATGGGTATTTGTTTCAGCTTGCTAAAACCGGTGTTGCCAGCAGTAAGCTCAAAGGTCTATGGGCCAATTCGCCTACTCAGGCAAACGATCTTACGAGCGTATATTGGGAAGACTAAGTGTATCAGGAAGGTTAAGTAGCGCACTTATGACACTCACTGGTTAAGCCAGTGTTTCGGTATCTATTCAAACGCAGTTTGATCCTGCTGGCCACGTTAGTCGTGGCCAGTTTGGTTGTGTTTGTCACTATTGAAGTGGTGCCTGGGGACCCTGCCTCTTACATGCTGGGTTTGAATGCGCAAGAAGATACCCTCAATGCGCTACGAGCTGAATTGGGTCTGGATAAATCCCGAGTGCAGCGGTATTTTAGTTGGGTAGGTGGCTTATTGACCGGGGATTTCGGCACCTCCTACACCTATCGCACTCCAGTTGCAAAAATGATCGCTGACCGCCTGTGGATATCATTGCCACTGGCTATTTATGCCTTACTACTGTCCACAATAATTGCTTTTCCAGCCGGTGTGCTCGCTGCCAGTCGCCGTGGCGGCGCAAGCGATACCACGGTAATGGGGCTAACGCAGCTGGGAGTGGCAATTCCCAACTTCTGGTTTGCGATGCTGCTGGTATTACTGTTTGCGATAAAACTCGCCTGGTTCTCTGCAGGTGGTTTTCCTGGTTGGGATGCCGGATTTTTTGTAGCGCTTAAAGCCTTAACCCTGCCTGCTATCGCTTTGGCTTTACCACAGGCGTCCATACTGACTCGTGTCATGCGCTCATCTTTGCTGGATGTCATGAATGAAGACTTCATGCGCACCGCAAGGGCTAAGGGATTAAGTAAACGCGCGGCTTTGTGGAAGCACGCCTTACGCAATGCCATGATTCCTGTGCTAACGATACTGGGCTTGCAGTTTTCGTTTTTACTCGCGGGCGCGATCATCATAGAAAATGTCTTTTTTCTTCCAGGGCTTGGGCGCTTGATTTTTCAAAGTATCGCCAGCCGCGACTTGATCGTTGTAGAAAGTGTTGTGATGCTGCTGGTGTTTGCCGTGGTGTTGGTTACGTTCATGGTTGATCTTGCCTACGCCTGGGTTGATCCGAGATTGCGTGGCACGCGATGAAGCTGCGTTCTCTACTGCCTGGCGCATTATTGGTTTCGCTGTTTTTTAGCGCAGCACTGCTCTCCTATCTTTGGACCCCATTTGATGTTGGACAGTTAGATATCAAGTCGCGTTTTAAGTCACCCGATGCCACAAACTGGCTTGGTACCGATCACTTTGGGCGAGACTTACTGTCGATGCTGATGGTAGGTGCGCGCACCTCCATTGCCGTTGCCATTGTTGCGGTGGGCATTGGCATGTTGTTCGGTGTGCCTTTGGGCTTATCGGCGGCAGCCAATCGTGGCAGTTGGATTGACGAAGTGATTATGCGTGGTAATGATCTGGTGTTTGCGTTTCCCGCCTTGCTTATCGCCATCATGATTACAGCAGTGTACGGGCCGGGTGCGCTTAACGCCATCATCGCAATCGGCATATTCAATATTCCGGTTTTCGCAAGACTTTCGCGCGGTGCAGCCTTGAGTATCTGGAAGCGCGATTTTGTTTTTGCTGCACGTGTCAGCGGCAAAGGTGCTGTGCGAATATCGGTTGAACACATTTTGCCGAACATCACTAACCTGCTGATTGTGCAAGGCACCATTCAGTTCTCCTTAGGTATATTGGCAGAAGCGGGTTTGTCATTTGTAGGTCTTGGTACGCAGCCACCGATTCCCAGTTGGGGGCGCATGCTGGCAGACAGTCAAACGCTCATATACACCGAACCGCAATTGGCCTTGTATCCGGGGCTTGCCATAGTGTTAACCGTGTTGGGTTTAAACCTACTGGGTGATGGTTTACGAGATTGGCTGGACCCGAGGCTACGCCATGAACGTTAAACCCGCGAGTGACGTTTTGCTGAGTGTGCGCAAGCTTGGGCTGGGCATCCATGGTACGCGTATTTTGAATAACATCAATTTTGATGTGCCGCTCGGTCGTGTGCTGGGCATTATTGGCGAGAGCGGTTCGGGTAAATCCATGACAGCGCTTTCAATTATGCAGCTGTTACCTGAAGGTGCTGAGCTTGATGGAAGCATTGTTTTTGACGGCTTAGATTTAAGCAATACAGATGAGAACACCCTGTGCGGAATTCGTGGGAACGATATCGGCATGGTTTTCCAAGAGCCCATGACGGCGCTTAATCCGGTTCAGAATATTGGTCAGCAAGTCGCTGAGAGCATTCGCCTGCATCAATCGGTCGGTAAAGCTAAGGCATTAACCATGGCGGCAGATGTGCTCGATAGCGTGGGTCTGCCCAGCGCAGAGTTTCCCTTGTCACGTTTTCCACACGAGCTATCCGGTGGTCAGCGTCAACGTGTGGTCATTGCTATAGCGGTTGCGCTTCAACCCAAATTATTAATAGCGGACGAACCCACAACTGCGCTGGATGTTACAACGCAGGCAGAGATACTTGAACTGCTGAAGCGGCTTGTGCGCGAACGTGATATGGCCATGATACTTATCACACACGACTTGGCCGTGGTGTCTGAAGTGGCTGATGATATTGTGATCATGCGCTACGGTGAAGTTGTCGACAAAGGCCCAACTGAACAACTGTTTCGTAAGCTTGCGCACCCATATACCAAAGCACTTTTTAAAGCCTCGTCTCATGTGCCTGAGCGCAATCATGACACCGCAAAGACAGCACCGCTGCTTGAGGTGATTGATCTTGTATGCGAATACCCCATGCCTCGTCAAAAACTGTTTGGCCCAAGACCGATATTTCGAGCTGTGGATAGTTTGAGTTTGTCAATTGCTCAGGGAGAGAGTCTGGGTCTTGTCGGCGAGAGTGGTTGCGGTAAGTCAACTCTCGCACGTGCGCTACTAGGGCTGACGCCGATACGGGCTGGCACGGTCTCTTTAATGGGGCAGCGCATCGAATCTGGTAATGCCCTGGCACATGCAACCCGGCGCAAGATGCAGGTTGTGTTTCAGGATCCCTATAGCTCGTTTAACCCGAGGCACAAGGTGTCGCGGCTTATTGCTGAACCCTTGCATGTACTTGAACATCAACCTTCAGCATCGGAGCGGGATGATCTTATTACCGCCTCTTTGCACAGTGTTGGCCTTGCAGCCGAAGATGCCAACAAATACATCCATGAATTTTCAGGTGGTCAGCGCCAGCGCATTGCGATTGCCAGGGCGCTGATTATAAGGCCGCAACTCATTTTGCTTGATGAGGCCGTATCGGCTCTGGATGTGTCTGTGCGCGCCCAGGTGCTGGATTTATTGGCAGAGCTTGCCGATACTTACGCGCTGGCGTATTTGTTTATATCGCATGACCTGTCTGTGGTGCGTAGCATCACTGATCGAGTACTGGTGATGCGCGATGGGAAAATTGTAGAACGCGGTGATACCGAATCCATCTTTGAAGCACCGCAGCACGAATATACACAGGCTTTGCTTGCCGCCGCTCCACAGCTGGCGAATAATCAACAATAAAGGTTTGAAGAGATCATCACTATGTCTGCAATTGATGCGTTGGGCTTTGATACCACTCACGTGTATATCGGCGGCAAGTGGCAAGCGGCTCTTTCCGGTGAGACACTGCCACTGATAAACCCCTCGACCGGGCAAGCCTTGTGCGATATTGCCAGTGGCGATGCCGGTGACATCGACCTGGCTGTTGAAGCAGCACATGCGGCTATTTGCAGCGGCTGGGGCAGGGCAACAGCACTTGAACGAGGGCGCTTACTATACAAGCTAGGCGAACTTGTTCTAAAAAATGTGGATGTGCTGGCAGAGCTTGAAGCTCTGGATGTTGGCAAGCCGATTAAACAAGCCAAAGCAGATGCCATTGCGCTGGCACGCTATTGCGAATTCTATGCAGGTGCCGCCGATAAATTGCATGGCGAGACTATCCCCTATCAAGATGGCTATACCGTTTATACCTTGCGCGAACCTCATGGCGTCACGGGGCACATCGTGCCGTGGAATTATCCCATGCAAATTATAGGGCGCTCAGTAGGGGCAGCACTTGCGGTAGGCAATGCTTGTGTTTTAAAGCCAGCAGAAGAGGCCTGTCTCACAGCTTTAGCGTTTGCAGAGCTGGCATCACAGGCAGGCTTGCCTGCAGGTGCGTTGAACGTTATACCGGGTTTGGGTGCTAAAGCCGGGGCTGCACTGAGCGCGCATCCAGGTATCCAGCATGTGTCTTTTACAGGCTCGGTTATTACCGGTCGCCGAGTACAAGAGGCCGCTGCAGCCTCTGTTGTACCGGTCACCCTGGAGTTGGGTGGAAAGTCTGCGCAACTCGTTTTTGAGGATGCGGACTTAGAAGCAGCTTGCCCGTTTTTGGTTAATGCCGGCATTCAAAATGCCGGGCAGACTTGCTCGGCTGCCTCACGCTTGTTGGTGCATCGTACGGTGTATCCGCAGGTGATTGATATGCTGCAACAACGTTATGCGGCGCTGCGGGTTGGGCCAGCCATAAACGATCTTGAGCTTGGCCCGCTCATATCCCAACGCCAATTGGATATCGTGACGCAATACGTGCAACAGGGTAAAGACCTTGAGCTTGTTGGCACCGGGCAACTGCACGAATCAGCTGTGCGTGGTGGTTTTTATGCACAACCCACGCTCTTTGCTGATGTGCCGCCGCAACATGTGTTGGCACAGGAAGAAATTTTCGGACCGGTACAAGTTGTGATTCCTTTTGATGATGATGATGAAGCATTGGCCATTGCCAATGGCACAGACTATGGCCTTGTGGCTGCGGTGTGGACGAGCCATGGTGGGCGGCAAATGCGCATGGCGAAATCACTGCGTGCCGGTCAGGTGTTTGTTAATAACTACGGCGCTGGCGGTGGTGTTGAACTGCCTTTTGGTGGCGTGGGTAAATCGGGCCATGGGCGTGAAAAAGGTTTTGAAGCGTTGTATGGTTTTACCACTTTGAAAACAGTTGCCGTGAATCATGAGTAAGCTTTTACATCGGGTTTATATCAAAGGCGCAGGTGTATGAAAGTCGGTGTGCGAAATTTGATTACCGACGTACCAGGCCTATTGGTTGGGCAGGCTCAAGATCGAAAGATAAAAACGGGTGTGACTGTTCTGACGTCGGCCAAGCCCTTTGTGGCAAGTGTCGATGTTATGGGTGGTGCACCAGGCACAAGAGAAACCGATGCACTTAGCATGGATACGCTGGTGACAGATGTAGATGCGCTTGTGTTATCGGGCGGGTCGGCATTTGGTTTGGATGCAGCGTCGGGTGTCACCGATGCTTTGGCAGAGCGTGGACGCGGTTTTTCTGTTGGCCCGATGAATGTACCGATTGTGCCGGCAGCCATTCTTTTTGATCTTATCAACGGTGGTGATAAAAAATGGGTGACTAATCCATACAATGCATTGGGCAGGCAGGCACTTAATGCCGCTGCGGAAGAGTTTGAACTAGGCTCACACGGTGCAGGCACCGGTGCCACCACCGCAAACTTAAAAGGCGGCGTGGGTTCGGCATCCGTTGAGTTAGATGCAGGCCTGATCGTGGGTGCGCTGGTTGCGGCAAACCCACACGGCAGTGCTGTGGTTCCCGGCAGCGATTCGTTTTGGGCTGCACCCTTTGAGGTTGATGGCGAATTTGGTGGCGCCGGTGTGGCTGTTAATACAGACCCGTTGTATCAGCCTAAAAACGAAAAACTGAGCGCATACGAAGCCAAGTCCAATACCACTATCGCAATAGTGGCCACGAATGCAAAGCTTGATAAAGCACAGGCAAAGCGCTTTGCAGTCGCGGCGCAAGATGGCATGGCGCGCGCGTTAGTACCTTCTCACACCTTGTTTGATGGCGATTTAATCTTTGGTGTCTCAACACGAGAGAAAGAGATTAACAATGATGCTGTGACGTTAATGGCTCTAGGGCATGCCGCATCCTTATGTCTGTCGCGTGCTATTGCTCGTGGTGTGTATGAGGCTAGCGAAGAAGCTAATGACACCTTGCCATGTTGGCAAAGCAAACCTGCGGGTCGACTATAACGCGCTGGTAGATAGTGGCTTGTTATCTGCGCTATGAATCAATCATTCTGTAACAACCATTGCCAAATCTATGTGATCAATATTGCTCGTAGCATCAAAATTCACTTATCGAGTCGTGGGAGATTGATTTTAACTATAAACGTCGTAGCAACAGTGTCTCTCATCTGTCATATTCGTCCGATGGAAAAATATTATTAATAGCTTCATAGTATGGAAACATCAGGCATTAGATACAGTCCAGATGGTAGAACATTGTCTGATAGTGGAAGTGGTATAGAAAAAATATTTGATTTAGCCACTCGTGGTCTGGTGGTAAACTTGGCGCCTGGGCCTGTGGGCCACTGGTTGAAATATACAGCGGACGGTGCATTCGAACATTCGCGTAGTAAAAGCATGATTGGTTCGGAGCTCATGAATAAATAGAGCGTCATCCATCCTATTTGCTGCTCAACTTTAATGAATCGACAGGGCCAAACCTAGTTGGCAAGCTGAAGGCTTGGAATTTTCGATCTTGAACGTCCGCTTATCTGACTAACGTTGCTGACATTATCCGAGCTTAATTTGTTTACAGTCTTAGTATGCGCACCTCGGGGCCTTACGATTACTCGCCAATAAACTGCAGCACACACTTCACAACATCGTCCGGATTCTCCCAGTGCACAGAATGCGCAGCATTGGCAATAATCTTTTGCTCCACAAAAGGCATCGCATCATAAATCGATTTAAATGCGCTCGGTGTAAATAGCATATCGTTGGCCCCAGTCAATGCTAAAACGCGTGCGCTCACTTTGCTCGTGTCAATAATGGGTAGAAACGTAGGCAATGCCTTGCACTGAACAGCGAACGCTTCCTGGCTTTGGCGGTTTGGATAGGCAAGTGCTGCAGCTATTGCAAAATCAACGTTTTCAGGGTGCTTAAAAAAATTGGGGCTAAACAAAAAGTGAAACAGCAAACGAAACCAGTCCGCTTCATTTGAATCATCTCGCAGGCGAGCCAGGGTATTGAACAAATCAATTCTGACGGGGTCAACCGTAGGAGGTGCAGACATCGCTATTAGTGTTTTGATCTTGTTCGGTATAACAGATGCCAATGCCCAGCATTGCATGGCACCCATGGAATGTCCCAGCAAATGGATATTATCGAGCGCCAAGTCGTCGATCAGCCTTTGCAGATCGTTAACCATGAGTTCGCGGCTGGTTTCAAGAGGTGTTGCAATAGTGCGGCCCGCACAGCGGTTATCCACCATGATAAGTTCGTATTGCTTGCTCAGTGGTGCAACAAGTGGCTGCCAGCTCGCACTATCACTTGCCATGCCAGCGACCAGCAACAGCGGTTCGCCTTGACCATGGCGTTCGTAATGGAGATGTAGGTTTTCGCTTTCTAAAAATGGCATGTGTGCATCTGTGTGTCCTGCTTGGGTATAGTGTAACTAACTAGAGAAGTTGAATGAACAAAATGCTGTGTGATATCTACGGTGCACCAATTAGCTGTGAGCAAAATGCGCTTAGCGGTATTAATGATTTTGTTGAAGGCTTTGTGGGCTATCAAAAACGCTCGGTTAATGTGATTAAAACCGCTGAGCAGAATCCTGATTGTGCACTGGCAAACATTTATGCAGGTATTTTATGGATGTTTCTGGAGCGCCCCGAAGCGCCAGCCAAAGCACAGCCCTTTCTTGATAGAGCCATGGCAGCCACGAAGCTAAACGAACGTGAACTGGGTTTGCGCACGCTGTTGAGCGCATGGCATCAGTACGATATTGCAAAGACAATAAAAGTTGCTGAAGATCTGCTCAACGCGTATCCACAAGATCTTTCCACACTCAAAATAGCGCAGTACCATTTGTTCAACTCAGCCGATGCAACAGGGATGTTACGCGTTGCTCAATCTTGTCTTAAAGCGAATCAAAACCGAGCCCCAGTGCATAGCATGATCGCATTCGGTCACGAGCAAGCGAATGAAATTGAATTGGCTAGGGCCAGCGCACTTAATGCGCTTGAAATTGACCCCAATGAACCATGGGCACACCATGCCTTATCGCATATTCATTTATCCAATGGTGCTATCAAAGAGGGCAGGCAGTTTTTGCAAGGGGTGAGCGACAGCTGGTCGGAGCTTAATTCGTTTATGTACACCCACAATTGGTGGCATATGGCATTGTTTCATCTTGCTGATGGTGAAGCTGAACAAGCATTGTCTATTTATGATGGTCGATGCTGGGGTGTGCAACCGGAATATTCTCAAGATCAAATCGGCGCTATTTCACTCCTGGCAAGATTAGAAATTGCGGGTGTCGACGTGGGTGAGCGCTGGCAAGCTTTACAACCGTATTTAGTCAGCCGTATAGAAGATGTGCAGCAGCCTTTTTTAACACTGCAATACCTGTATGGATTGGCACGCTTAAATATTAATGAGGCGGATCAGTTGATGAACAATATCGAATTACAGGCATCATCACCGGCGGTACCTCAAGATCAGGCCCTGTGGAAGCAGGTGGCGATCCCCGCCGCCAAAGGCGTGTATGCGCACGCCAAAGCTGATTGGCCGTTATCGGCAAAGTGCTTAGGGGACGTGCGACGAACGCTGTGGCAGGTCGGTGGCAGTCACGCACAGCGAGACTTATTTGATCAGCTGTTGCTGGATGCGCGAATTAAATGTGGAGAATGGGATAAGGCTAAAACCATGATCACACAGCGTCAAAAATACGAGCCTGATAACCCGCTGCTGCACAGTTGGATGGGTGTGATCAACGAGTAAAGTAACTGCTTTGGCCGAGGCTCATACGCCGCTCGGAAATGTTTCTATTGATGAGCCTGTGGACAACCGATATTGCCTTAACGGTAAGCGCGCACCGGGTAAAACTGCACACCACTTAAATCTAATGAGGGTGCGCCTGGAAACCCGCGCTTGGCCGCCGCGTTATACCATTGCATCGCGTCACTCACCGCATCATTTGCCGCCGCCGGGGCGAAGCTCAGTTGTGAGGCTTCAACGGCAAAATTGACACCCAGTTCGACCTGAGCGAGCCGTTCGCCTTCTTCAGCCTGTTTTTCCAGTTTTGCAAGTGGCAGTGCTGCAAGTTCCTGCTGTTCTTTGCGGACTTCCTTTACTAATTCTTTTTCCAGTTTTGCTGCGTCTTTGGCCGAAATAGTGGCAGCGCCACCACTTTGGCTGATCTGGACAGGAATGGGCTCGTCCAATGGGCTTGCATCAACCGCCAGTGCCGCGCTTGTGGACACAAACAGCACAGAAGAAAACACAATAAAAACAAAGTTTTTTAAAGAAAGTAGAGGCTTCATATGGCGCATTCTAAAGGCTTATTGGCTGGCGTTGTTTATATATCGGCCCGGAGGCACTCAAATTTTGTGAACCAGCTCCGAAATTTGTACGGAATTTGCAAAACCAGATCCAGAAAACGTACTGCACGGATATTTGACGGGTTCATCCCGAAAACTAATTAATTCAGAGAGCTGATTGGATGTTCGACAAAATTCTTACCTGGATTGCCAATGCACTCATGGCCAGCATACTGGTCGTGTTGTCGTCACAAAACGCTGTTTTTGCACAAGAAACCGATACCTCGATTCCTAACGGTGGAGACGAGCCGGGAAAGGTGATCGTGCCTTTGACTGGCACGGCAACGGCTCGCTCAGTCAGTGGGCTAGAGGTTGCACCCACCTCTTTTGACACTGGCGTGGTTGAGATTGGCGAGTCGGTCATTGAAAACATTACGCTTTCGCATACCGGCGGGGATGACAGCGATCCAATCGCGATCAACAGCGCATTGCTATTTGGACAGAACGCGCAAGAATATCAAGCCGACTTCAATGGGTTCGTTACTTTATACCCAGGTGAATCTACCAGCTTTGATGTGACTTTCACACCCGCTGTGCCTGGTACCAAATCAGCTGGCTTACGTTTGGAAATTGAAGGGGCTACCGCTCCTTATGTGCTGCTATTTAATGGTTGGTCCCGATACCCACTCACCAGTGACTTGGGAATTTCAGACAACGTGATAAAAATGGGTCAGATTGTTGAAGGAGCGAATACGCAAAAAAACTTAACGTTCACTAATTTGGGTGAAGCTGATGCGCCAGTCATTAACATAAGTGACTTACAACTTGGTGGTGATACGCCTAAGGCCTTTTCAACTGACTTTACGCCAAGCAGTATCGCGCCCGGCGAGAGTACGACGATCAAAGTGACATTGAGTAGTGGCGATGCGGGGTTTAAATCCACAGATGTCGTTATAACTCATGATGGAAACAACCCGGACGTGGAAACGCGTTTCGAAGGAACAGTTGTAGCGCCGAAAGCTGTGCCAATTAACTTTGGTAAGAGCGTTTTAAAAAACGCATCGATGGAACGCGCAACCTCATTGCAGTTTGGTCCAGATGGAAAACTGTATGTTGCCGAAATGGATGGATTAATCCATGTGTATAACATTACAAGAAACGGCAAAAACAATTACACGGCCAACAAATTTGAAACCATTTCGGGTATTCAGAATACGCAAAACCACAATGATGATGGCTCGGTTAATAATGGGCTGAAAACCCGATTGTTAACCGGTATGCTGGTAACAGGTGCTGCAGGCAATCCCATTATTTACGCTGCATCCAGTGACCCGCGACAAGCGGCTGGGCCGTCGGGTAATGATTCCAATCTCGATACCAATTCAGGCATATTGCACAAGCTCACCAGAAACGGTGGCGCTTGGACCAAGCAAAATCTGGTGCGCGGTCTACCGCGTTCAGAAGAAAATCATGTGGCCAATGGCCTTGTGATGTATGGCAATAAAATTCTTTTATCTGTCGGTGGTCACACCAACATGGGTGTGCCATCTAACAACTTTGCCGAGCTGGCTGAATATGCGCTCAGTGCAGCGATACTTGAAATTGATATTAATTCGATTAACGGCACGCACGATTTGCCCACTCTGGATGATGAAGACCGGCCTGGAGCCAATGATGCAAACGATCCATTCGGTGGTAATGATGGAAAGAATCAGGCGAAGCTTGTCGCGAATAGTCCTGTAAGTTTATTTTCAACCGGCTACAGAAACGCCTATGACATTGTGTTAACCGAGTCGGGAAAGCTCTACACGTTTGACAACGGTCCAAACCCCGGATGGGGTGGTACACCTGGCGGCAACTGTGCCAACAATATCGACAATGGCGGTGCTTTGCATTTTGACAACCTGCATCTAGTCTCAAAGAACTCTTACGGCGGTCATCCTAATCCAACCCGTGGCAGTAAGAATAACAAATTCAATGGTGGTAACAATGCGCAGTCCCCTATGGAAATAGCGGCGCGTCCAGCAGAGTGTGATTACAAAGGCCCAGGCAACGATGGATCATTAACCACTATTGGCTCCTCTTCAAACGGTCTTGCGGAATACACTGCCAGTAATTTTGCGGGTGCGATGCAGGGCGACTTGCTTGTTGCCACGTTTAAAAAGTCAATTTTTAGAATTGAACTGAATAATGCTGGTACGAAGGTGACATCCAAGTCGCAACTGTTTACCGGTTTGGGTACCGTACCGCTGGATGTGATTGCTCAAGGCGATAACGATCCGTTTCCTGGCACAGTTTGGGTGGCCGATAATCTTGATAACGGCATCACAGTTTTCGAACCTTCGGACTACTAATTTGCCCATAGTTGAGCACTGCTACTAACAGTGCAGGTAACACACTTAAACGCTGTTGCCCTTAAGTCGATAAAACACCAGTGAATGGGTTTCGGAACGTATCGAAACGAATCTTTATCTTTACTGGTAGCTGATATGCGTTGTGGTCAATATCTGGTTTTGCTAACCGTGGTTGTTTTATCGGCTTGTGGTGGAGGCGGTGGCGATATCCCAGCTCCGGCTGAACCTGTGGAGCCAATCGTTATTCAGCCCATTGTCGAAGGGCCCATTGTGGAAATTGAGCCGCTGCCGGCAACACGTGGGCTCATTCCCGATATTGCTTTTGCGGACAATACCTTTAAAAGCACGCATTATTCAGGTAATGGGGAATGTGCGGCCTGCCATAACGATGCTGCAACGGGCGATGATGCCAGTATTGTTGTTTTAGAAGAAGCCGGCCCGCGCGATCTTTCTATTAATCGAGCCTGGCAAACCAGCCTTATGGCCAACTCTGCTCGCGACCCTTACTGGCATGCCGTGGTTGCATCCGAATTGGCAAAGTACCCAACGCTTACAGAAGAAATTAACGATACCTGTACGCGGTGCCACGCACCAATGGCCAATGACTATGCAAAAAAAGAAGGTCTGCCCATACAGATATTTGACGTTAATCCAACTGAAGATGAACTCGCGCAAGGTGTTGTTGCTGTAGAAGGTTTTTATGGCAAGAATGATGAGGATGCGATGTTCAACCATGCGATGGACGGCGTGAGTTGTTCCCTTTGTCATCAAATTTCAGATGATGGCAACCTCGGCACTGACGAAGGCATGTCAGGTCGCTGGGTTGTGAATGAATTTCCTGAAGACAACATCGCCGATCGACCTGCATATGGTCAGTACGCTGATCCAGATGGCGCTTATATGCGTGAGCAGGCGGAGTTTACAGCGACCTTCAGTGCGCACATTAGTGAATCAGGCACATGTGGCAGTTGTCATAATCTGCAAACTAACCCGGTAGATGATAACGGCGACGCCGTTGAAGGTGTGTCGCATTTTACTGAGCAGGCGGTATACACCGAATGGGAAAACAGCATCTTTGATGATGAGGGCAGTAATCCAACCTCGTGCCAGAGCTGCCATATGCCAAAAATTGATCAGCTTATTCCGATTGCGCTTGGCAGTAGTAATGCGCCACGCGAAAATTTTGCCGAGCATACGTTCTTGGGTGCCAACACTGTTGTGCAGGATATGCTCAAGAATTTCAAGAACGAACTGGGTGTGGATCCTGCTATCACAGAAGCCGACTTTGACGAGTCGATTGAACGTAACCGTGAATTTCTCAAATCGTCTGCGATTGTTGAGCTCACCAACCCAGTATTGGACGATGATAATTTCACTGTCGATGTGGAAATCACAAACCTGACGGGTCATAAGTTACCCAGTGGTTACCATACACGGCGTGTTTACCTGCATATGCTCGTAACCGATGCAACTGGACAGGTCGTTTATGAGAATGGTCGCATTCAGGCAGACGGTAGCATCGACGGTGTATCTGAGGATGCCAACCCGAATAGTTACGAGATTCACTACGACAGAATTACATCCCCGACTCAGGTGCAGGTGTATCAAGCGATAACCGGTGATGAGAGCGGCGCGCAGGTTCATTCACTGCTTGCGGCAACAAAATTCCTGAAAGACAATCGATTGACACCGGCTGGATTTAATAAAGCCGATGTGCCTGATGATATTGCGGTGCAGGGTGAAGCTGCCGACGATGGTGATTTTGACAATGGCAAAGACACGGTTACTTATGTTGTACCCAACAGTGGCACAGCGCCTTATAACGTGTTGGTTGAATTGCGTTACCAACCATTGTCTTATGGCGCGCTGCAGGATCTTTTTTCAGAGTCGGAGAAAATCGATCAGGTTGATATGTTTCGAACCATCTATGATTCGACCAGTTTGCGTGATGAGGTAATCAACACCTCAGTGTTAACTCTCCAATAGCTTTTTTTTGCAAGTTTGTAAACAAAGTGTGTCAGACCGAGGCACCGGTCGCAGAGCTGCTTACAAATGGGCACAGTCCGCTATACTTTGCCGATAGTCATTAAATGGCCGGCGGGACTTTTACTGGACTTTTACTGTCTGAACCCGCAAGTACTGTAAACGGAGCTAATTCATGCCTTTTTTCAACGTCCAGCGAGGTCGATTCTTTGCGACTGTGTCGCTGCTGGTTTGCACTTATCTGGCCGTCGTAGCAGGTTCTGCGCATGCTCAACAATTGGGTGGCCTGGAATACCGCATAGGCCCAGAGGATGTGCTACACATTTCCGTTTGGAAAGAGCCCGATCTTGATCGTAAGGTGTTAGTGCGCCCCGATGGCGGTATCTCTTTCCCGCTTGTTGGTGATATTCAGGTCTCTGGTCGTACCCCACTCGAAGTGCAGGATGAGATTCGCTCCAGGCTACAGCGTTATGTACCCGATGCCGAAGTCACCGTATCAGCTGACAAAATTTCCGGTTACACGGTATTTGTGCTTGGCGAGGTGAACAAACCTGGGCAATTTACACTCGGACGCTACGTGGATGTTGTACAGGCACTGACCTTAGCTGGTGGCACAACACCTTACGCTTCGGAAAGAAGTATTCAGATTTTGCGCCGCCAAGATGGGCGTGAGGTGGTCTACGGATTCGACTTCCGCGATATCAAACGTGGCCGTGGTCTAAAGCAAAACATCATTCTGCAAAGTGGTGATGTTGTCGTTGTGCCCTAAACTTCAACGACTGAGTTAAATCAAAAGGGCTGCATAAGGTGCCAACATTCCAGCAGATACGGATCTGTCTTGGCGCACTGATCCTGTCAGTAACGCCGTTTACGGCGGCGTACTCAGATGTATGGGTGTTTGAACCATCCGTCGCGCTCGACCAGCGCATCGATGACAACTTTACAATCAGCCCGGTTTTACCTGATGCCGTTAACGCCACTCGTGTGGTGGGAACGCTCGGACTCAGTCGCGAATCTCAACGAGCCCGGTTTAAGGGGCTGGTCAGGATCGATGGTTTAGTGACTCAAAGCGAAGGCAATAGCACTGAGTTATCTTCTAACCAGGTGCTATTCCTGGACTCTCGCCTGGTGAATGCGCGCACCTCCTACGGCATTGGTATCAACTTTAAGCAGGATACGCCCAGCCGCGACATCTCAGCCGACCTTACCGACATCGCATCGGTAGCAGCTGATACAGGTGCATCGGTTACACAAGATTCAGATGTAGCCCGACGACGCCTGGTTGTGTCGCCAAACTGGAAACACAATCTGTCCAGACGCACGACGGTTGAAGCAGGCCTCACCTACACTCAAGTTGAACACGATTTACAAAGTGCCAGCCAGGCACTACTGCAGCGTTTTGAGTTGGTTAATCCGGGCGTAACTCCACCTGCTGACTTATCGGTTGATTCGCCCAATATCGGTGGTGTTTTTACCATCGCCGACGAGCTGGATGACTTTAACGAGGCCGAAATCGACCTTGGCTGGCGTTATCAATTATCCAGAATTTCTACCTTGTCTGCGTTTGCAGGCTATAGCCGCTTCAGTGCGCTGGTTGAACCAGACCCAAGAGTGCAGGTGCCTTTTGAAGAATTGATACCGGATGATGAAATTCGTCAGATATTGCGTTTTCCAAAACGCCAAACAATTTCCAACACGGCCACATTCAGACTCGGTTATGATCGCGCACTTTCACCGACCTTAACCGTTGGTGGGCAGATTGGTGTGTACGCCAACTCAGTGGACAACACGGATGTATTGCGCGATACGGACAACACCAATATCAATCCGGATTTACTCGAAGAGCAACTCGCCTTGCGCACCGCAAGTTCTCAAGGCTTTCTTGCCAATATCACGTTTACCAAAGATGCTGGCATAACACAGTACTCTGCAAGGTTTGGCGTGGATGTACTGCCCAGTGATATTGGGTCGCAAGTTGAATCCCTGGAAGCGATTGGTGATTTGTCCAGAGAGCTTGGACCACTTCTGGATTTTTCGTTTCGTGCCCGCGCTTTCGAACCCGATGCGTTTAACGTGCTTGAACGAAGTCGCTTTCAACGGCGTTTCTTAAGCTTAGAACCTAAATTGATCTGGCGATTTAAACGTGCCTGGACGCTGGCAGGTTCGTATCGTTATCGACGCCAGAAAAGTCAGGTGGATACCAATTCTGGCGAAAGTAATGCCATCCTTTTTTCAATCAAATACACGCCGCCCTCGGCTATCCGTGATGCGCAATTGAATAACTGATTGAGATGATTTTTACACCCACGAACCTCAGTGGCGCGTTCGTTATTGAGCCTGAATTGCGACAGGACGATCGTGGACACTTTGCGCGTACCTTTTGTCAGCAGGAGTTTGCAAGACACGGTCTGGAAGAACAACTCGTGCAAGGCAATATGGCGTTTAGTCGACAAGTTGGTGTAACGCGTGGCATGCACTACCAAAACGCTCCCAATGCAGAAACCAAGCTGGTGCGCTGTACACGTGGGCGCGTGTTCGATGCGATGGTCGACTTAAGAGAAGACTCCGCCACGTACCGGCAATGGTTTGGTATCGAACTGAACACCGAGAATAATCTTCAGCTTTATGTTCCGAGAGGATTCGCACATGGTTACCAGGTGCTGGAAGCTGATTCAGAGTTAAGCTATCTAGTGTCGGCCTTTTATTCACCTGAATCTGAAGCGGGTATCCGTTGGGATGACCCCGCTATCGGAATTGACTGGCCAATTAAAGACAATGTTGAGCTGTCCGAAAAAGATCAACAGTGGTCGTTACTCAGCTGAGGCGAGAGTATCGGATTCTTTAGCAGAGATATAGTCCAGAATTTTATTCGATTGCGGATCGTATAGCGCAACACCTTCAGCGTAGCGTGTTTTAAATCGATGTAGTTGAATGTTGTTGCGTTCAAGTTTACGTTTTTTGATCGCAGCATCGACCGCATCGATGGTGACCCCTTTAGGTAAATCCTGATCTTGCAGTGCAGCGTTTTTTAAATAGGATGGGTATGAAGCCGTGCTATCGAGTCTATCCAACCGCTCATGACCTTCTGGAAATCCATTAAGCAATTCGTTTAAGTATGTCGTGATACTTTCTGGTGTGGGTGGAGGTGCCATCACCACGGCTGGTCTAGCATCGTCCAGGTCCTTCAGTTTTTTGGTCACAAGATTGCGTGTCTGCAGATCGGCTTCAGCCGTATTTTTAGCATCAGCAGAAAGGCTGACAAACGCCCCTTCCGAATACACCATGGCAACAGTTCGCTGAGAATGGGTTGCATAGAAACCGTAGGCTAACGCTGCAATTTGAAAGGCGGCCACGAATGACATATCCATCAACAATTTTGGCTTGCCGGGCTTATACAACATCAATGTCAGCGCTGGCCCCAGAACCAGGTCGATCAAGGCGACAATTTTGAGGCCCTGCCATCCGCCATCAAGAAAAAAAAGCTTGCCTGGGAACCACAAGGTCATCATTACCGCAACAAGCGATACAAAGATCAGTACGCTCAGCGCCAGATGAATGCAAAATGCTTGTTTGGTACTGAGCGTTGCCCAGCGTGATGTAGTCGAGGTCGCCATGGTAACCCGTCACTCCCGAAACTGTTGGATTGAGGGTTTATGGCAGCAATGCTCGGACCAGCCTTGTGGCTGCTTTATTAAAAAATGTGATTCAGGCCCAAAAAATAGCCACGAACGACAGGTATCTATAAGCTAGTGCTGTTCGAGCAGAAATTCCATCAAGGCTTTTTGGGCGTGCAGGCGGTTTCCAGCCTCATTCCAGACCACACTTTGCGGTCCATCGATGACGTCGCTTGTGACTTCCTCGCCTCGATGCGCTGGAAGGCAATGCATAAACAAGGCATCCGGCTGTGCCAGGCTCATGCGTTCGGCATTCACCTGGTAGTCGGCGAAGGCAGCTTTACGTTTTGCCAGTTCATCTTCCTGACCCATGCTCGACCATACATCGGTGACAACCAGGTCGGCTTTTGCACAGGCACTATCGGGGGAGTCGCTTATCTCGGTATGGGATGCGCCTGCCTCCAACACGTTTGCGTCGGGTAGATAGCCTTCAGGGCAGGCGATGCGCAAATTGAAATCAAGTAATTTTGCGGTGTTGATAAATGAATTGCACACATTGTTACCATCACCAATCCAGGCAACGTTTTTTCCTTTTATGTCACCACGGTGCTCTGTGTAAGTTTGCATATCGGCTAGCAGCTGGCATGGGTGCAGAAGATCAGTCAGACCGTTAATGACCGGTACGGTCGAAGCCTCACTAAAGCGTTCCAGCGCGGTGTGTGAAAATGTTCGTATCATCACCAGGTCGACCATTTGCGACAGTACTCTGGCCGTGTCTTCCAAAGGCTCGCCTCGACCCAGCTGTGTGTCATTTGGAGCAAGGTAGATCGCATGACCACCAAGCTGTGTCATCCCAGCTTCAAACGACACGCGCGTGCGGGTGGATGATTTTTCAAAAATCATACCCAGTGTTTTATGCGGGTAAAGCGCCTGGTTTTCTCGGTTTTCCCATTGTTTACGGAATTCCTGCCCACGTTTAATCAAACCTAAAAATTCGTCAGCAGTCAGATCCGTCTCGGATAAAAAATGTCTCATGCGTTTTGTTCAATAAATTCGATAATAAGCTCGCTAACACCATCGGCAATGGCGTCGGCTTCCTCGTCTGTGAGGATAAGTGGTGGTAGCAAGCGAACAACATTGCCCGCAGCGACGTTTATCAGTAAACCTTTATCTAGGGCGCTTTGCACAAGCTCCACGCAAGGCTTATCAATTTCAACACCGATCATCATGCCTTTGCCGCGCACCTCTGTTACGCCGCGGCGGTTATGCAGTTGATTATGAAGCCGTGTTTTTATACGTTCACCCAGCAGTGACGCACGTTCAACTAAATGCTTCTTCTGTATCTCTTCTATGACGCTTAAACCTGCGCGACAGGCAAAGGGGTTGCCGCCAAAGGTCGTGCCGTGGCTGCCTGGTTGAATCAGTTCCGCCGCTTGCCCGCGCGCCAGACAAGCACCAATTGGGATGCCGTTACCCAGTGCTTTCGCCACTGACATCACATCGGGTTGCATACCATTATGCTGATGGGCAAACCATTTACCCGTACGACCCATTCCAGATTGAATTTCATCGAGCATAAGCAGCCAATCATGCTCATCGCATACTGAGCGCAACTGATTCAGGTAATCATCTTTTGGCACATGGATACCACCTTCACCCTGTACAGGTTCCATAAGCACTGCAACGATGTCATCACGCTCGCTGGCAAGTCGCTTTATAGCCTCAATATCGTCGTAGGGTACGGCCACAAAGCCAGGAGTAACCTGTCCGAACCCATCACGCAGCTTGGCATTTCCGGTGGCGGCAATAGTTGCCAGGGTGCGCCCATGAAAGGCGGTGTCGGCCACAATGATGGTCGGGTTTTCGACCTGCTTTTTGTGTCCATGCAGGCGCGCGATTTTGATGCAGGCTTCATTGGCTTCAGCACCTGAGTTACAGAAAAAGGCTTTGTCCATGTCGGCAATAGTGCACAGGCGTGCACCAAGCTCCTCCTGCAACGGTTCGCGGTACAGGTTAGACACATGCAATAACTGTGAGGCTTGTTCGGCCAAGGCCGATGCGATCCCTGGATGAGCATGGCCAAGGCTACAAACCGCGATACCAGAGAGGGCATCAAGGTACTCACGGCCCGCCTCATCCCACAATTTTGCACCTTTTCCATGGGACATACTGACCGGCAGACGGCCATAGGCCGACATCAGGTGTTCCATCTTGCAACCTTTTTGTATGAAATAGGCATTGATGTTGGCTTCTCGCTTGCCAACGGTCAAGTGGCAGTGAGAACATAACGTCGTGCAAGTCTGCAGATTCATGCCTGCAGACCATTTTATTCAACTTAAATAAACGGAGCTAAAATGGCTTTTGAATTTCCTGATCTGCCTTATGACTTTACTGCGCTAGAGCCCCATGTGGACGCCATGACCATGGAAATCCACTATGATCGGCACCACCGCACTTACTTTAATAACTTCACAGGTGCTGTTGCTGATACACCTAATGCAGATAAATCGCTAGAAGAGGTTATGGCAGGTGTGGATGCGTCAGCTTCCCCTGCGATCCGTAATAACGGTGGCGGTTACTACAACCACATTTTGTACTGGAATTCGATGTGCGATGGTGGCAGTGCGCCCAGCGCTGCGCTGGCTAAAGACATTGATGCCACGTTTGGCTCAATGGACGAACTCAAATCCCAGCTGAAACAGGCAGGAATCACCCGATTTGGCTCCGGTTTCGCTTGGCTGGTTGTGGTTAATGGCAAACTGGCCGTCACCTCAACGCCTAATCAGGACAACCCACTTATGCCAGTAGCTGATATGCAAGGCACCCCCATACTTGCGCTGGATGTGTGGGAACATGCTTACTACTTGAAGTATCAGAATAAGCGTCCAGATTACATAGATGGCTGGCTCGAAGTGGTTGACTGGGCTAAAACATCTGAGCGGTACGCTGCGCTAACCGTTTAGAGCCACCGTGGTGTGGGTGGTGGTTGGCACTATTATGCCGACTTTCCACCCCCCGTTAACCGTCCGGCGTACAATGCCGGGTAGAAACGTATCTGGAGTATTGCCATGACTGACGCTGTTGAGCGTATTAACGATCAAATCTCTACCAATCCTGTCATCCTGTACATGAAAGGGACGCCACAGATGCCCATGTGTGGTTTTTCTGCGCGTACTGTAGAGGTACTCAAAAACTGCAATCGTGAGTTTGCGTACGTCAACATTATTGCCGATGTTGAGGTACACGAGAACCTGCCTAAAGTCTCTGACTGGCCAACCTTCCCGCAGCTGTTTATTAAAGGTGAGTTGGTTGGGGGTTGTGATATCACTTGCGAACTGGCCGAAAATGGCGAGCTGCAAAAAATGATAGACGCTGCGGCCAATTAAGTAACGCCGTAGTCCCGCGATTTTTGTATTTCTGAAATTAATGTGGACTGGCCGGCTTGCTTGGTCCACATTTATCCAGTATCAAAGGTATTAAGCCTGTCGCCCAACTTCTGAATCGTGAATGCTGTGAGACAATCAGTTTTGCATGCCTTGATGTGCGCTTTCCCAACTGTTGATCACACGGCAAAACAGCTCGGCCGTCATTTTTGTGTCGTATACGGCTGAGTGCGCCTCGTTTGTATCCCATTCGATTCCGGCTGCCGCTGCGGCTCTTGCCAGTACGGTTTGCCCGTACGCCAAGCCACACAGGCTCACTGTATCAAAACAGCTGAAGGGATGAAACGGATTGCGTTTTATGCCGGTGCGTTCAGCTGCCGCATGCACAAACTTCAAATCAAAAAAGGCATTATGCCCAACCAGAATGGCGCGTGTACAATCGGCGTCTTGAACAGCTTGCCGAATTGGGCCGAATATAAACTGTAGTGCTTCACGTTCGGCCCTTGCAGCGCGTAACGGGTTATCAGGGTCAATTCCATTGATTTCCATTGATCGGGGTTCGAGGTTAGCGCCCTCAAACGGTGTTACGTGCGTACTAAAACTGTCAGTGCAATGCAGCATGCCCTTGTCGTCAAAATCCACCAGCACGGCGGCAATTTCCAGCAAGGCATCTGTTTTTTCGTTGAATCCTCCGGTTTCGACATCGACAACAACAGGTAAATAACCCCTGAAGCGCTCGTTCATTGGGACTGACTGACCGGGCTGATACATAAGATAGGTGTCTGAGTAAATGTTGCGAAAGCGTGAATCATACACGCCGCGATCTTTGTTACCATCGTTGCTCGATAAGTCTTGTACCGATGCCAACGTGGCAGCACTGCTAAAGCACTATTTTAACATCGCATTTTTAATGGCAAAGCCTCAAGACTTACCCTCTGGTGAGCGGCAGATGCAGCTTGGTCTTGCGCTCAGTTTGTGCACCTACGTTTTAGCGCTGATCACCTTCACAAGCTTCGGGCAGGCGCTACTGCATGCCGTTATCGATTTGGGTTGTACGGGCGTTTTGTTGTACGCAGCATTAGTGCTTAATGACAAACGGCCCCGCTTTGAGCAGGCGTTTGGGGGCTTGTGCGGCGCCAGTGCCATATTGAATATGGCGGCCATCCCGCTGCTGCTGACCACACTGCCGGTTATCGAGGGGCAAACCAGCACTTTTGCACAGTTTTGCCAGATTTTACTGCTAGTGTGGAGTTTGTCTCTGGGTGCGCATATTTTGCGCCACACATTCGAAATCCGTATGGTTGCGAGTATTTTTATCGCATTTTTGTACTATCTATTTATAACAAGCGTTTTATCAGCCGTGATTCCGGTTGAAACCGCAGTCGATCAAATGTCGTCTTATCAAGGTTTTATGACAGAATGGTTGCGCAAAGCGTGAGAATGATATGATCGACGGTAGATCAGCGCCATACAGTTTAAGGCTTGGCCAATGGACGTACCTGTCTCAGCACAAAAATCGGAGCTTCCCAGCGCAGGCAACACAAAACGCGCGGCTGCGCAGTCGTCGGTGCCTGCCTTGAAAAATACCGCGACCCCACACTCAGCCGTTACACCTGCGACCAAGTCTGATACTGATGGCGCAAAGAAAGGCGGTGAAAACACGCCCGCTGATGCCAAGCCTGCAACGTTAAAGCAGCTTGATATAACCGTACCCGACGAAATTGGCCGCTATACCATTGGCTGTAAAATTGGTTCTGGCACCTGTGGTGTTGTGCATATCGCCCTGGATAACGTTTTACGACGCGAGGTTGCCGTCAAGTTGTCCCCAATTGGCGAGGCGCACGTGTCTACCGGCAAAGTGCCGGGTGCGCAACGGGCATACCAAACTGAAATTGTTGCCGCTGGCAGACTAAGCCACCAAAATATTGTCACGGTCTACGACGCGGGTCAGTTTGAAGAACTCAACTACCTGGTAATGGAATCGGTAGAGGGCGATTCGCTCAAAAAGTACGGCAAAGGCCAAACACTCCTGCCAGTACATAAGTCGCTCTGTATTATTGTCGAGTGTTGTAAAGCGCTGGATTACTCGCACGCTCAGGGTATTCTGCATCGAGACATAAAGCCTGCCAATATCATGCTGGCATTTGATGGTGCCGTTAAAATTCTGGATTTTGGAATTGCCGTTGGGCTACATGGCGAAGCGGGATTAAGTAAACAAGGCCCAACACTGGGTACACCAAACTACATGTCTCCCGAACAAATTCTCGGTCGTGATCTTACACCTGCCAGCGATTTCTATTCGCTTGCAACCGTGTTATTCGAACTACTGACTAATCGCCAGCTATTCAAAGCACGTAAAGTTAAAGATCTTTTTCGCACTGTGGTGCACCAGGAAGCACCAAAGCTGCATGAATTAAAACCTGAACTTCCCGTTGAATTGTCTGCTGTATTGACTCGTGCCTTGGCTAAAAACCCAACAGAGCGATTCCAAACAGGTCAGGAAATGGCCGATGCCTTAGCGCCCTTTGTTGAGCGCTTTCGTATCATTGAAGAGCGGCCACCGGCGCAGCAGAAGTTTATTAGAGAGTTGCAGCATCAAGCGTTTTTCAAAACGTTTTCCGATGTCGAAATCGCACGGCTATTAGAGCTGGTTAAAGTGCGTACTTTTTCACAAGGCGATACCATAATCGAAGAAGGTAATGTCGCAAGACGCTTATTCATCGTGACTCAGGGTGTCGTCAAAGTCACCGAAAAATTCGATATCATTCGAATATGCGGCTCGGGTGAGTGTATTGGTGAATTGGGCTTTATACACGGCGCACCCGAAACAAAACTGATGCTGGCGCTTACCGATGTCAATGTGCTTGAAGTGTCTGCCGATTTACTGAGCGAGCTGCCACCTAAGGTCCATCTGCACTACTACCGCGTTATTTCCGATATTTTGGTTGAGCGCCTGGCAAGCGAAGGCTCATCTCCAATCGATCTGAACTTGTAAGTTTATTGTTTGCTTGCAGTTTAAGATTGATTCATCCGAGGTGTCGTTTAGCGATGCAACCGTTTTCTTCCGCTATGACATGGCTCAACATTTTTAAAAATTTTAAATGGTTATTCATCGCGATGCTGTTTTGCCATTGCGTGCCGAGCATTGCGTGGGCTGACGAGAATCAAGATTTTGTCGAAGCCAATATTCTGGGTATTTTTTATCATGAATTAGGTCATGCACTCATTGATATTGAAGGCATACGCATTTTTGGTCAGGAGGAAGATGCTGCTGACACGTTTTCAATTTATTTAATTGATGCGCTATTTGAAGAAGGTGATGCTGAATCATTGGCGTATGACATAGCGATTGGTTTTTGGACCGAGGCGGAGCAACGCATTACAGAAGAAGACGAGCCAGCATGGTGGGGTGTGCATGGGCCTGATGAGCAACGCTTTTTTAATACTGTTTGTTTGTTCTACGGTGCAAACCCTGATCAGCGTGAGGAATTTGCAAGTGTTATGGAGTTGCCGGATGAACGTGCGCAACACTGTGCCGAGGAATATGAACAGGTTTATGATAGCTGGGGCTCAGTGTTCGAAGAGCTTGTGCAAAGAGGCCCAGGTGACACTCTAAAACTATCGGGTGACCAAAAGCTGCTTACTTATGACGTTCTAGAAGCTGAAGTCAAAGATTTCAATGAAATGATCAGTCTGAGCGAGCCGTTGATGATTATTGTTCGTGAATGTAATGAAGCCAATGCGTTTTACGACCCAGGTAAAACGCAGATTATTATGTGTTCTGAATTTGAGAATTATTTGTACGATCTGACTGAATGAGCAGGCTTTAAACGCTGTGAGAATAATTGTTGCCAGGAAATGAACGTGGTTAGGCCAAAGAGTGGTTATAAGTCAATAGTTTATGTTCTGCTTTCTGTTGTTTTGCCGATCGTGGTGATATCCCTGTATTGGGCGATAAATATGGGGATGCATCTTGGCTTAAGTGCGTTTTCAGATTATGTCGCGCTAAGTGTATCTATTTTAATAGGTTCACTCATGCTCTCAAATTTGCCGTTGCGTAGTGTCAAATTTACTTTGCTAATTTCTTTATATATCCTCATCGCTGGATTGTTGTTAGTGGTTTACAGTCTTTGGTTCGCCTGCCACTTATCCCACAGTTGTCATTAAGAACAACGAAAATAGGTAAGTCATGGTTTGGAGAAGCGTTGTAGCAATAACTGTTTGCTTCAATTTGCGCGGCAAAGCTGTTTAACTGGCAGCTCTTATGTGCTTGTTTCTCTTTTATAGTACAGTTTGGGCATTAAGTAATAAACCACAAATGTGCTATGAGATCATCTGATGGAAATTAGCCCCGAAACCGATAAACCAACTGTCGGCGTTATTATTTGTGACCACGGGAGTCGTAGAGCACAGTCTAACGACAGCTTAGAAAACGTGGTTAAGTGTTTTGCCGACAGGTTTTCAGGGGAATGCCAAATAGTGGAGCACGCTCACATGGAGTTAGCGATGCCTGACATTGCTACAGCTTATGCAGCTTGTGTAAATCAAGGTGCAGAGCATATCGTCGTATTGCCGCTGTTCCTGGCTAAGGGGAAACATTGGGTGCGCGATATACCCAGCCTTACAAGTCAGGCGGCAGCTGAATTTGCAAATACCACCTACCAAATCGCAGAGCCCTTGGGCGTCGACGACTTAATATTAGATTTGCTCAAGAAGCGATTGGATGCAGACGATCAGCCTGTTTTGGCTAGCGGTGAAACCGACCCCAGATTAAAAGATTCGCCTGCCACCGAGAGAAGAGCGCAGTGCAATGCATGCCCATTCGAATTGGATAAAGAAACGGGCACCGCTACCATAAAGCCTGGTATTACCTTGTAAAGGCGACTGAAACTAAAAAGTAGATATCAGGAGCGCGTTATTTCTGATTGTGCTGGCGTTTTATCAAGGTGCGTTCCCATTCCAGCGATGTCTCAACAATAGTATCCAGGTTATCAAACTGAGGCTTCCAGTCGAGCGTGCTATGGATTTTATCCACCGCAGCAATCAGCGATGGTGGGTCGCCAGCTCGGCGAGGCTTTTCGATTACTTTGATAGGTGTGCCATGCACCCGATTAACGGCATCGATGACTTCACGCACGCTAAAGCCGTGACCGTAGCCACAATTCATTAGTGTGGAGTCACCGCCTTTGCGTAAATAGTCCAAGGCTGACAGGTGAGCGCTAGCAAGGTCGGTAACGTGGATATAGTCGCGTACACCTGTGCCATCGTCAGTTGGGTAGTCGGTGCCGAAGACATACAGTTGTTCTCGTTTTCCCAGTGCCACTTCGGCGGCGACTTTTATCAGCAAGGTGGCCTCTTTTGTTGACTGCCCAATGCGGCCATCGGGGTCAGAGCCTGCCACATTGAAGTAACGCAAAATCACATGCTTTAATTTACTGGCCTGGCTAAGATCTTTGAGCATCGCCTCGGACATCAGTTTAGACATGCCATAGGCATTGATTGGCGCTGTGGGTAATTTCTCGTCACAGGGCTTGTCGCTATTCTCAGGAATACCGTAGGTGGCGGCGGTCGATGAGAAAATGAAATTCTCTATATTGTTGTCCTGGCAGGCCTGCAGAAGGTTGCGTGTGCTGCAGGTGTTGTTGGCATAGTACTTAAGTGGGTTTTCAACGCTTTCAGGCACAATGGTGTGTGCGGCAAAATGAATGACAGTATCGATCTTATGTTGTTGAATGAGCTTGCCGACAAGCTCCATATCGCCTGTTTTTCCTACAACCAGTTCGCCCGATAAAACAGCGTCTTCGTTGCCTGTCGATAAATCATCCAATATGACAACATTTTCGTTACGCTCGCCTAGTAATTTGACAACGTGGCTACCGATGTAGCCTGCGCCGCCTGTAACCAATATAGACTTTTGGCTCATAGTGGCTGAATCAATCCAATAGTTAAAGTTGAGTTAAACAAGATCTATATCATCAGGGTTGATGTTTTTCTGTAGCTTTAATGCGCGTGATTGTCGTTTGCGCAAACTGATATTCAGAAATTCAACACCCAAAGAAAATGCCATGGCAAAGTAAATGTAGCCTTTTGGCACATGTACATCAAAACCTTCTGCTATTAGTGTCATCCCAACCAATATTAGAAAGGACAAAGCCAGCATTTTAATAGTGGGGTTATTATCGACAAAGTCGGATATGGATTTGGACGCAAACAGCATGACACCTACAGCCACAACGATTGCGATGACCATGATCGATATTTGATCAACCAGCCCAACAGCCGTTATCACAGAGTCGAGCGAGAATACCACATCCAGTATAGCGATCTGTACCAACACTGCGGCATAGGCTGCGTGTGCCGTGCTGCTGGTATGCTCCTCTTCTATTTCAAGGCTTGAATGTATCTCGCGTGTCGATTTGGTTAATAAAAACAAGCCACCAATAATTAAAATAAAATCGCGCCCAGACAGGTCATGACCGAAAATGCTTAACCAGGTATTTTCCAGCCGCATTACCCAGGTTATCGAAAACAGTAAGGCCAGCCGCGTGATCATGGCCAGCGCCAGCCCAATGACCCTGGCGCGATCGCGCTGATGCTCCGGAAGGCGACCCACAAGAATCGATATAAAAATGATATTGTCGATGCCGAGCACTATTTCCAGTGCTGTTAGCGTTGCCAGTGCGACCCACGCTTCAGGGCTTGCGAACCATTCCAGCACGGTCGAATCCTCACTCAGTATATGCTCGAAGAAGTGTAACATTGGACGCTGCAAACGAACGTCAAATTCAGGTTAACGCATGAAGCAGCAATGGTGTGAGGACGTCCAACAAGGTGCACTAGTTGTAACCGTAAATCAGCGTCTGTCGCGGCATCTCAATAAGCGCTACCAGCAGTTTCGAGACGGCAATGGTGATCAGTGGTGGGAAACGCCTGCCATTCTGCCGCTAAACGCATGGTTGAAAACCCTGCATGCAGCGCTGGTCAGTAACGGTTTTTCTGAACACACCTTGATGCCAAATTTGGTGCAGGCAAGATTATGGCGGCGCATCTTAATAGAAGATGAGCAGGCGCCTCACTTGTTGGATACTGAGCCTGCCGCTCAAAACGCCTTGAAGGCCTGGCGCACCGCGCAGGCGTATCGCTGCCAGTCAAGTGATGACGGGGTCGATCAAATCGCTTTTGGGCGTTGGGCGAAATCTTATAAAACCTACTGCCACAAGCACACGCTGATTGATGAAGCCACGCTCGCTGACCATATCATCTCCAAATTGGACGAATGCGCCGCCGCAAAGGAGGCTTCTCATCCGCTCGCTAATGCTTTGCCCGAAAAATTATTGCTTGGTGGGTTTTTAATTCCCACTGCGCAAATGCAAACACTGTTCGATAAGCTTGAAGCGCTGGGTGTCACGTTGCTTGCAATCCAGCCGCAAGGCAGTGCAAGCGTGCGCCGTCATGTGTATGCAGATGATAATGTGCTATTGCAATCGATCGCGGCTGCGGTGCAAGAGAAACTGGATGCTGGCTTAGAAAGCACCTTGGGTGTTGTTGTGCATGATTTGCAACAGCGCCGAGCGGATGTGTTGAGCTCATTCGATAACGTTTTTTTTCCAGGGCTTAATCCAAGTCAAATAAAAGATATTGGTAGGCCTTATGACATTTCGGCAGGCTTGCCCTTATCTGAGCAGCCGGTGATACGCACAGCGCTTCTGTTACTAAAACTTAAGTTGCGCGGCTTGAATTCGACCGAACTTTCTTCTCTCTTGATGTCGCCGTATTCTGCTGGCGGGGTGTCGGATAAGCGCCAGCGCGAGGCCCTTGATCGCAAATGTCGCAACGACCGTGTTCATAAGGTGACCTTAAACAGCTTAATTTTGCTCCTGCCGAAAGACAATAGCCTGCGTAGGAGTCTGGAAAAAGTTAGCCGACAGCGTGTTCCGAGTTCAGCTGGAAGCGCGCTTTGGGCGGAGCACTTTTCAACGACGCTAAAAACCCTGCAATGGCCAGGCAAAGGTTTGGATAGCGAAGAATTTCAAACCGTTGAAGCCTGGCGCGCTGTTTTGGATGATCTGCAAGCACTCGACGATGGAGAAAAGGCAAATCACGCTGACGCATTTAAGCAGTTAAGGCGGTTGTGCATTGAACGTCCGTTTCAACTCGACACACCGGCTACACCAATACAGATTATGGGGCGGCTGGAAAGCCACGGCATCGAGTTTGATGAGTTATGGATCACTGGAATGGATGCTGAACAATGGCCACCCATTGCGCAACCAACATCGTTTTTGTCAGTACAGCAACAGATTGCCGCAGGCGTGCCGGATGCCTGTGCGCAAAGCCGCTTGGCTTTGGCTGAAAAAGAATTTGCCTTGTGGAGCACAAGCGTAGCTCAGCTGCATGTCTGTCATGCACAGGCGCGAGATGGAATGCCGCTGTTGCCGGCATCAATTGTCGCAGACATAGAAGCGCAGCCAACGGCGGATGCTGCTCCATCCGGTTTACTAAACACCATAAGCCTTATTCGAGCGTCGGCCGGCACCAGCAGCATTGATGATGAAAACGGCCCTGCAATAGAGATGGGTTCGGAAGTGTTGGGTGGTGCAAGGCTTCTGGAGAATCAGGCTCGCTGCCCATTCAAAGCATTTGCTTTGCACCGATTAAATATCAAGCCCCTTGAAGAAACCGGAATAGGCTTGGATGCGCGACAGCATGGCATCTTGTTGCACAAATCGCTTGAACTGTTTTGGAAGGATGTGAAAACCCAGGCGAAGCTTTTGGATATGGATGAGGAGAGCCTAACCGTAAAGCTTGAAACTGTTGTCGATGCGGCTTTAGATGATGCCAAAACGGAAACTAATTTACGGGGGTTGCAGCGCCGCTATTTATTGCGCCTGATAGGTGACTGGATAGAGAAGGTTGAGAAGCGACGGCCAGCATTTACTGTTATTGAATTTGAAGGCAATCGGCAGGTTGAAATTGCCGGTGTGAAGATCAAATTGCAGGTTGACAGAGTTGACAGGCTCGACACCGGTGAAACCATCATGATCGATTACAAAACAGGGTTGAGCAGTACTGTTAAAAGTTGGTCTGATGAGCGTATTGCAAGTCCACAGCTACCGCTCTATGCCCATACAGATGAGCAAGTTAAGGGTGTGTGTTTTGCGCAGGTGTTCCCGAACAAACATCAGTTTATTGGTATTACCGCCGAAAAGAATTTAATGAGCCGAGTGTCAACTGGCGAGAAAAACTTCCCGAATTGGGAGGCCTGGCGGACGCATTGGTCTGAAGCGCTCAACGCCATTGCAACAGAAGTTCAACAAGGTGTCGCCACAATCACTCCAGATAAAGAGGCTTGTCGATTCTGTGAGCTTGGTGGTTTGTGTCGTATAGAAAAAACCGTATTGGAGGACAGCGATAGTATTCTGGCCGCAGACGAGTCTGAAACCCCGGTGGGTGCAGAATGAATACGAGCACACCCGAAGAAAAGTTAGTAGCCGAGCCAGCCGATGCGCTTGTGCGCGAAGAAGCATTAGACCCTGAACGTTCTTTTATTGTGCAGGCTCCGGCGGGTTCTGGAAAAACAGAACTCTTAACACGCCGCGTTTTAACCTTGCTGACAAGAGTCGATGAGCCTGAAGAGGTGCTTGCCATCACCTTCACGAGAAAAGCGGCTCATGAAATGCGCAATCGTGTTATTGAAATGCTGGTGTTGGCATCCACGACTGTCAGGCCATCAGGTAAGCATGAGCAAGCCGGTTTTGATTTGGCCAGTGCTGTTTTAAAACGCGACGAGGCACGTGAATGGGGTTTGATAAAAAACCCGCAACGTCTAAACATGCGCACCATCGATGCACTCAATACGACGCTTGCACACCGCTTGCCGTTGGTGTCAGGCCTGGGCACCACTGTGGGCACAGTGGAAAAAGCCATGCCTCTGTATATGCAAGCCGCTGAGAGGTTAATTGAAGATTCCGCAGCCAGCATAGATTTGCTACTTATGCAGCTTGGTAACAAGCATGAGAGTGTCCAACGCTTGATGGCAGAGTTGCTGGGTAATCGTGATCAGTGGCTTCGAATAGCGTTTCACGGCTTGGATGAAGACGAGCTAAGAGAGCACCTTGAGACGATGTTGCAGCAACTGGTCGCAAGCCGACTGGAAAGTTTGAATAGTGCGTTTCCTGAATCGACAAAAGAGCTGTTGCCAACGCTACTTGCCCATATGGCGCGTGTCAGCCCGATACTTATTGAAAACGGCATGAAAGAACCACCGAATTTGGAGGCCCTGACGAACGTAAAAGCAATGCCCGGCGCTAACATTGAAGATCTTGAAGCCTGGGAAGGAATCGCCAACCTGATGTTGGTAAAAGGTAAGCCTGCCACACGCCAAAAAGTATCGCGGCTTAACGGTTTCCCGAACAGTAAAAAAGATGCCGATCTTCTGGATACGTCTGTTTCAGAATTGAATGCTAGTAAAGATGCCATGACGGCTCAGTTACGAGAGCTTGATGAGCACTCGGCAGCGCTTGGTTTGCTCGACGAAGTCCGCCAGTTACCCAGTGGTGTTTATAAGGATGAAGACTGGGCATTATTGGCCCAGGTTTTAGGTAGTTTGAAAGCCCTTATCATTGAATTGCAGCTGGTTTTTGCTGAGCGTGGTCAGGTAGATTTCGTTGAAATGGCTCTGCGTGCTCAACAGGCTTTGGGTACTGAAGATGAACCAACTGATCTGGCCTTATCGCTGGATATGCGAATTCGTCATGTGCTGGTAGATGAATTTCAGGATACCTCACGCACTCAATTCGAACTGTATAAGTTACTTGTTGCAGGTTGGCAGCCAGGTGATGGCTGTACGTTTTTTGCAGTCGGCGATCCAATGCAGTCCATCTATCGTTTTCGAGATGGCGATGTCACCTTGTTTAATCTTGCGCAGCAAAGCGGAATCGGGCAAGTGTCACTTCATCCATTATCTTTGAGTGTCAACTTTCGTGCGTCAGCTGATGTCGTCAACTGGATTAATGCGACATTTAAAGATGTATTCCCGGAAAAGTCTGATGATATCACCGGCGCGGTACCCTATGCGCATTCAGATGCGTTCCACGACAGGCCCGGGAAAGTGCAATTGCATGGCATGCTCGATGAATCAGTCGAGGCCGAAGCTGCACAGGTTGCCATGCTCGCGGCTCAATCGATCAGTGAAGCTGACCCGGCCACAGAAGACACAGCGGGGCGCGTTGCTATTTTGTTGCGCAGTCGCTCACAAGCGGCCCCGATATTCGAAGCCCTGCAGTCGCAGGGTATAGCGTATCAATCTGTTGATATGGAGTTGCTTGGCAATAGACGCGTGGTGGTGGATATCGAATCCTTATGTCTTGCACTGCGATACCCACATGACCGGCTGCATTGGCTGGCTTTGTTACGTGCTCCCTGGTGTGGTTTAACACTGCAAGATTTGCACGCGCTGATGCATGAGAGCAAGCAGTTACCCGTTATCGCATTGTTGCAAGACCAAAAACGAATTGCTCTGCTAACACAAGACGCACAAGAACGAGTGGCGCGTTTTCTCGAAGTCATATCACCGGCAATACAGCGAACATCGCGAGATGCGCTAGTGCCCTGGGTTCAAGCCTGTTGGTTGCAATTAGGCGGCCCCGTATTGTGCACAGATAGTGTGGATATAGATGCAGCGCAGCGGTGTTTTGCGCGCTTAGGCTCACTTGAGCAAGCCGGTGAGTTATGGCAGCCCAGTGTGCTAAGAGAAGCAATGGAGTCCCTGTATGCATCCTCTGCCGAGAACGAGCAAGCGCCCGTGCAAATCATGACCCTGCATAAGTCTAAGGGCCTCGAATTTGACACGGTGATTTTGCCAGCACTGGACCGAAAAGCGCCACAGGAGCAGCAGCGTGCGCTTAACTGGTTTGAAGCCGGGCGTGATGCTGATGCGTTTTTATTGCTCGCACCGGTTGGTGAACGTGGTTTGTCGGGCGATAACCGTGATCGGATTTATGCTTTGGTTCGTAAGGCCAGGCAACGTTGTGAAGCGCAAGAGAAGCAACGTGTGCTGTATGTTGCCTGTACGCGAGCAAAGCGCAAATTGCATTTACTGGCGCGGTACAAAACTAAAAAGGACGGAGAAATTGCAGAGCCAGCGAGCAACTCACTGCTAGCCTCACTTGTGGATCAATTTCACGCAATGCCTGCGCTTAATACGGTGTCTGATCAAACAGCTGAGGTTGATGTTGGTGCTGCGGCTGTGGATATGGTTGATACAGATGTCAACTCTGTGAACGATACTACGATGCCGCAAGCTATTCCAAAGCTTGAGCAAATGCCCGCAAATTGGCGAGTGCCCGAGATCGAAAACTACGTTTGGCCTGGTAAAAATGTGCGCAAAAAATTGAGTGATCCTGAGCTGGAATTTTCCTGGGCGGGTACTGTCGCGCGCGATATCGGTAATGTGGTTCATGATCAATTGCAGCTGCTTGGCGCAGCGGATATTGAGCAGCGCATGGCCTTATGTGCAAACCAGGATGTGCGGGTTGAGCGAGCCTTGAGAAATATGGGTGTGACAGATGAGCAACTGCCCTCTGCAGTGCAGCAGGCACTTAAAGGGCTTAACAACACGCTTGAAGATGATCGTGGCCAATGGATTCTTGATCAGCAGCATACGGAAGCGCATTCTGAATGGGCTCTGACTGCCGCCATTGAAGGAGACGTTATCCGTATAGTGATTGACAGAACATTTGTCGACGCTGACGGTACACGCTGGATAGTCGACTTTAAAACCGGCGACCACAAAGGTTCTGATGTCGATGCCTTCCTTGATCGCGAAGAAGAGCGCTATACCGCTCAGCTGCTTGGCTATGCTGATATCATGAAGCGAATAGACAAGCGGCCAATCAGGATGGGCTTATACTTTCCCATGCTAAAGGCCTGGCGTGAAGTCGAACAGGATGCGGACGGGCATACTCATTAGCTGAAGTTCATTTGCCTTTCTTAATACAATTCCTAACAAGAACCAAGATATTTTAAGTACCCATTTTTTGGTACCAACCAGAGAACCCAATAAATGAGTTTAATCGAACCGGCTAAGCCACAAGCGGTGTGCCTCGTCAATGGAACCTGATTTTTGGCATACACGCTGGAACGAAGGTCGCACCAAATTTCACCAGCAAAAATTCAACACTCGATTACAAGCCCATTGGTCATCATTGGGTGTTGCCGAAAATGCAACTGTGTTTGTCCCTTTGTGTGGAAAATCGCTGGATATGCTGTGGCTAGCGGAGCAGGGGCACCCGGTTGTGGGTGTGGAACTCAGTGAGCTTGCGGTAACGGCGTTTTTTGAAGAAAACAAGCTGGCTTACACCGCTGAATCGCACGGGAATTTACAGGAATTCACCGCTGCCGTTGAAGGTGTCGATATTCGGTTGTTCGTGGGTGATCTATTTGAGCTGACAGCCACGCAAACCGGGCCTTTGGGGGCTTATTTTGACCGTGCCGCCCTCATCGCACTGCCACAGCCAATGCGCCAGCAATATGTGGATAAATTGGCGGAATTGCTGCCTTCTGGTGCCATTGGCCTCTTGATAGGGTTGATTTACGACCCATCTAAAATGCAAGGGCCACCGTTTTCGGTGCCTGACAACGAAGTACAATCCTTGTATCGAGGTGCTTTTAATGTGCTGGAAGTGGCACAATCAGCTGGGCCTGAGCGTTTAGGCGATCTTGCCAAGAGAGGCCTCGATACGATGGAAGAGCGGGTATACCGTATTGAGCGAAGTCGATAATATACGTGCTTAGCGACAGGCTGTTCATTTTATGGGTTGTTGTTGCCCTTGATCAGATGTGTTTTGTAAATGGATACGGCGTTGTTTAAATGCACTTCGCCGTTTTGATTGAACTGGATTCTGCTATGCCTAAATCGTTACAACGTCTTATCGGACTGATTATTTTGCTTGCGACAGTGGGTTTACTGTCATGTCAGGCTTTTTTGAACGTTAGCTAGTATGGCTGCTGTAAAACGTTATACACCCGGAAAGCCGGGCAAATTCCAGTGGCGTGGCTGGCTGCTGTACCTATTGCCTTTGCCGTTGCTGCCAGCTGTGTTTATGGCCTTGGCGAACGGCAACCTCGTTCCTGCATTGGCACGCGCTGCAGGGTTTGGTTTGGCTATATTAGCGGCTACCCTGATTCGTAAGGGCATACACCTTGAAATAGAGGCTGCCAATCGTCGGTTTAAACGCCGTGCCAGTACGGTTCCCTATCGGTTAATTGGTACCGGCGTACTTGCAGTGGCGATGTTTATTGTCGCGTGGCTTGGCATTTCAACTATGTACTCATTTTTCGAGAGCCTGCTATTTGCGGCTGCGGTTATGGTTGGTAGTTATTTGTACTACGAATTCGACCCGGCCCGCTCCGATCCGGAAGTTGCGGCTGTGGGCATTACAACTGAAGAACTTATAGAGCTGCTTGATGAAGCAGAAGGGCGAATCGAATCAATCGAACTTGCCAGTAAAGATATCCGCAACAGAGAATTTCGTGATCGATTAAAACGCATCACAACCGAGGCGCGATCAATACTGGATACGATTGAGCAAGACCCTGTTGATGCTCGGCGCGCACGTAAATTTTTGAAAGTGTATTTAGAAGGTGCACGACAAGTTACTGAAGGCTACGCAAAATCGCATCGCAGCGATGACAGTGCCGAGCTTGAAGATAACTTTAGGCGTGTTCTCACCACTATCGAAACGGTTATTGCAGAACAGCAGCGCAAGCTGGCTGAAAATAACCTCTCAGATCTCGACGTAAAAATTGAAGTGCTGCAACAGCAGCTTGAACACGAAGGCGTAGTGTAATTCCACTAGCTAACAAACGTATTTCGCAAACCGTTTTTGTAGTACTAAGGAGAAAATAATGGCAACTGAAACCAAAGTGGATCTGGCAACTGATGTTGACTTACTACCAGGCACCGAACTGCTACCCGATGTTAAATACGAAATGGTGACATACGAAGAAACCAAGCCTGATGAAAAAGCCCGTATCGAGCGGCTGATGGACGAAATTGATTTAGCTGATAGTAACTCTGTTATTTTCTTTGGTAGTAAGGCGCAACAAGAGCTGACCGGTATTTCCGACAGCATGCTTGAAGGTGTGCGTAATAAGGATCTAGGCTCAGCTGGTGAATCATTAAACAACATGGTTACCGTACTTCGCGGCTTTAAAGTCGAGAACTATGACCCGAATGATCGTCCAGGATTTTTCACACGGCTGTGGCGTAAGCTATTTGGCGGAGTGACTCCTATTGCGAAATTTATTCAGCAGTATGAAGGGGTACGAAGTCAGGTAGACACGGTTACTGATGATTTAGAAGGGCATAAAACTCAGCTGCTCAGAGACATTACCTCTTTGGATAAGCTCTATGATGCCAATCTTGAATACTTCCATAACCTTGAGTATTACATCCTGGCCGGTGAGCGTAAGCTTGCTTATATCGATGAGAATATAGTACCTGCCGCAGCCAAAGCGGCCGAAGCTTCAGATGAGGTGCTTGCGGCACAAGAGCTTCGCGATGTGCGCTCAGGCCGCGATGATCTGGAGCGACGCATTCATGATTTAAAACTCACACGGCAAGTTGCCATGCAGGGCTTGCCCAGCATCCGCTTAATTCAGGAAAACGATAAAGGTCTTGTTAATAAGATTAACTCTACACTCGTCAACACCGTGCCTTTATGGCGCCAGCAGTTGGCGCAAGCTGTGACGATTTTTCGCTCGGCAGAAGCTGCCAAAAGTGTTAAGGCGGCCAGCGATCTGACCAACGATCTACTTGAAAAAAATGCAGAGAATTTACGCTCTGCCAATCGCACTGTACGCGAAGAACTCGAACGGGGTGTGTTTGATGTTAATGCCGTGCGTAAGGCGAACGAAAACCTGATTGCCACGGTAGAAGAGAGCCTGCAAATAGCGGATGAAGGCAAACGTCGTCGCGCGGAAGCAGAAAAAGCCTTGGTTGAAATGGAAACAGAACTTAAAACGGCGCTTAAATCAGCCTCTGCTCATGCAAGCCAGGCGAATTCATCAGCAGGAGCATAATTATGGGTTTGTTTAGCAGTTTGTTTCATGAGTTTGTCGATGTTATCGAATGGACGGACGACAGCAGCGATACCATGGTGTATCGCTTCGAGCGCTATGGTAACGAAATTAAATACGGTGCCAAGCTTGTTGTCAGAGAAACTCAATTCGCCGTTTTCGTTAACGAGGGGGAGGTTGCTGATGTACTCGGCCCCGGCACATACGAGCTGGAAACGAAAAATCTGCCGTTACTGACAACGCTGCAAAACTGGCATCACGGTTTTCAAAGCCCGTTTAAGGCCGAAGTGTACTTTTGCAATGCGCGCCGGTTTACCGATCTAAAGTGGGGAACCAAACAACCCTTAATGATGCGTGATTCTGAATTTGGTGGTTTACGTATTCGCGCCTTTGGTACCTATGGTGTTCGAATAATCGATGCACTTAAGTTTATACGTGAAATTGTGGGTACTGAAGGCGTATTCACAACAGATGAAATCAGTAATCAGCTGCGTAACCTTATTACTTCGCGCTTTGCCACTATTGTTGGTGGTTCGGGGATTCCGGTTTTGGACATGGCTGCTAACTATGATCAGCTGGGTGAATTCCTGACCAAAAGAATTTCCCCCGAGTTCTCTGAGTACGGCCTGGAGCTAACCCGTGTGCTGGTGGAAAATATTTCTCTTCCGCCAGCGGTTTCTGAAGCCTTGGACAAGCGCACCAGTATGGGTATCACCGGTAATCTTGATCAGTACCTTCAATATCAAACCGGTGTTGCAATGGAAACAGCCGCCTCTAACCCGGGTGGTGGCGCATCGGAAGGTATTGGCATGGGTGTGGGTCTTGCAATGGCTAATCGCATGTCTGATTCACTTGCAACACCTGCAGGCAGTGCACCGCCACCGGTCCCGCAGCAAGCGCTATTTCATGTTGCAAGCGGTTCCAGTGCTACTGGCCCGTTTCCGATACCAGAGCTTGAGAAGCAAATTAAAAACGGCTCGTTAACGCCTGCGACACTGGTATGGTCACCCGATATGTCTCAGTGGCAGGAAGCGAAAGAGGTTTCGGCACTTGCCGAGCTCTTTAACAATACCGCAGTAACACCACCGCCACTACCATCGAGCTAGCACGCCACGATTTACGTTTCATGAAAGCGACAATAGAAGAAGGTGAGTTCTCGGTTGGTGAGCTTACAACGTCGGCACTCACCGAGACTCGGTTTCCCTGTCAGCAATGCGGGGCCATACTGCACTATGCTATTGGCACACATTCTCTTGAGTGTCAGTACTGCGGCCACTTAAACGAAATCAGCGGCAGTGGTGCCGAGATTGAAGAGCTCGATTTGCACGCAGCACTTCGTAAACTCCAAACTTCTCAGAAAATCAAGCCTGAAACACAAGTCATAAACTGCCCCAATTGTGCTGCAGAATTTGCGCTTGATGCGCATATTCATTCAGGTGAGTGCCCCTTTTGCAGTACCACCGTTGTAACCGCGACGAGTAAGTCAAAACCGATAAAGCCCAAAGCCCTGCTGCCTTTCAAAGTTACCTCTCAAGAGGCGAAAGAATCCTATACGAGGTGGTTGGGGAAATTGTGGTTCGCACCCAATGAGCTGAAAAAATTTGCACGTGCAGACACTGGGCTCAATGGTGTTTACATTCCTTACTGGACTTACGACAGTGACACGGTCACCGCTTACGATGGTCAGCGTGGCGATGTTTACTATGTCTCGAAAATGGTCACAACCGTGGTTAACGGTAAGCGGGTGCGACGACGTGTACAAGTGCCAAAAATACGTTGGCGACATGTAAGTGGTCGAACCTCACGGCATTTTGATGATGTGCTGGTGGGTGCGACTCAAACGCTGCCGCGCAAAATCACTGATTGGCTGGAGCCCTGGGATTTACAAAACCTCGTGCCTTATACGGAAGAATATTTAAGTGGCTTTAGCAGCGAGGTGTATCAAGTAGGGCTCGATCAGGGTTTTAATTTAGCCCAGACCAATATGGATCGCATAATCCGGCAAGATGTGGGTAGTGCTATTGGTGGAGACCAGCAGCGCATCACTCGCATGAGAACCAATCATAGCGATACTACGTTTAAACATGTATTGCTACCGCTATGGAGTGCAGCGTTTGAGTACCGAGGCAAGACTTATCGGTTTGTTGTTAACGGGCGCACTGGAAAGGTGCGTGGCGAGCGTCCGTATAGCGTATTTAAAATTGCTCTGGCCAGTATTGCTGGTGGGGTTGCACTCATTGGTATTGTGGCTTTGGCCAGTACCTCCGAGTTTGCCAGTTCCGGTGGTTTCTCCAATGGAATAACAGATAGAATGCGCATAGATTGGGGTAGTGAACCCGCATCATCGCGCTGGCCGCAAATCCCTCTCGATGGGTCACCTGAGAGGGTTGATTTTCCGGAACTTCCTCGGCGGTGGAGGTACTGATCAATAGGGTGGAGCAGGGTCGGCATAGACCTTGTACGCATCTGTCTTAAAAGCATGGAGTAAAAATATGAGTCGTTTTTCGTCGGTTTTTGCAACAATGCGCCAACTCTGTGGCGCCACTGTGTTGGCATTCCCATTGATAACATCAGCTGCCGAACCATCGCATGGATTATCTGTGTTTGGCGATCTTAAGTATGGCGCTGATTTTAAACATTTTGACTATGCCAGCCCGGATGCCAAAAAAGGCGGATCGATCGTTCAGGCATCGTTAGGCAGTTACGATAACCTGCACCCCTTCATATTAAAAGGCCAGTCCGCCGCAGGAGCGGGCAGCATCTATGACACGCTCACTGTCAACTCATTAGACGAACCTTTTTCGGTTTATGGATTGCTGGCAGAATCTATTGAAGTACCAGATGAAAAAAACTGGGTCATCTTTAAATTACGCAAAGAGGCGCGTTGGCACGACGGCGTCGAGCTAACCTCAGAAGACGTAGTCTGGACGTTCGAAACGCTCATGGAAAAAGGGCATCCTGCATACAAAAGCTACTACAGCGCTGTCGAAAAGGCCGAAGCCATAGATTCCCATACCGTAAAATTCTCTTTCCGCGAAAGTAACAATGCTGAGCTTCCACTGATTATTGGTCAGCTCGCTATCATGCCGAAACACTTTTGGGCTGATAGAGAGTATGACAAAACCACTTTAGATCCTTTACTCGGCAGTGGCCCCTATAGGTTTGGTAAAGTCGATGCCGGGCGCTCAATTACTTACGAATTAGTTGAAGACTACTGGGGTAAAGATCTGCCAGTTAATGTCGGTCACGATAACTTCGGTACTATTCGTTACGACTACTATCGTGATATGACGGTAGCGCTAGAGGCGTTAAAGTCAGGCGATATCGATTTTAGACAAGAATACATATCCAAAAACTGGAAAACAGCTTACGACTTTCCTGCATTGAATGAAGGTAAGGTTGTTAAGGAAGAGGTAGAAGATAAACGCATCAAGCGTATGCAGGCCTTTGTACTTAATTCTCGTAAAGACAAGTTGTCTGATCCGAGAGTGCGACGTGCGCTTGGGTATGCATTCGATTTTGAATGGCTAAACAAAAATCTCTTTTATGGTGCGTACAGCCGAGTCAGTAGCTATTTTCAAAATTCGGAATTTATGGCAACCGGGCTGCCAGAAGGAGATGAACTGGCTTTATTAGATGAATTTCGCGATCAATTGCCAGAGAGCGTATTCAATGAGGTTTACACCTTACCCGTCAATGATGGTTCAGGAAATTTGCGCCGACAATATCGCGCAGCACTCAAACTCTTTAAAGAAGCCGGTTGGGAAGTTAAAAATCAAAAACTCACTAATGTTGAAACGGGAGAAGCCTTTGCGCTGGAGCTGATTATTGCGCAACCTTCGGTTGAGAAGATCGGCTTGGCATTTAAGAAAACGCTGGAACGTATTGGCATAGATTTAAAAGTGCGTGTTATCGACACCTCGCAATACGAACAGCGGGTTGAAGCTTTTGACTACGACATGCTCGTGCTGGGTTGGTCCCAATCTCGCTCGCCGGGTAATGAGCAATTCAGTTATTGGGGTTCAGATGCCGCTGATGAAAAAGGTTCCAGCAACTATGCCGGTATTAAAAATCCGGTTATTGATGAAATTGTAAAACGCATTGTCAGCGCAGCAGACAGAGACGCGCAGGCAACGGCAACTAAAGCGCTTGATCGTGTATTGCTACACAATCACTATGTTATCCCGCAGTATTTTGCCCCTGTCTATCGCCTCGCTTACTGGAACAAGTTTGAGCGTCCAGACATCATTCCAACCAATGGCCTGGGTTTTAACACCTGGTGGATCGATCCCGATAAAGAAGCGGCCTTAGACAACTAGATCATTTCACATACGCATGCCTGCTTGCCATAACGGCGAGCAGGCACTTGTTGGATATTCAAATCAGTGGCAGCCTATCTCGTACGCCGTTTATTGTTAATCATTCCGACCTTGCTCGGGATCATGATTATCAACTTCGTCATCGTGCAAGCCGCCCCCGGTGGCCCGGTGGAACAGATGCTTGCGCAAATCAAAGGCCGGGCAGTAGAGGCTACCGCGCGCATTTCTGGCGATGGTGGCGATTCGATCCAACAGAATGATAATGGCGGCAATGACAGTAGCTACCGTGGTTCGCGTGGGCTTGATCCAGAACTCATTCGCGACATCGAAAAGCAATACGGGTTTGATAAGCCTGCCCATGAACGTTTCTTGAAAATGATTGGCGACTATGTTCGTTTTGATTTTGGGGACAGTTTTTTCCGCGATCGATCAGTGGTGGATCTGGTTAGGGATAAAATGCCGGTGTCGATATCGCTGGGGCTTTGGACAACCCTGTTGGTGTACCTAATCTCCATCCCCTTGGGAGTCAAAAAAGCCATCAGGGATGGAACGCGCTTTGATGTGTGGACCAGCGCGGTGGTCATTATCGGTTACGCCATACCCGGTTTTCTTTTTGCCATATTACTGATCGTTCTGTTTGCTGGTGGGAGCTTTCTTGATTGGTTTCCACTGCGTGGGCTGGTGTCTGAGAATTTCAGTTCGCTACCCTGGTGGCAGAAAATACTGGATTATTTTTGGCATATGGCCTTGCCAGTCATTGCGATGGTGGTGGGTGGTTTTGCAAGCCTTACCATGCTCACTAAAAACTCATTTCTAGATGAAATCAATAAACAATACGTATTAACTGCACAAGCGAAGGGTCTGGCTGAAAGTCAGGTGCTTTATGGGCATGTGTTTCGTAACGCGATGCTGATTGTGGTGGCCGGGTTTCCAAGTGCTTTTGTGGGCATATTGTTTACCGGATCTTTATTAATAGAGGTGATCTTTTCCTTAGATGGCCTTGGCTTGTTGAGCTTTGAGGCTGCAATAAATCGAGATTATCCGGTGATGTTTGGAACCTTGTTCTTTTTTACTTTGCTGGGTTTGTTGATGAACATCATTGGAGATTTGATGTACACCGTCATTGACCCTCGTATCGATTTTGAAAAGCAGGCCTACTGAAAATGGCCTCGTCTCTGTCACCTATCGCGCAGCGGCGCTGGAATACATTTAAATCCAACAAACGTGGTTGGTGGTCTTTATGGATATTTTTGTTCATTTTTATACTGTCGCTGTTCGCTGAATTTTTAGCCAATGACAGACCACTGTTGGTTAAGTATCAGGATGATTTTTATTATCCCGTGTTTGTTGAGTATGCTGAAACCACGTTTGGTGGTGATTTTGAAACCGCGACAGAATACCGCGATCCGTTTGTGGCAGAACTTATCGAGGCCGATGGCTGGATGTTATGGCCACCTATTCGCTATAGCTACGATACGATCAACTACGATCTGCAGGTACCCGCTCCAGCGCCACCATCGAGTGACAATTATTTAGGCTCGGATGATCAGGGGCGTGATGTTTTGGCGCGGATCATATACGGATTTAGAGTCTCGGTCTTGTTTGGGCTGTCGCTAACGTTTTTCAGTTCCATCATTGGTGTAGCGGTTGGCGCTGTGCAGGGCTATCTGGGCGGCTGGGTTGATCTTTTGGGGCAACGCTTTATGGAAATCTGGTCTGGTTTGCCCATGTTGTACCTGCTGATTATTTTGGCCTCGGTTGTTGAACCTAATTTTTGGTGGCTGCTTGGACTGATGCTGTTGTTTAGCTGGATGTCGCTTGTAGGGGTTGTGCGGGCGGAAGTGTTGCGGGCAAGGAATCTTGATTATGTCCGGGCGGCAAGCGCTTTGGGTGTTGGTCGCTGGCAAGTGTTATCGCGCCACGTATTGCCCAACGCCATGGTCGCAACCTTAACTTTCTTGCCGTTCATTCTGAATAGTTCGATCACCACATTAACGTCACTGGATTTTCTCGGCTTTGGTTTACCTCCTGGTTCTGCATCCCTTGGTGAGTTGCTAGCTCAAGGCAAGCAAAACATGCAGGCGCCGTGGCTGGGGATCAGTGCGTTCATGGTGCTCGCCATCATGCTAAGTCTTTTGATATTCATAGGCGAAGCCGTTCGTGACGCGTTTGATCCGCGAAAGGCGCCCGTATGAGCGAGCCCATATTAATTGTTGATGATTTAAGTGTGAGCTTTCGCGTTCAGGGTAAAGATCGTGTGGTTGTACGCAATGTGTCGTTCGATATGCATCCTGGTGAAACGCTGGCGATAGTGGGTGAGAGCGGTTCTGGTAAATCAGTGACCGCGCAATCCATTTTGCAGCTACTCAACCCGGCACTGGTGCGCTATCCCAGTGGCAGCATCAAATTCAAAGGTGAGGAGCTAATTAACGCTTCCAAAGCCACCTTGCGCCGCATACGCGGCGACCGAATTGGTATGATTTTTCAAGAACCTATGACCTCGCTTAACCCGCTGCATACGGTGGAGAAGCAAATCAACGAAGTGCTGTTATTGCACAAGGGTCTTGATAAAAATCAAGCACGCGAGAGAACGCTTGAATTACTCGAACTGGTAGGGCTTGATCAAGTTGCTGAACGCTTACAGGCCTACCCACATCAACTCAGTGGTGGTCAGCGACAGCGCGTGATGATTGCCATGGCGCTGGCGAACGACCCTGATATATTGATTGCGGACGAGCCTACAACAGCGCTTGATGTCACCGTGCAGGCTCAAATTCTTGAATTACTTGCGCAGCTGCAAGCGCGACTCGGCCTGGCTGTATTGTTGATCACACACGATTTGGCTGTGGTTCGAAACGTTGCGCACCGTGTCTGTGTTATGAAAGATGGTGAGATTCGAGAAACCGGCGACACCGAATCGGTATTTCTCAATCCCAGCCACCCGTATACCAAAGCCTTGCTTGATGCAGAACCATCTGGCACGGCTCCGGTTATTGAAACAAGCGAGCCACCCATTCTTACGGCGCAGAACATCAAAGTTTGGTTTCCGATTAAACGGGGTCTGCTAAGGCGAACAGTTGGGCACGTAAAAGCGGTTGATGGGATTTCACTAGAAATCAATGTGGGTGAAACCATCGGTGTGGTTGGAGAGAGTGGGTCTGGCAAAACCACTCTGGCGCAAGCTTTATTGCGCCTTATTCCGTCTACTGGAGAAATACACTTTCAGGGGCAAGATATCACTGGATTAAAGGGGCCAGATCTAAAGTCCCTAAGGCAGCATATGCAAGTGGTTTTCCAAGATCCTTATGGCAGCTTAAGCCCGCGAATGTCGGTTGCTCAAATCATCATGGAAGGCTTGCATGCACATAAATTAGCGGGTGATGAAAGTGAAAACGATGATCGTGTCGTCAGTGTATTGGAGCAAGTTGGGCTCGAAGCCGATGTGCGCCACCGTTACCCGCATGAATTTTCAGGCGGACAGCGTCAACGCATTGCAATAGCGCGTGCCATGATTCTTCAACCTCGGCTTTTGATGCTGGATGAACCCACCTCCGCGCTTGATCGTGCAGTTCAGGTGCAAATGATTGATCTACTGCACGAGCTGCAAATCCAGCACGGGCTGTCCTATCTTTTTATCAGCCATGATTTAAAAGTGGTGCGCGCGATGTCCAACCGAATTATTGTAATGAAACAGGGGCACGCTGTTGAGGCGGGCGACGCCAAGAGCATTTTTGAAAATCCACAGCATGCTTATACGCAAGAGCTGTTAGCGGCCGCCTACGTACGCTGAATAAGCCATGGCGCCATACTATTTCAAGCAATCTATTATGATTTTCTGATGGCCTGAGCGATTTACGCGCCGTTTGCTCTTACGCCAGCTTCCGCTGTTTGCTTTCTGTGCAGACAGGCTCTGGTGGAACTTTGCGCGCGGGCCATGTTCACACCGATAGTCCCGTTCCGTATCTCGGTATCACGTGTTAGATGGTGCAAAATACAATCATCTGACACGGGTTGGCATTAACATATTGCGGCAGCGCGTATAGAATAGTGTGAGAGTGCAGGGAAGCGTAGTATCGAGTGCCTCAGATGCCCACTTTAAGGCAGTACAAGCGCGTGTTCAACAAACCAGAAAACTGAAAATTCTCAAGCTTATGAAAACCTTACACACCCAGCTCATTAACTTGTTTTTATCCGTTTTCATTGCGATGGCCGGTATAGGTGTTGCACAAGGCAGTGAGCCGGATGACGGTTGGAACAAAATGTTGAAATCGGCCAAAGGTCAAACAGTCTATTTCAATGCCTGGGGTGGCAGCGATCGCATTAATGCCTACCTGTCATGGGTTGGAGAGCGTGTATCTGAGGACTACGGCGTCACCCTTGAGCATGTCAAGATTGGCGATATTGCCGAAGTGGTAGGCCAACTGGAAGCCGCTAAATCAGTCGGTCGCGATACCGATGGCAATGTCGATTTAATGTGGGTGAATGGTGAAAATTTTGCCTCCATGAAACGTAATGGGCTCACGTGGGGTGCGTTTGCGCGTTCGTTGCCTCATTCTGCACTGCTCAAAGATTCAGAATCACTAACAATGGATTTTTCCGTGCCAGTGGAAGGGCTAGAATCTCCCTGGGGCGGGGCGCAACTGGTATTTATTCATGACGCTCAACAGTTACCTAAGCCACCCTTATCGGCCGAAAGCCTGATGAGCTTCGTGCAGGAGGGCGGCCGTTTTGTTTATCCCGCGCCACCTGCGTTTCACGGCACCACCATGGTTAAGCAACTGCTGCATGAGCTGGTAGCCGATACCAAACCGCTGTCTCAGCCGGTTGATGAGGCAGACTTTGACGGCGTCACCGCACCGCTATGGGCCTACCTTGATCAAATGCATCCACTCATGTGGGGCAAAGGTGAGAGTTGGCCGGCAACCGGAGAAGCGACCAGACAAATGCTTGATGATGGTGAACTGGATATTGGTTTGTCGTTTAACCCTAATGAAGCCAGTGCGGCAGTGAAAGGTGGCCAACTGCCTGATACCGTGCGCACGTATGTGTTTGACGAAGGCACCATTGGCAACACGCACTTTGTCACCATACCCTACAACGCCAAAGCCAAAGCCGGTGCCATGATCGTTGCCAATTTTTTAATCTCGCCTGAAGCGCAGGCGCGTAAGGCCGACCCCGAATACTGGGGTGAGCCCACTGTGCTCGATATTGCCAAGCTTGACGATGCCGACAGGGCCGCTTTTGATAGCGTCGATCTTGGGCCATGGGCGCTTCCATTGGGTGTAGGCACAGTATTACCAGAGCCCCATGCATCCTGGACACAAGCACTCGAAGCTGAGTGGATAAAACGCTACGGTAACTAGCGCAAGGTAATCCCCATTGGGTTGGGGTGTTTAAATGATTCACTTGGCAGCAGGCTTTTTTCTGGCTGCGCTGTTTGCAATCCCTCTCATACTGGGTCTTCTTGGTAGCGTTATCCCGGCCTTCGGGATGATGCCGCCGTTAGCAGCAGAGAACGGCTTTGCTGCCTTGTTTGCTGATCCACGCTTTTTCCCGTCTGCCTGGCTGTCGCTTAAAACCGGCATAATCGCAACTGTGCTTGCGTTTTTAATTACCTTGCTTGCACTGGTTTGCGCGCATGGTACAAGGCTCTGGCGATGGTTGATGGGCGTATTGCCAGCGCTGTTAGCCGTGCCACATGCTGCACTTGCGGTTGGATTAATATTTTTGATAGCACCTAGTGGCTGGATCATGCGGCTGCTGTCGCCAGAGCTAACAGGCTTTGCTCGCCCACCCACATCCTGGTTTGTCCCTGACGGCAATGGCTGGTCGCTGATACTGGGTTTGCTGATTAAAGAGGTGCCGTTTCTACTGCTGGCAAGTGCGGCCCAGCTGAGTGCCTTAAACACAGACGCCTGTTTAAAAATTGGTCGTACCTTGGGCTATTCGCCAGCGCGTTGCTGGAGCCGGCTGATATTACCGAGGCTGTATCCTCGTATACGTTTAACACTGCTGATAATCCTCGCGTTTAATTTAAGTGTGATCGACATGGCGATCTTGCTTGGCCCGGGTAACCCGCCAACGTTCGCCGTGTTTTTGCTGACGTTGGTGAACGATCCTGGGTCACGTGCCGTAGCCTCAGCAGGGGCTTTGGTGCTGGCAGCGGGTATCGCTGTTGTATACCTTGCTTTGTTTGTACTGGAATACCTCGTGAGCCATATAGCCACGTTCAGACGTGAGAGCGGGCAACGTGGAATCGCAATAAAGCTGTGGCGCAGCCTAGCCCAATATTTCATGGTGTTTTTTGTTCTGTTGAGCTTATTGTCGCTTCTAATGCTGTTGCTTTGGAGCTTCACGCGGCGCTGGCGATTTCCACACGCTTTGCCAACCGAATGGACGGTGGGCAACTGGACTAATCGGGCCGCGGATTTGTTACAACCATTGTCCGTTACTATCGGGTTTGCAGCGTTTACGATGGTGTGTGCATTGGCAGCAGCAATTGCCTGGCTTGAATACGAACGGCGTGGCATTGTGCCAAAGCTTGACTGGATGTGGTACATCCCGCTATTGATTCCGCAGGTCACCTTATTGTTTGGATGGCAAGCGGCTGCACTATTGACAGGTGCTGATGGCGTTTGGCTCACAGTGGCATTTGCGCATTGGTTATACGCTTTACCCTATGTCGTACTGATACTGGCGGTGGCCTGGCGTGAGCTTGACCCTAATTGGAACAATGCTGCTGCCGTTTTGGGAGCAGGGTATTGGCGAATTTTAATAAAGGTTCGTTTGCCGTTAATGGTTAGACCGCTTTGTCAGGCGGCAGCTGTTGCATTGGCCGTGAGTGTTGCTCAGTACTTGCCCACGCTGTTGCTTGGAGCTGGACGTCATCAGACGCTGGCTATCGATCTTGTGACAAGCTTTGGTGGTGTTGATCGTAGAGTCATTGCGGCCTTAGCTACGCTGCAGAGCGTGTTGCCGATGATCGCCTTTATCGCGGCTCTGTATATACCGCGCTTGTTTCATCATGAGGAATTACCCAAATGAACGCGCTTAAGGTAGAAGAATTAAGCCTGAGCCTGCCCGATGGCACTTGCCTTTGCGATCGATTATCGTTTGAAATTGAACCGGGCAGCGTGCTCGCTTTAATGGGACCCAGTGGCAGTGGTAAATCCACAATCTTGAGTTGGCTCACAGGCACTTTGGCGCCAGGGATCAATTCGAGCGGGCGTGTCTGGTTGGGCAATACAGAGCTAACACAATTGCCTGCTGAGCAACGTATGCTCGGTTTAATGCTACAGCAGGATTACCTTTTCCCTCACATGAGTGTTGCACAAAATCTTAAATTTGGTTTGCGTGGTGGTTCCAGATCAGAGCGACATGCCAGTGTGGTGAGAAGCCTGGCTGATGCTGGATTATCAGGTACAGAAGATCGTAACCCGGCAACGCTCAGTGGTGGGCAACGTGCCCGAGTCAGTTTACTAAGAACTTTGTTATCGAACCCCTGTGCTTTATTGCTGGATGAGCCATTTTCCAGACTGGACGTAACACTTAGAGGGCAAATACGACGCTTTACCTGGGATGCAGCCAGCGAGCTACCGACCTTGCTTGTAACTCATGATAAAGATGATATCCCTGAGCATGCGCGAATTGTGCAGTTAATCGAATGTTAGATAAATACATTGTTCCTCTGCTTAAGCAGCCGCTTAAGCGTCTGGCTTTAAAGCTTGATAAGCGAGGTATCAGTGCCGACCAAATCAGTATTGTTGGTTTTGTTATTGGTTTGTTGTGCGTATTGATGCTGTCGCTTGGGCAAACTGAAATAGCATTGCTGCTATTGCTGCTCAATCGTACAGCCGATGGTGTGGATGGCGAGTTGGCGCGTATTAATCAACCAACCGATGCGGGTGCTTTTCTGGATATCTCTCTGGATTTTATTTTTTATGCCTTGTTTCCAGTAGGCTTTGCGATAGCTAGCCCAGCAGACAATGCGCTGCCGGCAGCCGTTTTAATTGCAAGCTTTGTAGGCACGGGTGCCAGCTTTCTGGCCTTTTCTTCAATGGCCAATAAACACAATATCGAACATCCCGATTTTGCCTATAAGGGCATGTATTACCTTAACGGCCTGGCCGAAGGCACAGAAACGATCTTGTGCTTTGTGTTTATGTGTTTGTTACCGCACTATTTCGCTGTGATCGCGTGGGTGTTCGCAGGCATTTGTGTGTTGACAGCGCTTAACCGTGTTGTGTTCGGTTACCTAACGTTAAAGCGAGCTACCTAAATCATCGCAGTAGCGTGATGCGCCAACCCATGCGCAAGAAACAGGAAGTATCTATCGCGCTACCCTGATAAACTTTTTTTACAGTTTAATTGGGCGATACAGAATGATTCAACATTCGCGCAGTAAAACAGCTGCCAGAGCCGAGATCGAATACGAGGCGGGTGAATTTGTGATTAGTGAATCAAACACGGCTGTTGTTGCGGCCTGCCGTGCCATGGAAGAGGCAGACGGCGTGTTGAGCTTGTCCACGCTTGCAAAGCTTGTTGGTTTAAGTGATGCCCACTTTCAGCGTACGTTTAAAAAACAGCTTGGCTGCTCGCCGCGGCAATATGCAACCGCTTTGCAAAGGATAAGAGCCCACCGAGCCCTATTCGATTCTGCCAGCGTCACCGATGCCGTATTCGAAGCGGGGTTTGAATCCACTAGCCGATTTTATGCACGTGCGCATTGGATGCTTGGCATGTCACCGGCTGTTTTTAAAGCAGGTGGTGCGCGGCAACACATTGAATATGCAATAAGCAAAACTTCCTGTGGCCATCTTTTGGTTGCTTCAACAGCGTTTGGATTGTGCAGTGTTGCAATGGGTACCAGTCGCAATAAGCTGGTTCAGGAGCTAAAAGAAAAATTCCATAGCAGTTTGCTAACTGAAGCTTCTGCAGAATTCTCCTCAATCGTTGCGATAGTGACAGCACTCATAGAACAGCCAACACAAAGTAGCGCCACAGTTGCGCAAGCGTTACCCTTGGATATCAAAGGCAGCGTATTTCAAGAACAGGTTTGGCGTGTGCTGAGTGGTATCCCTGTTGGACAGACCATGACGTATCGCCAAGTTGCAAACGCGATTGGTAAACCTACTGCGCATCGTGCCGTCGCCAATGCCTGTGGAGCCAACCAACTTGCATTGATAATCCCTTGTCATCGGATTGTCCGTGCCGATGGTTCCCTTGGGGGATACCGCTGGGGTGAATCAATCAAAAAAGCCGTGTTGAATCGGGAAGCGAAACCTATGGAGGCGCGCTAGGTGTCGTATTAGTCTCTTGCCTGAAGCTGGGTTTTGATAAGCTTTACTTACCATTAATTCAGCGCCAAATAGCAATGTCATGTCAGTATCATCCCTCACTATAGAAAAAATCCAGCAAGTCGCCTCCTCCATTGAGCCGCATGTGGTTCGAACACCTGTGGTGCCGTACGTTGGTGCACCTGTAGCCGGTGCCGAAGATGCCGACCTATTTATTAAGCTTGAACTGCTGCAACGTGGCGGTAGCTTTAAAGCACGTGGTGCTATTAACGGTATGCTAAATATCGAAAATAAGGCCAATGGTGTAACCGCGTTTTCCGCAGGCAATCATGCCATTGCTGTTTCTTACGCGGCCAGAACGCTGGGGCTGAGTGCTAAAGTGGTAATGCCTGAAACGGCTAACCCGTTTCGCGTTGAACGCTGTAGGTCATTGGGTGCTGAGGTTCTGTTTGCCAAAGACGTCAGTGCGCTGATGGATGTGGTTGATCATCTGCAGAAATCTGAAGGTCGATTTCTCATTCATCCATTTGAGGGCGAATATACTGTGCAGGGTACTGCAACGGTGGGGTTGGAGTTGTGCCAGGATGTTGAGCAACTGGATGTTGTTATTGTGCCTGTCGGGGGTGGCGGTTTAATAAGTGGTGTTGCCTCTGCTGTGAAGCAGATGCAAGCTGATTGTAAGGTGATCGGTGTTGAACCTGAATGCGCTCGTGGCATGGCCGATAGCATTGCGATGGGAACACCAATGGATAAAGTGCAGGTCAACACCATCGCAGACAGTTTGGGTGCACCGATGCACTTGCCATTAACGTATTCTCTGGTTGAGCACTATGTCGACGAACTGGTGCAGGTGTCAGATGATGAACTCCGTGCCAGCATGCGATTTATTTTCGACGAACTTAAAATGGCGGTTGAACCGGCCTGTGCTGCTGCCATGGCTGCATTGCGCGGGCCGTTGAAAGGCCGCTATAACGGGGGCAAAGTTGGGCTAATTGCCTGTGGCAGCAATATAGATCGGGTGAGCTATAACACCTTACTTGGCTAACGTGTATCTCGCTTTGTGTAATGTCACTAACCCGAATGGGTATAAGATTGCTTTTTTTTAATGATCTATTCTTCTAAATTACCGAACACGTCTTTTTTGTAATTGACTATTTTTGCTGGACTAATTCTACGAATCGCAAAACGGCCAAAATGTATATTCATCTTCAATTAAGGTAAGGGGCGCGAAATAAGCGGCTGTCATCAGATTGAAGTAAATAGTTTGTAGTTTTGACGTGTCCGGGCAATGTTTGAATGGCACTTTTCATAACAGGCATTGTCGTATTTATATACTGGCTAAAGGATTGGCATAGTAGCGTAAACCCGTATAACTAAAGAGGTTTCGCTGTTTTTAAGAAATAAGTGTCAAGAATTTACCAGTATTGCTAAGTTACAAATCCGAGAGTATATTCGGGTTGTTCGTTTATAAATATAAAGAGCGATGACATGAATCCATATCAAGTAATGGGGATCATCGCGTGCTGTACGATAGTTTTTGCGGGGTTAGTAACGTTTTTTACCATGTTGGGAGTACCGCTAGTTGCGGCTTTCATCGGTGTGTATTTACTGGCCATCTGGTTCATGGTCGGCACCCAGCGAAGAGCGAAGGAGCTCTACGACGGGCAGGCGCATTCTGCCCAACGCCGATATGATCGAGAAACTGCTGTTCGTAGAGTGCGTATCAATGATCAACCTGAATGTGAAACTCAGGCTGGTGTGCTAGGGACTGATGTACAAGGTTCTGATGTTCAAGGTTCTGATGTTCAAGGTTCTGATGTACAAGGTTCTGATGTACAAACAGCTAGTGCTAGATTAAAAGTACAGGCAAAGCCTGAAGTGCAGTCAGGGGCTCAAGCAATAGATCAGCGACAGCTGCCTGCTTAAATACAGAAGGCGGTCCATGCAGGCCACCTCTCTGTAGTGATTTCTAGATAAAGCGCAAAAAATTTAGCCTTGGGGCGCCATGCCCTTATCGGCTGGTATTCAGTGGGCGAGAGCGAGCGACTTTCTTCACAAGCCTGGTTGTGAATTTGTTGTCAACGCTGCGCGAAACCTCTTCAAGGCTGCGTCGTGCTTGCAGTTGCTTTTCATGCAAGATCAATTGCTTTGCCATAGCAGTAACATCGGTTTGGGTCCGTCGCTTCTCTTTTTCAAGTGCTTTGACTAGGCTGCTTATTGTTTCCTGCCGGCTATTCAATGACTCCTGTGCTTCATGCAATTCAGCTTCAAGCTTCGATCTGACACTCATTGCCTGACGAGCAAATGTTGTTGCTTTGTTTGCTGTACTGAGTGCCTGCGCTCTTGCTTCCGTGCTGGTTCGAGCTTCGTTACTGGCTTTAAGTAAATCAGTTCTAAGTTCAAGCAGCTTCGCTTCTACTTCGGCTCGCTTTACCGCTTCTCGCTCAGCTCTGGCCTGAGCAGCAGCGGTGGATTTGACCTTCTGCTGCAGTTCTTGCTCAAGCTCGGTAAGGGCGGTTGCCTTGTCGGCTTCGAAATTACGCGATTGAGATTCCAGTTCGGACAAACCAATTCGTGTTGCACGTAGGTGATTTTCAAGCTCAACCCGTTCCTCACCTTCTTTTTTCAACTCTGCTCGCAGCGCATCGATCTCGTCCAGACGCATCTGCAATTCAGTTGAGACTTCGGCAGATGAATCCGCACATTCAGCTTGCTCGGGTTCGTCCTTCAGAACAGCTGTAAATTTGGCATTGGCTAAGGTGGCGTCAGGGTCTGCATCTGCATTCGCCTCGAACGCCGCGTCATTGTCAGCACTTGTATCCACATTCATCGATGCATCAGCATCAACCTTGTCTAGCGCTGTTATAGGCTTATCAAAACGAGTTTGTTCTTCTGGTCCTACCATGGCCACCCCATACTCGTTCCAGATGATGGTTTGTGTGTCATCGTCTTTAATTGAAAACGGCGCGATTTCTTGCGTGTCGTCAGCATCGACAAGTAATTCAGCTCTGCCTAAACCTTCAAATTCAGCTTCGTGGTCATTTTCGCCGTGCTGAAGAAGCGCGCGAAGGTCGTCAGAATCTGTTTCCTGCTCGGCGCGGATCTGTTTGGCAATATGCCAGCTGTACGCCAGATAGCACAAAAGGCCGGACACGATTACCAGCATTAATGACATGATGATGGGCTTGGCTAGCCCACGTATATCGGCCAAATCCATTTGATAGGCCATGTGCATACCGGTGATAAGAATCGCTGAAACGGCGATACCGACCCATATTCCCAGAAACCAGTTCGGGCGCAGAGCCAGCGCTGCAGGCCTGCGATAAGGGACGAACTGAGCCGAAATACCTACGAAAAGTATGTAACCCAGAAGGATAGGCAGGCCGTACTTAAGTGTGATCAAAGCCATGTTATTAACCAGAAATTGTTCGATAGTGCGAACTAGATAGCAAAATGCGGACCTTTATCCGTATGCGCCATAATTGCGCATGAGATTAGGGAATTGTCACGAACTGTGTCAGAATCCGCTAGACTTAGACGGACTTTGAATCTTGGAGTTGACCGTGGTGTGGTTATGCAGATCGGGCATTTTAGCGCTTGCGCTTGGTGTCTGTCTGACTACAAAAGTATTGGCCCAAGTAGAACGAATCCAGCACAAGGACTGGTTTTCAGATTTACAAACGGACTTTCTTGCAGATAAATCCGTACTGGCTGAATATTTTGGTGAAGTCCAGTCAATCGACAACGCCGATGTTAATCTGCGAATTGGGTTTATACCCAGGTTTGGCTGCTCGCCTCTTATAACCATTCAATTTGGCTACAACGGCATTGATGTCAATGATTTGACCAGACTGCGTGTGGAAGTTGATGGCAGTCCTTTGCGATTCCCCGTACTGATGGATAAGAACTCGGATCACGTGGCGATTTTCATGAACGTTAATTTACAGCGAAGAATTGCCGCGAGAATAAAAATTGATAGCGGATCGAGGCTGCGTGTTAGAGACCGTTCAGGCAAGCGCTATGGCTTCTCTTTGCTGGGTTCCAGAGACGCCTTGTCTATTGCCGAGCAAGCCTGCCGAGTTCATGATCCACGCCTGGTTGGCTAGGCCTTAGCACTTGATAATAAATTAGTCGGTCACTGCTCTTCTTCAGGGCGAGTATCAAATTCAAGCGTATCCTGCTCGACCTCGAACTCCACTAGTCTTTTTTCCCACTGATGATCTTGCACTGGCATGCGGGTGCCAGGGTGCACGAGGGCCGCCGCCATTGCTTCGTATTGAAGGTGCAAGCGGGTATAGTGCGTTTTCCATTCAGCCTTGGTGAGGATCAGGTCCAGGTCATCCTCATCGGCGAGTTCTTCTGCGGTAAGGCTGGCTACGGCCTCACTAATTTCGGCAGGGGCGGCTGTGCGCTTTTGGCGTAACACGGCAAAGTAGTTTCTCATACCGATACTCCAAGTAGTTTGTCTCTGGCTTCTTCAAATTTTGTAAAGCGCTGGGCTGCAAGTGTTTTTTGGCGTTCACCGAGTGAGCTAAAACGATCTGGGTGGCAGCGAAGTGCGGCTCGGCGAAAGGCCTGGATAACGTCAGTATCTTCCGGGTTTTCAGCTAAGCCAAAGCGTGCCAGTAGTTGTACTTTCTCCGGCTGGGCCAACATTGCGCGAGAGTCCCACAGCTGCATTTCGGAAGCGTGTTGTTTCTCCCACCAACGTGTTTTGTCCACTCTGGGCATTGAGGGGAGTTCGTGGCCAAAGGATTTTTCGAAGTTGGATTCGAGCGCGTGTTTTCGAACACCAAATGCATCGGCCAGGAAACGCAGCAAGGTGTTTTGCACAGGGGTGACACTATGCTCGCTAATCAGTAAAGCCATTAGCAAAGATAACGTTTGTTCGCGTTGCTCGCGATTTGTCTGAGTTTGCATCATGCAAACAACATCGGCGAAGGCCTGTGTATCTTGTTTTAAAACCCAGCGCTTGACCTCGTCGAACTGGCTCAGGTCTCTGGCGGTGAATAAGCGCTTTTTGAGTTCGGGTTGATATCGATCATCGCCATAGGCCATCCAGTAAATGAGAAAATCAATACACAGGTGCAATTGATCGTCTGCCGAGTGCTGTTGCACCCAGGCAGCGAAACCGGATTGCCAATGTGGTGTAACCGAGGGTGGCGGTGGCGAAGTGTTGGCTTGTTTGCGGGTCGCTAAATCGGCGTATGCAACCGCTTTGGCTGTGCGTTCCTCTTCGTCGCCCTGCACATCCAACGCTATTTCGGATGATGGTTGTTCCATGGGCGTTATCGCACTTGCGGTTTCTGTATTTACGGCGTCTGCTGAGGCATGCAAATCTGGATCGGCATGCGTGTTTTCCAAATCTTCGAACAATGACTTCGCCTCTTCTTCCTGTCGACGTTGTCGAGTTTTGAGTCCTTCGTTAGCTGATGCCTCATTTGCTTCGAAGTCGGCATAGTCTTCAGCGTTGATAGGACTAAAGCGGCGGCTGATTGATAGAAGAGCCAGGATGATAGCGGGCAGCGCGAACAAGCCACCAATGAGTATCCAAGCACTATTGTCCAGGTTGGCAATTTTCTCTTCGGTGCTGGCCATAAGCGAATTAAATTTTTGTTGTAGCGAGAGTAACGCAAGGTTGTTACCTGTAGGGCTTGGCTCAGTTTGTTCAGCGGCTGCTGTCGCGGCCTGGCTGTTGCCAGACGCTACAGTTTGTTGGGCAACGCCTGCAGTGTCGTTGCTTTCTCTAATCGCGGACTGATCGTCTGCGTCATTAGCGACTGCATTGGCAGCGACTGTTTCGTTTAGCGCCAATACAGCGTTTTCGTCTGCTCGGTTGGAATCAGCCAGCTGCGGTTCAATATTGCGCGGCAATGCCTGACGGAACACGGTATCTGACTCGATGCCGCTGTTCGGTGTTGTGCTTTTAGCAAGGGCTACAGTGGCTTGAGCCAGGGTGTTTTCTGGCAAAGCGGTTTCCGATGCTGTCTGGGCAGGCAGCGCAGCGGCCGGTGCGGCAATTTGGATAGATTCGTCTGCCGGCTGTGGCGCTTGAGCGGATGACTGCGCAGGGTCTGCAGCAGCATCCAGCGTATTGGTCTCAGTCTTGGTGGCGGCGGTTACGGGCGTATTTGTTGGTGTTGCCACGTCTTCTGTAAGGGCATCTTCAAGGGCCTCAGCATTTACCGTGACCAAATTGTCGAATACTTCTGCTTCAAGTTCTGGCGACGATTCTGCATCCGGCTCTAATGCTGTGCCATTCGCCACCTGTTCTGTTAGTGTGCTTGTACCGTTACTAACGGGTGCCGTATTGTCCACCGCTCTGGTTATATCAACGCTGGGTTCGGCAACAGGTTCAACAATGGCTTTTTCTGCTACGACAGCCGATACAGGCTCAGCTGTCGGTTCGACTTGCGGTGAGTTTGTGAGCGTTTTTAAGGCGGTGCTGTAGGTCGGCACGTTGCCTGTTATAGATTCAAATTCGGCTGCAAGACATCGTCTGTAGTTAACCACGTCTCTTGAGTTGGCGGAGCAACGCAGCTGTAAGGCATTTTTTTCAAGCATGGATAAGTCGCTCGTATCAACACTTGGCACTCCCTCGAGGCTCTCGAGCTGAGTATTCATGCATGTTCGGTATGCGGCCACTCCTTGCTTGGATTGCGCAGTGAAGCAGGTTTGTTGAATAGCGTAACGTTCGTCGTCGTTAAGGCTTGTAAGGACGGGGGCCGGAATGTTTTGCATTTGACGCACTTGATCCGAAACGCATCGCTCATAGTTTTCTGCTGAGCTTGCACCGGCACTGGCACAAGCCTGTTGCACCGCATACTTCTCGTCAAAGTTGAGGATCGCTAAATCTGTTTTGGTATTGTTGCCACGTGAGCTGACCTCGGCTTGAACGCAGTTTCGATAGGCTGCAGCACCTTCACGATACTGGACTGGCAGACATATACGACGGACTTCCTCCTGAGCTGTTGCAGGCAAGCTGTTCAAATCATCAGCCGCCAGGGCCTGAGTGCCAGAGAACACTGATATTAAGAGTAGGCTGAGCGCACTGAGCGCTTGCGAAGTCCGGTTGTGAAGCACTGTTTGCATTTCGAGTGTGGCTATCCTTGGGGACGTATGACATACAGAGCGTAAGTTTAGCCTTGTTAGAGGGATTTTAACTAGTTGTTGTTGTACTGTCACAGGGCTTAACAGGCCAAAAATGCGGCACTATTGACGTTTGTGTGGTCAGAGTTGCCAATCGATCACGTTTTTAGACATTATGCTGCGCATCGATATTGAGATACAGTTCGCATTTTATATTGCAGCTCATCCATCTCTGACGACACGCATCCTAAAAGGGCTGTCGGGTTACCAGCGCAGTATGGGCGTATAAAAAAATCCCACGCCGTAGTACCGATATGCGCTTGGGGTGAGTGTGGCGCGGCGATGCTGCGTGTTGTTATTGAACTTCTTTTTGGCGATAAACGTGGAGAAATGTTGTGACCTGGAAAAATAAAATCGCTTGTAAGCGTCTTGCAGTGTTGTTGTTGAGTATGCTGATTGCCGGCTGTGCGGCTTTGGTGACGCCGAATTTCACCACCGAACTGAGTGCCCTACGTTCTGGCGAGTACACGCTTGATCCTGAGCATGCCTATGTTCACTTTAGCGTTGGTCATCTGGGTCTTTCCAAGATTATTGGTCGTTTTAACACCGTGGAAGGAAGCTTGGATTTTGAACCTGAAAATATAACCCAGCTGCAATTGCAGGGTAAATTGCTTGCCAGTAGCATCGATGTAAACAACACTGATCTTGAGGACACACTTAGAGGTGCCGATTGGATAGCTGCGGCAGCGCATCCCGAAATAGAATTTCGAAGCACCTCAACAGCGCTGCAAGCGGATAACAGTATTGAAATTGCCGGCGAACTCAGTTTGCGTGGCCAAACCCGGCCAATTGTTTTGCTAACGACCTTCAACGGCGGAGCTGATAATATACTCACCGGTAAATACACACTGGGCTTTTCGGCCTCCACTACCATATTACGCTCTGACTTTGGCATGGATGCATTCGCCGCGCTGGTGGGTGATGAAATTGTCATTGAAATGCACGGCGAATTTCAAAGGAATTAATCAGCTCTCATGATGTTGCAAATGCTCTTTCAGGGTCAGTACCTTGTTTTCTTCATGCTGATTGCGGCATTAGTAATGTCATTGTCTTTTCATGAATACGGACATGCTCTGGCAGCCAAACTATACGGCGATAACACGGCAGAGCGCCTGGGCCGATTAACCCTTAATCCTATTTCACATATCGACCCTATGGGTCTTATGATGGTAGTGATGGTGGGTTTTGGGTATGCCAAGCCAGTCCCTTTTGATCAACGTAACACCAACTCGATGTGGGCTCAATTTGGGGTCGCCATTGCGGGGCCGGTGGCTAATCTGATTATCGCGTTTGTTGCAATCAACGTGTATTACTTCGGCATAAAATCTGGCTGGCCCATTTTCGAACAATCCGCTAGTCGTGGCTTTTTCGAAATTCTGATCGTGGTTAATTTAATGCTGATGCTGTTTAATATGCTGCCAATTGGGCCATTGGATGGGCATTATATCCTGCCTTATTTTCTGCCTAAAAAAATCGCACGCCAGTACACTATCCTGAATGCGCAATATGGCATGTATGTATTACTGGGTATGATGGTGCTTGCCATTATGGATGTGCCCATATTTACCGCTTTGCAGAAATTCGGTTTTGCCCTTGTGCCGTATTTGGCGGTAGTGGATTAAGGCGTAGTAAAATGTCACTGATTAATTGAAAATGGCTGCTATTGCTCACGCTCATTACTTAGCAGGCCCAGGCACAAAACTTTAATTCGAATAACAACGTGAATCCATTCTAATCAAATATGCTTATTCTTTTATCACCAGCAAAAACACTGGATTTTGAAACCGCGCCACGTACCAAAAACGTGACCTTGCCGGTGTTTCTTGATGAGTCTGAAAAGCTCGTTGGTGCCTTGCAAAAGTACAAACCTGGCAGGTTGTCCAAACTTATGAATATCAGCGATGCATTGGCGCAAACCAACGTCGAACGGTTTGAACAATGGTGCCTGCCTTTTCCACAGGGTGAGGCAAGGCCATCGATACAAGCGTTTAAAGGTGATGTCTATATTGGCCTGGAAGCTGAAACCATGAAACTTGCGGATATTAAGCATGCACAGAAACACGTGAGGATATTGTCTGGACTGTACGGCGTGTTAAAACCGCTGGATATGATGTTGCCTTATCGCTTAGAAATGGGTACTACACTCAAAACTCGTCGTGGTAAAAACCTGTATGAATTTTGGGGAGACAGAATTACCAAGAGCTTGAACAATGAGCTGCAATCATTTAAGCAACCTGCCGTTATCAATCTTGCTTCCAACGAATACTTTAAGTCAGTGAATAAGAAAATCCTGGATGCGCCACTTATCACTCCAGTTTTTAAAGATGAAAGCAAAGGTGATTATAAGGTCATTGGCTTTTTCGCTAAAAAAGCCCGAGGTGCGATGACGCGCTATCTGGTGGATAATCGCTGTGCGACATTCGATTCTGTTCAAAGCTTCGACAGGCTTGGCTATAAATACAGTAAAAAATTCTCTACCGAGCAACAACCGGTTTTTTTGCGTAGTGTTAAGGCTGCAGAAAAATTCACCCAGGCAGTCGCTTAGCGACACATTGCTGCAGGACAATTTGCGAAGAGTTTTTCGTGCGAAGTTACTCTGGTGTTTGCTTACTATAGGGATCAATTCAGTGGCTAAACGAAGATCGAACCATGTTCCCCATTCATGACGAAAACCCGATCCGCATTATCCCCTATGTGACCTACACATTTATGGCTTGCTGTATCGCTGCGTTCTTATGGCAGATAACGCGCACGCCAGGTGATCAGCAGGAGATTATTTATGCCTTAGGTGCTATTCCAGCTGTGCTGTTTGGCGGAATGGAGCTGGACCCTACACTGGTTTGGGTACCTGCCGGCGTCACAGCATTTTCATCGATGTTTCTGCACGGTGGTTGGATGCACCTTATTGGAAATATGCTTTATCTGTGGGTGTTTGGAAACAATATAGAAGCTGCAATGGGGCATGTTCGGTTTATCTTTTTTTATTTTTTATGTGGTATTGCCGCGCTACTTGCTCAAGCGCTGCCTGATACCGGTTCACAAATACCCATGATCGGTGCCAGTGGCGCTATTTCAGGTGTGTTGGGAGCTTATTTACTGTTATTTCCCATGGCGCGCGTCACTGTCATCATTCCGATATTTATCATTATTCAGAGAGTTAAAATTCCAGCGCTGCTCGTACTGGGTGCCTGGTTTCTAATGCAGTTATTCAGTTCTCTTACCACCAGTTCAGAAGGGGGAGGCGTGGCCTTTGGTGCGCATATAGGTGGGTTTATCGCCGGTATGGTTTTTATCCCGCTGTTTAAATATAAGCACTTACCTTTGCAAATACCGTTTTTGCACTTCAACCCGTTTGAGCGTAAATCAGGCTGATAGCGTGATTAAAGTACGGCTGAAGATATCCCCACACAGCGCGCAGGCGCTATGGCGGTTTCCTT
>CAYSZH010000006.1:0-57535 GCA_964435305.1 uncultured Granulosicoccaceae bacterium
ACCTCCGGTTCATATGCATGTGTCACGTTTCACTTGGGATACGCTCGATTTGCGTGATCTGACAATTCGCACGTCCCCCACAGTGAGTGGCTTAAGCATAGATGCGTTTGGTTTTGCCAATGCGTCTACGCAAATGATCGGTGAAGGTTATTGGCGCTTGCGTGATCCTCAAAGCGTTAATCCCACACTGGAAGGGCAGCATGTTTCAAGATTGAATATCACAATTCAAAGCGATAATGCAGGTGAAGGGCTGAGAGAGGTTGGATTTGGCGGCACACTTGCCGGTGGAGAAGGGGTAGTTGAAGGTTCAATATTTTGGCCAGGGCCGGTATACAAACCAGCGCTTGAAACTTTGCTGGGCGAATTGAGCATCGATATTAAGACGGGTCGTATCTTGAAAGTCGAACCAGGTGCGGCAAAGTTGGTTGGACTTTTTGCGCTTAGCAGTATACCCAGAAGGCTACTCCTTGATTTTAATGATGTCGTGCTTGATGGTTTGGATTTTGAAACGCTCTCTGGCGATGTGCAATTGGCAAATGGCGTGGCTCATACGCCATTGGTGCAGCTCAACGGTTCGATTGGTGTTGTTGATATAACCGGCGAATCCAATCTTGTTGATGAACGATACAACCAAACCATAACCGTATTACCAAGGGTAAGCTCGGCTTTGCCCATTATTGGCATTATCACAGGTGGTGCCTCAGCGGGTATTGGGGCCATTTTTGCCGGTGGATTATTAAAAGCCCTGGGTGTGGATTTTGATCGACTTGGGCTGCGACAATACTCATTGAAAGGCAGTTGGGATGCCCCCGAAGTAGCGCCAATCGATGTGGAATTAAGGCCGCGCTAGGTACCCTTTGTTCTAAATACCTGACACGGCTGGACAAATACAGCCTCGGCAGTAACAATCTCTTAACTGACTTCACGTTGAGCTGAATTGTTGTGAGCCATCTTCTTGTTTCGCCTTCATCCGATACTGGCCGTATTCATCACATCACACCCGCGAGTGCTAACTGGGGTTACGTGGGTTTTGATGTTATACGTTTGCATCCCGGGGAGACGATCAGTGATAACACGTTCGAGCGTGAAGCTATTCTGGTGTTGATTGAAGGCAAAGCTTCGGTGTCGGCAGCTGGTGAGGATTTTGGTTTGCTTGGCGAGCGCATGAGCGTTTTTGAACAACTGCCACCACATTGTGTGTATGTTCCAGTAAATGTCAATTGGCAAGTGAATGCAGAAACAGTCTGTGAGCTAGCCGTGTGTAACGCACCGGGGCTTGCCAAAGGCTCAGGTAAATCCAGGCGGCAGGCTAGCCTAATTAAACCCGCTGCCACTGAAACACGCGGCAAAGGCAGTAATACCCGGTACATTAATGCCATTGCGATGGAAGATAATGATGTCGCTGACAGTTTGTTGGTCACCGAAGTCTTTACGCCTTCAGGGAACTGGTCATCCTATCCACCGCATCGTCATGATGAAGATGATTATCCAAACATGACCTACCTTGAAGAAACCTACTATCACCGTTTGGACCCAGCGACAGGCTTTGCGATTCAGCGCGTGTTTACCGAGGATGGTTCTTTGGATGAAACCATGTCTGTTGCCGATCGCGATGTGGTGCTGGTGCCTAAAGGGCATCACCCCTGCGCATGCCCTTATGGTTTTTCACTTTATTATCTTAATGTGATGGCGGGGCCTTTGCGTAAATGGCGATTCAAAAACCATCCTGATTTCGATTGGATTGCGCAACGCGATGCTTGAGCTGTCTATGCACTCATTGCTGCGCGGGTGCAGGCAAGGCGATAAGTGGCGAAGGTCGTTTTTCTGAGGATATCCAAACGGTGCCATTGGCAGCAACGGCTAAAGATTCAGCTTGCTGCAAATTGTGTGTATAGATTGTTGTCCCGTTTTTAACGAAAGCATCGCTCCAGTTTTGCCCAGGCAGTTTTTCATATCGCTTGACTGTGCGATAACTTAATACATAGGCAAAGCGGTTGCTTTGGTCAAAATCCATTGCGGTGGGCTGGCGAATATCGATATTGGCGACGCTTGCGATTAAACTACTTTCCAGGGATGATTTGGGTAATGGCAGCGTTGCCACTTTTGTGGCCACAGCCAGTTCGTTTCTGGCCACAAGGCTTAAGGGTAATTGAAATAATTGAGAAGCCACTGCGTTGCCTTGACGTAACGCTTCTTTGGTCAGTAGATAAATGTACTGGCCATCGCTTGCCACCGCTTCAACATTGTGTGAGCCCTCGCTGTAACGAAAACGCAAAGCATTAACCGGTTGCAATGGTGTGTTCTGATCGCTGTCTATTTGCGGTTCGCTGACAATATAAATAACCTGCTCGCGTTGATTGGTTAAATTGTCGCCTACATCGGCGATGAGTAAATAGGCATCGCCATTAATCCACACTGACGCCAAGTCTTCCCAGTCTCGGTTGCGTGCATCGACAGCCCAGTGGCCCAGCGATTTACCGTTAGCATCCAAAGCATAAATAGCCGCCGCATTGCCGCTGTCATTAATCATCCACACTACGTTGTTTTGTCGCCGTGACCAGGCCATGCCGCTAATCTCGGACAAACGTTTTATTTGCAACTGTGCGATTTGAGTGGGTTCAGTGATTCGTGGCAACTTAACGCGGTTTTCTGATTCGCCTGGCGCGCTGGTCAAAGCCTGTGATGGCGTAGTCGAATTTGCAGCGGCAATGTCTGACGAGGGGTTATTCGTCAAGCTATTGTCGACAACCACGCTATTAGCTGCGTTTGAAGTTGCGTTAACCGTGTTGTTTGTTATATCAGTTTGATCGTTGTCGAGGGCAGATTGCCTGGCTGGGCTTTGGCAGCCTGCGATAAACGTAATAAGGAATAATCCGCCGAACAGCGCATTGACTGACAATTTCACTCCACTGTCCCCATGGGGTCATCATCAGGTGCTTCATCTGGCACGATCGCTTCTCGAACCGACTTGAACAGCAACCGAGCATTACGAGGTGGCTTACCAGCGGACAGTTCGCGCAGGGCATTGCGTTGGAGTTGTCTGAGCGTTTGTCGATCGGCATGCGGGTATTTATCCAAAAACGCTGTGAGGATAGCTTGTGGTGTTTCTGTTGTATTTTGACCAAGAAGCTTGTCTCGCCATTCTTCTATTAGATGTAATGTTCGAGTATTTTGCCTCGCGCGAGATCGAAATAACTCAAGAGCGGCTTCAATTGGCAGGGTATCCAATTGTCTTAGCCTTTTGGCTAGCCAACCTAGTTGACGCTTACGGGCGCCGTTCTTAGTCGTTCGGTTTAGTTCTTCGATCGCAGCCACCACATCGTCGGGTAAGGGTACACGTGCACGCTCGGTAGCCCCCAGTGCGGCTAATTCGGCTCCTAAGTCTCTGATTGCAAGCGCATCTCGCTTTAATTGTGATTTGCTGGGCGGTGCAAATTCTTCTGAACTTTTTGGCTCGTTTTCGTTCATAGACTAAGGCCTTTTGAATCCAGAGATTTGTTCCACTATGTGCTGCAACACTATGTAAAATTGGCCAAATTGGTTGTTGTATTTTTGAGACATTCGGTATTTAATAACGATTCACTACTGGTCCATGATGGGTCATTCAAGGAAGCCACTGAATAATGGCACGTGTTAATGCAATCGCAGTAATTTTAGCGCCTTTTATGGTCGCGGTTGCACCTGCTCATCTGTACGCTCAAGAAATTGGACCAAGCACCTTTGGTACAAGAGCACAAAGCGAATTCAGTCTGTCTGCTTCGGCAGGCGCCGGTACTATCACTTCCGATCCGTTTGCATTCAGTGCCAGCGATCTCAGATCAATCCAATACTCACGAGTCGACGAAGAAGAATCCGCATCGGTGCGTTTCGCTGATCGCCAAACCGAGTTCTCACTCAGTGTAAAGCCTGCGCGTCCAAAGTTCAGCTTAAAGAAAGGCTTTGGCCTGAACATGATTGGCGAGGCACAGAGCAGGCTCGATGTCGAAAGTGGCCTGCTGGGACCCAATAGGCTGGTCGACGGGATTCCCCATTTACACGACGGTTTGGCCTATTCAGCTGGGCTCAAAGTAGAGCACGAAGACGAAGACATCGATGGTACAGCCTATGTTAGTTCAGGTCAGCTAGGGATATCCTACGGCCGGCTCGGTAGGCTTTGGTATGGTGGGCTCGATGTGAATCTGGAACAGTTTGTCAACGAATTCAGCCGCGCCGAACAGCCCAATGTAATCACTGTCGATTTCACCACAGGCAGGCGCCTTGGCTGGACAGGCACCTCAAGTGCTTCTCCGCTGTGGCTGTTGTCCATTACGGGTAATTTGGATGTGGATGATGGGCACGGTGAAGACGCTAACAGCGAAAAATCTGATTGGTATCTGAATCCAAGCCTGTTCTGGCAAAACCCCGGCTTTACGTTTTCTGCCCAAGTGCAACTGCCCGTTGAAACCCCGTCAGCCGATGGTGAGTTACCACCAGATTACCGCCTGCGTGCCGTTTTCGAGAAACACTTCCAGTAAAGAAGAAAGGTTGACTTACCCGCCCGTTAACCAGACCCTAAATAGCCATAGCCCGTCAGAGCTTACTTGGGCTTTGCGAAATCTCGTCCACTATCACCTGTAACGACATTGCGCAGTTTGGTGAGCGATAAACGGGCGACAAGCTTGTTTCGCTTGTATTGCTCTATTTTGATGGGTACAAAGTCAAGCGAGGGCGCAAACCAGGTGTATGTGTGGCGGGTACCGCCAGTAACCGAATTACTTTTCACCTTGATAGTATCAATGGTGCCAATTCGCGATTTAACTTTCTCAATACCTTCGTTTTGAAATAGCATTGTTTTAACACGGCCGTTGTCAAACACACGCAGCTCGGCTTCTTCAAAGCCGCTGGTTTTTAATGCGTTCATCACTTGCAGTGTCACTGACAGCCGATCGAGAACAGGGTCAGAGAAGCCTTCGGTAACTTCTTCACCGCGGCTCTTGTAGGTGAGTTGGTTATCATCCCAATCGAACCAGGCGTCCACACTGCGTCTGGTTTCCTGATCCTGACGATAGGTGTAACGTTGTGGCTGCATCTGCATCTCATCAGATGTTTTGGAAACACTGAATATACTGATCTCCTGAATCTTGCCTTTGCCAGTGAGTTTGAAAACGCCCGTTGGTTTTGTTGTGAGGCTGTAAATCCATTCGTCACCTTCACGCGCCAGTGTCAGCGTGGCACTACCTGCGCTAATCACATTGTTACCAACTTCGTAGGTCACCTCGAATGGTGATAGCTCATGACTCTGAGCGATCGCCAAACCGGATGTGCTGCCCATTAACAGGACACCTAATGCGGTGGTTTTGATCAGGTTTTTCAATGTCTGTTTTCGTCCTTTTACAAGCGTTAAATGTGCACTAAACTGAACAGAGTTTATTTCATGCATTGTCTGGCGCTTTTTCATACGGTGTTATCCATTTGGCGCCGTCGGAATAAAGCCCGACGTTTCATTGGTTAATTCGGCAGCCGAAGAATTTTTGATACTGGAAAAATAACATTCTCCGTCGACAAATCGTGCGGCCTTGCTCACACAAAGCTGCAATGCTTCCACATAGAGAGCGTGTTCTGTGTTGAGCACCCTAGACTGAAGACGCTCAACATTGTCATTTGGCAATACGTCCACCCTTGATTGTAGGATTACCGGGCCAGCGTCAAGTTCCGGAGTTACAAAATGCACACTCGCCCCATGTTGTTGTTCGCCAGCCTCCAGCACGCGTTGATGGGTATTTAAACCGGGATAAGCGGGTAATAGGGACGGGTGAATATTGATCAGTCGCCCCAAATACTGGGTAACAAAGGCCGGTTCTAATATGCGCATGAACCCTGCTAGGGCGACCCAATCTGGACGGTATTGATCAATTTGTTGCAGCAGAGCCTTGTCAAAGTTTGCGCGGCTGTCGTATTGCCTGTGATTAATCGTGTGTGCAGGGATATTGTGCTGTGTGGCAAACTTAAGTCCGGCCGCATCTGGGTTGTTACTGATAACGGCAACTACCTCTGCATCCAATTGATCTTGCTGGCAAGCGTGGACAATCGCTTGCATATTGGAACCGCGGCCAGAGATGAGTACAACCAGTCGTGTCATGTATATTCAACCACTGCCGTGCCTTGCCCTTCGACAACCGCGCCAATGTTAAAGGCCTGCTCGCCCTCTGAGCGCAGGGTGTTTATCGCGGTGTCTGCATCTTGCTGATCAACTATTACTACCATGCCAATGCCACAATTAAAGGTTCGCAGCATTTCACCTTCGTTGATATTGCCTTGCTCTTGTAACCAGCCAAACACCGCAGGTTGATCCCAGCTAGATGTATTGATACGGGCATTAACACCTTGCGGCAGGGATCTTGGGACATTTTCGCTGATGCCGCCGCCAGTTATATGGGCCATGGCTTTGATGTTGATTTGCTTCATTAGCGCTTGAATAGACCGGACATAGATAATGGTGGGTGCAAGTAACGTCTCGCCAAGGGTACTGCCCCCGAATGCGCTACTAATATCATGCCTGGCCGCCACTTTTCGTATCAGTGAGTAACCGTTGGAGTGAGGGCCTGATGAGCCAATGCCGATAATGGCATCGCCAGGCATGACCGTGCTGCCATCGATGATGTCGGGTTTGTTGACAACGCCCACGGCAAAACCGGCTAAATCGTAGTCGGAGCCATTGTAAAGGCCAGGCATCTCGGCTGTTTCGCCGCCAAGCAGCGCCGCTCCCGCCTGCACGCAGCCATTGGCAATACCTTCAATAACCGCCGCCGCCTGCTCCACATCTAGCTTGCCGGTTGCAAAGTAGTCTAAAAACCACAGTGGTTCAGCACCACAAACCAGAATATCGTTGACACACATGGCCACAAGGTCGATGCCGATGGTGCTGTGCTGGTTTAAATCGATGGCCAGACGAAGCTTGGTGCCCACGCCATCGGTGCCTGAAACCATGACTGGCTGAGAATATTGGCCAACTGGAAGCTCGAACATGCCACCAAAACCGCCAAGAGCGCCTAAAATACCGGTACGACGTGTTTTAGCAACATGCGATTTGATGCGTTCTACGAGAGCATTACCGGCATCGATATTCACACCCGCTTTGGCGTAGGTCAATTCTTCTGTGTCTGCTGAGTCAGTCATCTGGCTAACAAAGGTTAAATTGCGTCAGTGTGTTGAGCGAAAGTAGTAGAGAGTTAATGATACGCGGTTATCTTTGCACAGGTGTGGCAGATAAGGCACAAACAGTAAATCCGACAAGGTGTATAACAATGACAATTTGTTCAGAGCAGCTTATGAAGATGAATCGAGGCATCGCTGTGTTCGCGATAGGGATTCTGCTCGTACTCGCATCGAGTGTACAGGCGCAAGTTGATGCCTACAGTATCGAAGTCGCCGTAACAGATCGCTCAGCTGCTCAACAGCAATCGGCTTACCTAATTGGAATGCGATCGGTGTTGCTTGCCAATAGCGGCGATAAAACGCTGCTCAACCGCAACGATGTGCGTGAGGGCCTGCGCAGCGCCGAAACGTTTGTCGACTCGTTTAGCTATCGAGCGCCATCACCAGGCACTGTTATCAGCAGCAGCACGGCGATGACAGATGAGGTGCGCCAAACGGCTCAGGCAACCCAGCTTATGCTGGTGCGGTTCAACCAGCAACGTATAGATGCTCTGATTGCTAATCGCGATAAGGTGGCTGCCACGCCTGCGGATACCGTTGATGGGGTTAATCCGTTTCTGGATGTGCGCTCAGCGTTGGTTTGGATGCTGGTTGACGATGGCGGCGTGGAAACGCTGGTGGGTGCGGCGGCAGCACGTAACGTCATGGAGCGCGCGCGGGAAATTGCCGGCGGCAGTGGTGTTTCATTGAGTTTTCCAGCGGCGGATGAGCCTGATCAGCAAGCGCTTGAGGTTGATGATATTCGCACGGCGAACGTTGAGCGTATTTCGCAAGCCAGCGCACGCTATCGGCAAGAGCTTGTGTTGGCAGCTCATTTAACGCGCACCCGAACCGGTGCCTGGCAAGGCGTATGGAGTAAAGTGGCGAGCGGGCAGTCACAAAGTACCAGTACAACAAGCCGCTCTCTCGATGATGCGATCAAGGCAGGCCTTGATTGGTTACGGCCAGGTACTGCAGGTGAAGCGGCGGCACAGCAAACCTATGAATACGGTGGCCTTAATCGCTCAAACTCAGAAGCCCTTGTATGGGTGAGCCCTTTACGATCGACCAAAAGTTATGCCGATGTACTGAGCTTTCTCGATGGCATAGAGGCGGTCGAAACCGTCTATCCCAAAGAAGTACTCAATAACGGGATGGTATTTGCGGTGTTACCGCGAAATGCTGTGAATGCGGTCAGCACAGCTGCAGGCCTTGCTGGCTGGTTGCAGCAAACGGTATCACCAGCCGCCGCAGGTGGCAGCGGCTTTGCCGGAAATTTTTCACTGTCGCTCGAATACTTGCGTTAGTTGCTAGAGTAAATTGCAATGCATCCGCAACTGACATTGCCTTTGGGTATCGTCCCAAGTTCATCCTTTGATAATTTCTATCCAGGGCAATCCAACGCATTGATCTGCGATAGTGTCAGTGCCTTTGCCAGTGGGAAAATGGATGACTTACAGCTTTATCTTTGGGGCGAACACGGTGTCGGGAAATCCCATTTACTCAGTGCTGCCTGCCAAAGTGCTTCTGCCAATGGGTATCAGGTGGCCTATTTACCTGGGGAACTGCTAAACCATGATGCCGTTTTTGACGGCCTGGAAACCTGCGATCTTATTTGTATAGATGATGTTCAGGAATTACATGCCAGCGGTGAAGAAGCCTTGTTTTATTGCATTAACCGCTGTCGCCAGGCAGCGGCCAAAATGTTGTTCGCCGCATCAGGTCAAAGTGATCGGCTTGGATTTGCACTGGCTGATTTGTGCACAAGACTAAGCTGGGGGGCTGTTTATCATGTGCAGCCTCTGAGTGAGTCAGAATTACAGTCTGCCCTGACGCATTTGTTTGAAACGCGGGATATGCTGGTCGGTGATGAGGTTGTGCAATATATGTTGCGACACTTCCCAAGAGATTTTGCTGTGCTGAAAAAGCTTGTCTCCGTCCTGGACGAAGCATCATTGCAGTCACAACGAAAAGTGACAGTGCCTCTGGTTAGCAGCGTACTGGTTCCGTCCGATTATGCTGTCGTGCCTGCTGTGGATGAATCTGCCAGATGATAAAAAAATGCAGTGGCTGTTATTTATGCTTGATCTGTTGGCGTGCATGGATCTGCCTGCACTTTAGACGATGGACTAAAACGTGCGTAGAATGTCGCGCCAAGAAATAATAGTAAGCTCAGTACAACCGTAAGATACCCCAGCCAGGCTTGTCCTTCAGCATGATTAAAACTGGCATCTATACCCACCATAAAATAAAAACAGGCAAGAAAGCTGACCCACTGATGGGTGTATCGCTTACCGTGCAAAATGCCACGCATGGGAAATAACAGCGGCACCACCAACAATACAATCAAAACGGCACGAGGTGCTTCGCGTGGTGGTGCTAACCAGGTAAACCAGCTCAGTAGCAAAAATAAAAGCCCAAAAAAGCTAATCAGTGTGCACCAGCGGGTGATCGTTATTTTGTTCATTGGAAACAGTGTATCACTCGTGCATCCACGTGCTAATCCTTCAATTTCATTGCCACAGTCGCCACGCGTTTGCCCAGTTGCTGGCAAAGCCTGTTTTCGTCATCACTGAGTGCATTCTCGCCTTTCTCTCCTGAAAAATGGCTGGCACCGTAAGGCGTGCCTCCGGTGCGAGTTTGCATTAGCTCGGGGTTGGTGTAGGGGATACCACAAATGAGCATGCCGTGATGTAAAAGTGGCATCAGCATGGTGAGTAAAGTGCTTTCCTGCCCACCATGCAAGCTGCCAGTGGATGTAAAGGCGGCTGCCGGTTTGCCTGCCAAGCTACCACCAAACCAGTAGGGCGTGGACTGATCAAAAAAATATTTTAATGAGGCCGACATATTGCCAAAGTGCGTCGGGCTGCCGACAATCAGTCCATCAAAATCTGGAACCTCGCTGTGGTCAGCATAAGGTGCTCCTGACTCAGGCACTGGCGGCGCCTGCACATCGATGTGATCGTGAACCTTGGGCACTGAACGCACCACAGCTTCACAGCCGCTTACGCTGTTAACACCCAGGGCAATGCGTTTGGCCATGGCATAGGTGTTGCCACCATTGCTGTCGTACACAATCAACACACGTGTAGCCATAAGCGGCTCCTTTGCTTGCATCAGAGAGGCGATTAAAGCAGTTTAGGGCAGATAGTTGTGGGATGGGTCACAGGACGTGGATTTTCGCCATCTGCATTCCATTATTCCCTTTTTCCGCCGATAACACCCGGTATGCAAGCAACCAATATACAAACCGCGATTTCAGACAATGCGCGACGATTTGCCGACCCCGCGACGGGGAAGCTCGAGCTTGAGGCCATACTTGAAGGACTTCTTCAGGATGGTGCGATTGAGGAAAAAAACTCGCAGTTGCTCATTTCAGTTTCGCGTCCAGGCAGTGGTGGTAAAGACATTGGACCTCTGGAGAAAATTGCCAGTAGCGGCTGGACACACCCGGATGATGCAAACGTCAAGATAGATCTTGAGTACCTGAGTAAATGGCTGGCTGAGAAGGTGGGTTTGCCGTGGCTCAGAATTGACCCATTAAAAGTGGATGTCCCGACCGTTACTGCGGTCACCTCATCGGCTTATTCCACACGCTTTAATGTGATCTGTGTTGAGGTAGGTCCAGATTATGTGGTGTTTGGCACAGCCGATCCTTTTTTTGATGAGTGGCAGGCCGAGCTACAACCGGTACTCAACAAAGAAATTCGCTTGGTTATTGTTAACCCTGACGACATTCGTCGCTACCTCGTGGAGTTCTTTTCTCTATCCAAATCGGTTCTTGCGGCCAAAAAAGATCATAGCCAACAATCCAGCGCTGTACAAAATCTTGAGCAGCTTATGGAGCTGGGGCGTGGCGGAAAACTTGAAGCAAACGACAGCCATGTCGTGAGCATTGTGGATTGGCTGTTGCAGTATGCATACGAACAACGCGCCAGTGATATTCATCTTGAACCGCGTCGTGACGATGGCGGTGTTCGGTTTCGAATCGATGGCGTGATGCAACAGGTGTATGACATGCCGGCGCCCGTTATGGCGGCAGTGACCAGTCGCCTGAAAATTCTTGGCCGTATGGATGTTGCTGAAAAACGCCGACCTCAAGATGGCCGGTTAAAAACCCGCAATGCAGAAGGTAAAGAGGTGGAGCTGCGTATCTCAACCATGCCGATTGCGTTTGGCGAAAAAATGGTGATGCGTATTTTTAATCCAGATGTTCTGGTTAAAGATCAGTCGGCGCTAGGTTTTGATGAACGTGAGGCGTCTATCTGGAATGAAATGATCCAGCAGCCGAACGGTATTTTGCTGGTCACTGGGCCCACAGGTTCCGGTAAAACCACCACCTTATACAGCAGCCTTAAAATGATGGCCACACCAGAGGTGAACGTATGCACCATCGAAGATCCGATAGAACTGGTTGTTCCCTCCTTTAATCAACTTCAGGTGCAACACAATATTGATCTGGACTTTGCATCAGGTGTGCGCACCTTGCTTAGACAAGATCCGGATATCATTATGGTGGGTGAGATACGTGATATTGAAACGGCGCAGATGGCTGTGCAATCGGCTTTGACTGGCCACCTTGTGCTATCTACTTTGCACACTAATGATGCGCCGGCAGCTATTACCCGTATGCTTGAACTGGGCGTGCCGTATTACTTGATCCGGTCAACCTTTATTGGGGTTATCGCTCAGCGACTGATCAGAACCTTCTGCCCACATTGTGTAGAGCAGGTAGAGCCTGATGCAGAGCAATGGGAATCCTTGATGTCGCCATGGAAAGCACCTGTGCCTGAATCGATCGGCAAAGCAGTGGGTTGTTTGGAATGCAGAAACACAGGGTATCTTGGGCGCGCGGGAATATATGAATTGCTACAACTCAGCCCGGGCGTTAAAGAAATAATTACCCCGGATGTGCATCTTGAAAATCTGCGCAAGCAGGCCTTTAAAGATGGTATGCGGCCATTACGAATAAGCGGGCTTGCTAAGGTTGCACAAGGTAAAACATCGATTGAAGAGATTTTGAAAGTGACGCCAGCACCCCTGCTGGGATAATATTGTGTGTGTATGGTTACACACGCTTACAGTCGCGCGGCAAAATACTCTGATTTGCCGCAAATAACTGGAATCTACTTGCATCATGTGTTGCACGGTACCGGCTCGTTTGAAGAAATTCCTCCATCGCAGGACGACATGCACGAGCGCATGCAAACGTTGTTAGACGGTGGGTATCCGTATTTGGTTGTTGAAGTGGATGGACAAATAGCCGGTTTTGCCTATGCAGGTCCGTACAAGCTTCGTTCAGCGTACCGGTTTACCGTTGAAGACTCCATCTATGTCTCTCCTGAATTTGCGCGGCAGGGGATAGGCTCAACCTTGTTGTCCAACCTTATTCATGAATGCAAGAAAAGCGGGTTTAGACAAATGATGGCTGTGATAGGCGACAGTGACAATCACGCCTCTCTGTCTTTGCATGAGCGTCATGGTTTTAAACAACTTGGTGTGGCAAAGAATATTGGGTTTAAGTTTGAGCGCTGGTTGGATATTGTTTACATGCAGCGTAGTTTATTGGATAACAGCCAGAGCGGAGCCTGATAAAAGCGTTTAATTTGTTCGTCGCTATAGTGGTGAAAAAGTAGAATAAAGTTCGCTTAGTCTCTTTGGAGATCCAAGCTTCAGTTAAGCCTAAGGTAAAAACGAATATATCGGATTCTCGCAGCATGTCACGCACGTTCTTCAAATGTTGTTGGCGTGCATTAATTACTTGCGCTGGAGAATCGTAGCCGTCCTCTTCAACAAAAGGGCGAAACACATCTACGAAGCGTCCATCTTCTCGTTGCACTGCACAAGCCTTCTCGGCTACACCGGACTCAGCCTCGGAAATAAGTTCAAGGAGTTGGCGGGCTGTGTAAATATTTCCGTAACGAGCGGAGATAAAGTGGCTCTACAGCTGGAATCGTTTCACTTTCAACAAAATGAATATGTTTATTTGATTTGATGTACGAGGAGATTTTTTGCGCAAAACAGCTGCCAGCAGTCGCTATACGCATGTCTCGCTTGATAAGGCCTTTGCCGTTCGCGATCGGTGTGAATTCAGACTCTTTTGTAAGCGCTACAGCCGGTTTCCAGAATGACGATTCAGCGCAGTTTAAGTATGGGTTGGGCATTAAATAAAACCACAGCGACTTTGGCATGAAAGGAGCAAAACCGATGCCACTAGTACTTAATCCCAGCAAATGCTGCTAAGCAAGCAGGTGTATGCAATGCGGTTAACCACATTGAGTAAACACTATTTCTGCTGGGTCTACAGCTGTTGCTTTACATGTTCTGCAATAGCAAGGCATGCCGTTAAACCAGGCGATTCAATACCAAAAAGATTAACCAAACCAGTAACTGAGTGCTCTGCGCTGCCTTGAATCATAAAGTCGGTAAATGCGCTGCCGTTTAATTCCAATTTGGGTCTGATGCCGGCGTAATCAGGCACTAGAGCACCATCAGCTAAGCCTGGCCAATAGGATCTGATCGCATCATAGAAATGCAATGCCCGGTCTGCATCGACGGCATAAGAAGCTTCCGTATCTAGCTTGTCTAGCCACTGTACATCAGGCCCAAAGCGCGCCTGGCCGTTTAAATCCAGTGTGATGTGTACACCCAGGCCTCCGGGTTCAGGTACGGGGTAAACCAGTTGCGATACAGGTGCTTTGCCCATTAAGCGAAAATAGTTACCTTTGGCATAGCGCGGTGTTGGTACACATGATGGCGCTAAGCCTTTCGTGTTTTGCGCAAGCGAACACGCACTGTGCCCACAGGCATTAATCAGTTCGGTGGCTGATACTTCACACAGCGATTCGTCTCCAGCTTCAACATCACAGGTTTGCAAGGTAAAGCCGCTGCTGTGAATGGAGACGCTTTGCAGCCGTGTTTGGTATGCGATCATGGCGCCAGATGCTTGCGCCTCTCCGAGCAGCGATAGCATAAGCCCGTGGCTATCGATAATGCCGGTGGAGGGTGAGTGCAAAGCGGCCTCGACTGATAAGGCAGGTTCTATTTCCTGGACTTGCGCTTTGGACATCAGTCTAAGGTCTGTTACGCCGTTTTTGGCCGCCTTTTCTTGAATGTCTTTTAGCTGCGCGAGCTGATCTCTATTACAGGCGACAATGAGTTTACCGGTGTTTTTAAATGCAAGGCCATGCTCTGTGCAGTACTGATATAAGGCTTTTTTACCGTTCACACAATGCTGTGCTTTCAGGCTGCCCTGTGAGTAATAGATGCCCGCGTGAATAACTTCAGAATTCCGTGCGCTGGTTTCTGTACCGAAATGATCATGTTGTTCCACAATCAGCACATCTCTACCGGTCAGCGCCAAGTTGCGCGCAATGGCGAGACCGACAACACCAGCGCCAACCACCACACTGTCAAAATCGTTGCTCATGTTGTTAAGCGAAAACGATTAAATTGATACGCCGTTTGGCGGTTATAAAACGTGTATGGCCTTATACGCATTTAGCCAATGCGTCGCTCTCACTGAGTAATTGCGCCTCACTATCGGATCGTCCCTTATATTCAATTTGATTTTTCGCCAGTAGCTTTTCGCTAATAACAAACCGGTGCGGGATACCGATAAGCTCTGCCTCGGCAAACATCACTCCCGGGCGAAGCGGGCGGTCATCGAGTAGCACATCGACTCCAGCATCAAATAGCTTTTGATACAGCGATTCGGCTGCTTGCTTAACGGCATCTGACTTTGACATATTGATTGGCGCGACAACCGCCACGAAAGGGGCGATGGATTCTGGCCAAATGATGCCTCTGTCATCATTGTTTTGCTCTATTGCGGCGGCAGCAATACGTGTGATGCCAATGCCGTAACAACCCATGTGCATCGTTTGTGGTTTGCCGTTTTCATCCAGCATGGTGGCCTGCATGGCATCGCTATAGGTTGTACCCAGCTGAAAGATATGGCCCACTTCAATGCCACGTACAATTTTTAAGTGGCCTTTGCCATTAGGGTTTGGATCACCCTCTATGGCATTGCGGAGATCACGCACCTCGGGTTCGGGTAAGTCTTTGCCCCAGTTAACGCCGTTAAGATGAAAACCGTTTTCGTTAGCACCACAAATAAAGTCGCTCATATTGGCCGCATCACCATCGGCAATGACTGGGATGCTCAAACCCACTGGCCCAATGGAACCGGCATCGCAATTAGCGTGTTGCTTAATATCGTCTGCTTCGGCAAACGTAAAAGGGGCGGCGACTTCGGGTAAGTGTTCGGCTTTAATGGTATTGAGTTGATGATCACCTCTGACTACCAGTGCAACAACAGGGGTTTCGGACCCTTTAACCAACAACGTTTTAAGGCATTGCTGACTCTGCGCTTTTAATGCATCACACAGTTCTTCAATGGTATGTACCCCGGGTGTGGATACCTTATCCATATTTTGGGTGCCAACTGCTCGAGTGCCTTGTGGAATAACGGCCGCTTTTTCGACATTCGCCGCAAAGTCTTCTCCATCGGCATAGGCCAGTGCATCTTCACCGCTCTCTGCCAACACATGAAATTCGCGTGATTTGGCACCGCCGATACTGCCACTATCGGCCTCGACTGCACGGTACTTCAAGCCGATGCGATCAAAAATGGCGCAATAGGCCTTGTGCATATCGTCGAAGGTTTCAAGCAGAGAGGATTCGTTCATATGAAATGAATAAGCGTCTTTCATGATGAACTCTCGCGCCCGCATAACACCGAAGCGTGGACGAATTTCGTCGCGAAACTTGGTTTGAACTTGATAAAAATTGATCGGCAGCTGGCGGTAGCTACGCAGCTCTCGCCTGGCAATGTCCGTGATGACTTCTTCGTGGGTGGGGCCAACACAGAATTCGCGATTGTGTCTGTCGTGAAGGCGCAGCAATTCAGGGCCATATTTGTCCCAGCGTCCCGACTCTTGCCAAAGTTCTGCCGGTTGTACCGCGGGTAGCAGTAGTTCAATACCGCCAGCACGGTTCATTTCTTCGCGCACAATGGCTTCAATTTTGCGAACCACTCGCAGTCCTACCGGCATTAGGCTGTACATACCTGAGGCCAGGCGGCGGATTAGTCCAGCCCTTAGCATCAGTTGGTGGCTAATAATTTCGGCATCTGCCGGGGTTTCTTTCGTGGTGTGCAGATGGAACTGACTGGCGCGCATTTGCTCAATCTCATTAACTATGGATTGCAGTATAACGATACTCGCTGTGCGGATCAGCAGAGTATGATGGTAATACAGAAGTATTGGCGAAATTTGAGGCGGACATGTCTGATCGAAGACTGCAGGTGTTTCACACAGTGGCAAGTGTGCTCAGTTTTACCAAAGCGGCAGAAACGCTCAATATGTCTCAGCCAGCGGTGACGCATCAAATCCGGCAACTTGAGGCTGATTTCAAAACCCGCCTGTTTGACCGGGCTAATAACCGCATAACACTGACAGACGCGGGTGAACACGTGCTGGAGTACGCCAATCAGATTATTGCGCTGTACGACGAAATGCATGAATCGGTAAAAACACTCACGGACGACAATTCGGGACTAGTCACCCTCGGAGCCAGCACCACCATAGCGGAGTACATGCTGCCTGGCTTATTAGGTGGGTTCCAGAAAAATTTTCCTGATGTACAAATTCGGCTTCGTGTCGCCAACACAGATGCCATTGTGGCCTTAGTGGCCGATAACAGTATCGACTTGGGTGTGGTGGAAGGCGAGGTCACAAACCAGTTTTTGTTGGTGGAGGAATGCCAGACCGATGAGCTGCGTGTATTGATGCCACCGGATCACCCTTTAACTGAACATGATTCCATTCAGGCAAAACAATTACTTGATCATCCCTATATATTTCGGGAAGAGGGGTCTGGTACACGCAGTGTGATCGCACGTTACCTTGAATCGATGGGCTTGCAGGAAGATCAGTTGAGTCGACCATTCGAACTTGGCAGTACCGAGGCCATCAAGGGCGCTGTGCAGGCGGGTATGGGGGTGTCAATTGTGTCGGGCGCGGCGTTTGTCAAAGAGGAGACTCTGGGCTTATTGGTCTCCCGTCCACTTAACCCCCCGATGTTGCGAAACTTTTATTTTGTGCGTCAGCGTCAAAAATTCAGAGCGCAGTTAATGGAAGAATTGTTCGAATTTGCCCGAAGTTATTGTCAGAAAGTCTCAAAAACCAGCTAATTTGCGTTGCCGCCAGTTTGCTAGTCAGCCGTTTGACAGCGCATTTTTGACACAGCTTGCATCAATATTGCTTATGTTCAATAAGTTAATAAATTGCTTCACATTTTAATGCCTGTGTAGTGGCATAATAAATTCGTGAATAAAACCACACGCACACGTCCAACTGGAGTCGCACCGGCAATGCTGGATATTATCCGCGACTGGTACAACAGGAACTTTTCCGACCCACAAGCTGTCATTCTTGCGCTTGTGCTGCTTGTCGTGTTCGGTTTGTTGTGGCTGGTAGGCGATATTCTCGCACCGGTCATCGTGGCGCTTATCGTGGCTTACTTGCTTGATGGCGTGGTCACCACTACTGAGCGTTGGGGAATCCCCAGAACACTCTCAGTCACCTTTGTGTTATTGCTGATTATTACCCTTTCTTTGCTTGTACTGTTTGTACTGCTGCCAGTACTTTCGCAGCAGCTCACCCAAATAGTGCGTGAATTGCCCGGCATGATTGCCAAAGGGCAAGAGCAGCTGCTTCGTCTTCCTGAGCTTTATCCAGAAGTGTTTACCAAAGAACAAATCAATGAGCTCATTGGTAATTTTGGAAATGAGGTCGGTAACCTTGGCCAGGATGTATTGTCATTTTCACTTGCACGATTGGGTACCATCGTATTAATCACCGTGTATGTGGTGCTGGTTCCGTTCATGGTGTTTTTTACACTAAAAGACAAAGACAAATTACTGACCTGGGCAAGTAAGTTTGTACCACGCCGAAGCGAGTTGTCTTTCCAGGTTTGGCGCGAAGTGGATCAAAAAATCGCCAATTACATTCGCGGTAAATTTGTCGAAATCTGTATCGTTTGGGTGGCCACCTACGTAGTGTTTGCCGTGATGGGGCTGGATTACTCTTTACTGTTGAGCTTTCTTGTTGGCCTGTCGGTGATCGTGCCCTATGTTGGCGCTGTTGCCGTCACTGTGCCCATAGCACTCATTGCATTTTTCCAGTGGGGCTTTACAGCCAAGCTGTGGTACTTATTGTTTGTGTATCAGATAGTACAAGTGCTCGATGGCAATGTTCTGGTGCCGCTGCTGTTTTCAGAAGTGGTTAATTTGCACCCGCTAGCCATCATTGTTGCGGTGTTATTTTTCGGTGGCCTGTTCGGTTTATGGGGGGTATTTTTTGCGATACCGCTTGCCACCTTGATTCAAGCTGTGCTTAACGCCTGGCCAACTGCGAGAAACCGGCTGGCAGCGCCTGCTGCTGATAAAACTTCACCTGCCGGCGACGAAGCGCCAGCAGCCGGTTAAGACATAGCTGGTAACGTTTGCGTTCAAGCTCGCGTGATTCCTGTTTGGTTCGTTTTGCCAGGCATTAGATTCATCGTATTCACTACGCCTCCAGTGCTTTAGCCGCTTTTAGTACCTCGTCAACATGGTCCGGAACTTTCACCTTGCGCCATTCTTGTCGCAAAATTCCCTTGTCATCAATCAAGAACGTACTGCGCTCGATTCCCTCGAATTCTTTACCGTACATTTTCTTCAACACCAGCACGCCGTATTTGGTGCACACAGCGCCTGATTCGTCGCTCAGCAGCGGGAAATTCAATTCCTGTTTAGCACTGAATTTTTCATGGCTCTTAATTGGATCCTGAGAGATTCCCAGTATTTTGGTATTGCACTTTTCAAACTTTTTCAGGGCATCTCTAAAATTCTGGCTCTCCGTGGTACAGCCAGGTGTGGCGTCGCGCGGATAAAAATACAAAACCAGATTGACGCCCTTGAATTGCGTGAGCGAAAGTGTTTGTTCACCGGTTGCGGGTAGTTTGAACGCGGGTGCTTTCTTGCCAATACTGATAGCCATTGAGTGAGTGTCCTTAGGCGCTAATGATATTGGCCAAAAAGGTATCACATTCATCCTTCGCAGTTAGTTGTGTAGAGATCACTTGAGCTCTGGCAACTCATTGACGTACCATGGCCTTCGAAAATTGAGGATAGAAGCATGTTTCAAGGCAGTATGGTAGCGATGGTCACGCCAATGTTGGAAAACGGCGACGTCGACAGGAAAGCGCTTGCCGAATTGGTCGAATTCCATATCAGCGCCGGCACGGATGCAATTGTCGCGGTGGGCACCACTGGCGAATCAGCCACGTTGACCGTGCCTGAACATGCCGATGTCATTCAGCAAGTGGTTAAGTTGGTGAATAAGCGAATACCCGTTATTGCGGGTACCGGTGCAAATTCCACAGCAGAAGCGGTTGAACTCACGCAGCATGCGGCGGACGCTGGCGTGGATGCCTGTTTACTGGTCACCCCTTATTACAATAAGCCCACGCAAGAAGGGCTGTACCAGCACTTTGCACACATTGCTGCCAAGGTGGATATCCCGCAAATTTTGTACAACGTACCGGGGCGCACTGCGCTGGATATGCAGGTTGAGACCACCGCCAAGCTATCTAGTATCAGCAATATTATTGGGATAAAGGAAGCACTGGGGACGGTTGAGCGAATTCGCGAACTGCTGCAAGCCTGTGTCGCTGATTTCCTGATTTTTACCGGAGATGACGCAACGGCAATGGAGAGCATTTTGGCCGGTGCGCACGGCGATATATCCGTTACAGCGAACGTCGTTCCGGCTAAAATGCACGATATGTGTAAGGCGGCGCGCGCAGGAGATCGTGGCCGAGCGGAGGCCATTGAAGCGGAAATTGCACAGCTGCACTCACTGCTTTTTACCGAGTCCAACCCTATCCCGGTTAAATGGGCGCTGACAGAAATGGGCAACATCGGATCGGGTATTCGACTACCATTAACTCAATTGGCTGAAGACTATCGTGCCCCGTTACGGGCTGCGCTTGAAAAAGCTGGCGCGTTGTAAGTGATGCCAGGCGTCATGGAGTTCGCCTATCCATAGCCTAAAAACAACTGTTTAAACAGGTTGCCATGAATCGTACACAGACAATCAAAAGCAGCATGCCTGCAAGCCTTGTAATTCAACAATTACGACGTTATTCAATTGGCTTATCGGTACTAGCCTTACTGGTGTTAAGTGGCTGTGTGTCGTTTAACCAGGCAAGCAGCCCTGATGTGATCTACAGCAGCAATTCTGCTGAGGCGCGGCAGTTACAAGTACCGCCTGATCTCACTAACGTGAGTAACGGCGAACAATTTGTTTTACCGGGTACGGAGGGTGGTCCGGTTGCACGCAACTATCTACTGCCTGAATTTTCATCCGTAAAATACGTTCGTCAGGGAGCGCAAAACTGGCTTGAAATAGCTGGGGCGCCTGAGGCACTTTGGCCACGTTTACTGGAATTTGCCCGAACACAAAAATATGCCATTGAGCAAACTGAACCGGTCTCTGGTGTCATCCGAACGCAATGGCGTGCCAGTGGCGCTAAGGCTTCCGGTGGATTGCTTAAAAACCTGATCAGCGATGACGAAATATTCGACCGCTTTGTCTTTCGACTTGAACGTGATGGTACCAGTGGCACGCGTTTATTTGCTCGTGCGCAACAGGCAACGGGTGATGAGGTGTCTAACCTTGAGGCGCCCGATTGGCCATCTGATAGTCACAACCCGGAACAAGTCGCCACCATTCTCCAACGCCTACTGGTATTTTTGGGCGCGGAAGAGCAACGAGCCAAAGGCATCTTAAATGATGCGCAGGCAAGCACCATACTGGATGAGGCAGAACTGGAAACAACGGCAAGAGGTACACGCCTGTTGCTGCACAAAGGATACATACCCTCATTTGCTGCACTTAACGAAGCGCTGGGTAACTTAAATTACGATGTTAATCGCAGTGATGCTGCAATTGGGCGGATTGATGCGCAAGCCAATGGTGAAACCGTGTTGCTGTCGCTGAATGCTGTGCACATTAGTGCAGTGCAGGTGTCAGTGACTGATGGTCAAGGCCAACGATTTCCAGAAGAACAGGAAAGGCAGCTGCTATCGGCGTTACATGCACAACTGATCTAACGGTTAACGTTTCCTTTCACCTTAGTAGGCCAATATGCTCAAGGTTGCCTCAATTGGCAGTGGTAGTTCTGGCAATGCAACGCTGGTCAAAACCGACACCACCACATTGTTGCTCGACTGTGGATTCACTCTAAAAGAAACCACCTCCCGCATGAGCCAGCTGGGCCTGTCGCCCATCGATATTGATGCCGTTCTGATTTCTCACGAACACGGTGATCATATCCGTGGAATTGGACCGCTCTCGCGAAAGCACAACGTTCCTGTCTGGTTAACACACGGCACGCACAATGCGCTAAGAGATACCCGCTTTTCGAGTGCCCATTTGTTGCATGCGCACAAAGCCTTCAGCATTGGCGATATCAATATTGATCCGTTTCCCACACCACATGATGCGGCTGAGTCCTGTCAGTATATTTTTGAACATGCGGGTGCACGCTTTGCCTGTGTGACAGATCTTGGTATCAGTACACCGCATGTTGAGTCAAAACTTGTTGGTGTGAATGCACTGATAGTGGAATGCAACTACGATGAAGAGATGCTTAAAAACGGGCCTTATCCTGCCAGCTTGCAAGCGCGTATACGCGGTAATTTTGGGCATCTTGGTAATGAGCAGGCCGGAGAACTGATAAAAAAACTTGACCATGATTGTATGCAGTCAATATTGCTAGGGCATTTAAGCGAACAAAATAATACGGCTGAGGCGGCTGAAGATACGATTAAAGCTTACTTGCACAGCCGGCACGAACGTATAACCGTGCTTGAGCAACATGCCTGCAGCACATGGTTTGAAATTAGTGCATCGCCTGCGGGTATTGCATCAGCGGCAAAGGGTTCAGCAACAATAAAGTCTGATAATGAGCCTGTTGTTAATTCCGAGGCAGTTACAACGCAAACTGAGACCGTTCAAGAGGCTAAAGAGCATGCTGCTGCAGAAGCAGCACGCGAGGCCGAATCAGCCGAACCGGCGTAAGTCTTGTACCGCCTGAACCTGACTTGTGATCTGGGCAAGCAAACCATCACTGTCGAGCTGACAAGCAGCCAGTAGCTCGTGACGTTCGCCGTGCTCGACAAATTCATCTGGCAAGCCAATATGCCGTATGGGTGTCACAGATCCTGTGGTGTTGAGGTATTCGGCTATGCCAGCACCCGCACCTCCTGCTATGGCGTTTTCTTCTAGCGTTATAAGCAGGTCGTGAGAGGCTGCCATGGTATCGATCATGTCGTGGTCCAGCGGTTTTACAAAGCGCATATTGACAACCGAATAGCCTAGCTTTTCGCCAATAGCCTGCGCCTCCGCCACCATTGTGCCAAATGCCAGCAGCGCCACTTTTTTACCTTCAAGGCGATGTTCTGCCTTACCGATATCCAGCGCTTGCATGTTTTCTTCAACGCCGACACCAGGCCCGCCGCCACGTGGATAACGCACTGAGCTTGGCCCGTCAAGCCTGTAGCCGGTGTACAGCATTTGTCTGCATTCGTTTTCATCAGCAGGCGCCATGATCACCATATTGGGCAAGCAGCGCATAAAGCTGAAATCAAAACTACCCGCGTGGGTCGGGCCATCTGGCCCTACAAGGCCAGCACGATCAATGGCAAACAACACCGGCAGGTTTTGTATGGCCACATCATGGACCAGTTGATCGTACGCGCGTTGTAAAAACGTTGAGTAAATCGCGACTACCGGTTTTTTACCACCACATGCCAGCCCGGCTGCCAGAGTGACTGCGTGTTGCTCAGCAATGCCAACGTCAAAGTATTTATCCGGGTGCTTTTGTTCAAATTCAACCATGCCAGAGCCTTCACGCATGGCAGGTGTTATTGCAACCAGGTTTTTTTCCATCTCTGCCATATCGCAAAGCCATTGCCCGAACACCTGGGTGTAAGTGGGTGAATTGGATTTGCTGGTTTTTAAGCTTTTACCAGTGGCAGGGTCAAACGGTGTCATTGCATGCATGGCCAAAGGGTCTTCTTCGGCAAACTTGTAGCCATGTCCTTTTTTGGTGACGACATGCAGGAACAAGGGGCCCTTAAGTTCACGCATGTTTTTAAGCACATCAGCCAGGCTCTGTACATCGTGACCATCGACCGGGCCAAAATAATTGAAACCCAACTCTTCAAATAATGAGCAGGGCACAACCATGCCTTTAACGTGTTCCTCTGTGCGCCTGGCCAGTTCGAGCATGCTGGGGACTTTGCTCAACACACTTTTTGTACCTTCTCGTGCACCTGATACAAGCTTGCCGGTTAGCATGCGGGCAAGGTATTTATTCATTGCACCCACGTTCGGGGATATAGACATATCGTTGTCGTTAAGTACAACAATCATGTCCGCTTTTTCGCCGCCGCCATGGTTCAAGGCTTCGTACGCCAGTCCGGCCGTAAGCGCACCATCGCCAATGACAGCAACTACTTTTCGTGGTTCTGTATTGTTTTCTTCGGCTTCAGATTTAGCGGCTAGGGCCATGCCCAGCGCTGCACTGACAGAGGTGCTGGAATGGCCAACACCAAAGGTGTCGTATTCGCTTTCAGCGCGATTGGGGAAGCCCGCCAGGCCACCGTTTTTACGCATTCCGTGCATTTGATTGCGCCGGCCGGTAAGAATTTTATGGCCGTATGTCTGGTGGCCGACGTCCCAAACGAGTTTATCGTCGGGTGTGTTAAAGACGTAATGCAGTGCGACGGTCAGTTCGATAGTGCCAAGGCTTGCACCCAGATGGCCACCTGTTTTGGATACACATTCGACCACGTACCGGCGCAGCTCATCGCTCAGCTGAGGCAGTTTTGATTCGTCTAGCTCACGAAGATCGGTCGGTGAATCGACCGAGAAAAGCAAGGGATAGTGTTCGGATGTGTTCATTTGGTGTTCAGTACCAGCAACCTGTAATTATGAGCCCGTGAGCAGAGTCTGACAAGTCACGTTAAGTCAATCATGTCGCAGTTACAACCTTCACGCACAGGCGGTTGTGAGCTTAGAAGCTGCGTTGCAGGATATAGTTCGACAGCTCGCGCAGCTCATCAAATTCAGGCCCGAGACCTGCCAGGCATTCCAGTGCCGATTCATGTGTTTCCTGAGCGTGTTTTTTAGCACCGTCAAGGCCTAAAAGGGCGGGATAGGTGGGCTTGTTGAGCGCGATATCAGCCCCCTGAGGTTTACCGAGCGTTTCGGTATCGCCCGTTATGTCGAGAATGTCATCGACAATTTGAAAGGACAAACCAATCGCGCCGGCATAGGCATCAATTTTATTTTGCAGCGGCTGATTATCAGGATCGGCCACCAGCACTGCAAGCCTTGCGCTGGCTCTGATTAAGGCTCCGGTTTTGTGCCGGTGCATATCTTCAAGCTGAGAAAGCGTTAAGGTTTTACCCACCGACTCAAGATCGATTGCCTGGCCTTCTGCCATGCCGTTCGCACCGCTGGCATCTCCGAGTACGGCCACCATTTTTAGTTTAGCGGAGTCGCTGATCGCGCTGTCCGGGTTGGCTGCCAAAACAGTAAATGCCAAGGCCTGCAGTGCATCACCTGCCAGTATGGCTGTCGCCTCGTCAAATTGCTTGTGCAGGGTTGGCATGCCACGGCGTAAATCATCATCATCCATGGCAGGTAGGTCATCATGCACCAGCGAGTACGCATGCATCATTTCAACAGCACAGGCCGGTGTATGCAGCCGCTCTACTGGGGTGCCAAGTGCGATGCCGGTAGAGTAGGTGAGCACGGGACGGACACGTTTACCGCCATTGGTTATGGCATAACGCATGGCTTCATGCAGACGGGTACGCGTGCTAGCCACCGCTGGCAAATAAGCGCTTAAGGCATCGTCAACACAGTTTTTGTAATACCGCAGCCGGCTTTGGAAATCAGTCACTGTTGGTATCGAGCTCTTGCAGAGTCTCTTCACCATCCTCTTCAAGCAGCACTTTGACTTTTTGCTCGGCATCGGCAAGGTTCTGCTGGCAAAAACGGGCTAGCGCGACGCCTCTTTCAAACTGACTGAGCGAATCCTCGAGGCGTTGGTCACCCGCTTCAAGGGTTTTTACGATGGTTTCGAGTTCGCCAAGCGCATCTTCAAATCGGGTGGCTTTGGGTATTTTTCGCGCTTTTTGCGACACAGCGAATTCCTGTTTGAAGCTAGGCAATGGAAGTAGGGCTTAGTCTAACAAATCGATGGCTTCATGCAGGCGGTGAATACCGTGAACGGTGAGGCCTTTTATGGCTCGCTTGGGTTTGTTGGCCGCCGCTACTATGGCTTTTTTAAAACCGTGCTTGGCGGCCTCTTGCAATCGTTCCTCGCCATTGGCCACGGGTCGTACCTCACCTGCAAGACCCACCTCGCCAAATACCACCAGATCAGATTCCAGTGGCTTGCTGCGAAACGAAGACAGTGCCGCCAGCAACACGGGCAAGTCAGCGGCGGTTTCTGATATGCGCACACCACCAACCACGTTGACATAAACGTCCTGATCGTACATGGCTATGCCGGCGTGACGATGCAACACGGCCAGCAGCATCGCCAACCTGTTTTGTTCAAGCCCCAGAGCCACACGCCTTGCACTGCCAGCCTGGGACGTATCTACCAGGGCTTGTGCTTCCACCAACAGCGGCCGAGTGCCTTCGCGTGTAACCAGAATGACGCTGCCACTGACAGGCTCAGGATGTCGGCTAAGAAAAATCGCAGACGGGTTCTTTACCACCTGCAAGCCCTTTTCGCTCATCGCGAAAACGCCAAGTTCATTCACCGCGCCAAAGCGATTTTTAACCGCTCGGATCACGCGATAGCGACTACCAGGGTCACCCTCAAAATACAGTACGGTATCGACCATGTGTTCAAGAACACGTGGCCCTGCCAGCGCCCCTTCTTTGGTGACATGGCCAACTAAAAAAATCGCCGTACCGGTTTGTTTGGCATAACGAACCAAACGTGCAGCGCTTTCACGTACCTGCGCAACAGCCCCTGGCGCTGAATTAAGTTGTTCTGTGTACATGGTCTGTATTGAATCAACCACCATGACATCAGGTTTCTCTTTTTCGGCATGCGCCAGAATGGTTTCAACTCGAGTTTCAGCCAGGAGCCGTAATTTGTCCTGTGGCAAATCCAGCCTCACCGCGCGCATTGCCACCTGCTGTAATGATTCTTCACCGGTGATATACAAGGTGCGTTGCTGTTGGCTCAAATGTGCAATGCACTGAATCAGCAGCGTGGATTTACCAATACCTGGATCGCCGCCGAGCAAGGTCACAGAGCCTGGAACAAGCCCACCGCCGAGCACGCGATCAAGCTCACTTAAACTGGTAGTGACTCGGCTCTCAGCTTTAAGGGAGACATCGCTGGCATCCGTGATGCTGCTATTGCCTGCATAACCTGCAAAGCGTGCGCTGGTAGGGGTCGCCTTTGCTGCAACGCTCTCTTCCAGGGTATTCCACGCGCCACAATCTGCACACTGCCCATTCCATTTGTTATGCGAAGCACCACAGCTGGTGCACACATACTGCACTTTGGCTTTAGACATATAAACGGTTAAGGGTGTTCGTATCAGGCGTTGGCATTCGCAGCCACTGGTGGGTCTTCGTCGTCATCGTCCGGAGTAATGGCTGGGTCGATGCGCACTTGTGTCACCCGGTTTTCTTCCACGGCGAGAATGGTCATGGGGTGGTCGTTGAACTCAAAAACCGCACCTTGCGGTGGAAAGTTTTCAAAGTGTTCCAACACAATGCCGTTCAATGTTTTTGGCCCGTCTGAGGGCAAGTTCCAGTTCAGCGTTTTGTTTAAGTTTCGAATTTGAGCGGTGCCATCGACAATAAAACCACCGTCAGGCTGAGGACGGATTTCAGCTGGCGCTACTTGCGGGTCGGTATCAAATTCGCCAACGATTTCTTCGAGGATGTCTTCTAATGTGAGTAGACCTTGGATATCCCCATACTCATCAACCACCAGGCCCACGCGTCTTTTTTCACGCTGAAAATTAAGCAGTTGTACCGTGAGTGTGGTGCCTTCTGGAATGAAGTAGGCGTCGCGCACCACCGATTCCAGATACGACTTGGTCAGGTTGCCCGAATTCAGGCCGTCGAGCATTTTGCGTAAGTAAACAAAGCCCACAACCTGATCGATGTTTTCACGGAAAACCAGTAAGCGGCTGTGTGGGCTATTGGTGATTTGCCGCAGTACATCGTCCCATGGGTCTTCCAGATCGATGCCGACAATTTCGTTGCGCGGTACCATAATGTCGTTAACCGAGATGGTGCCAAGATCCAGGATATTCAGCAGCATGTCACGGTGTCGCACAGGGATCATGCCAGCGGTTTCGTTAACCACAGTGCGTAATTCCTCACCGCTAAGTTCTTCGTCCGCTGAGCTTGTCTTACCGACCTTGAATAATTCGAGGATACCTGTACTTATCCAGTTAATCGCCATGACCAGTGGGTAAATAGCGGTTAGTAACGGGCCGTACACTCGTGATGCAATGAAGGCGACTTTCTCTGGGCGGCGAGTTGCAAACGTTTTTGGCGTCACCTCTGCAAACACCAAAATGACAAGCGTAAGTAAACCGGTTGCGACGGCGATGCCTGGTTCACCCATCAGGCGCAAGGCAATGACCGTTGCAATCGCAGATGCAAGGATGTTGACGAAGTTATTGCCAAGCAAAATCAAACTGATCAGACGATCGGGTTGTTCGAGTAATTTTGCTGTGCGCTGTGCTGCTTTGTGCCCATTGTTGGCACGATGCCGCAGACGGTAACGATTCAGCGACATTAACGCGGTTTCTGAACCAGAGAAAAACCCTGAAATGAGTACCAGCACAATCAGTATAAAAAACAGCGCGCTAGTTGGTATGGCGTTCAAGTAGTTTGGGCCCTCTTATGACACTTTGATACTCTGCATAATAACAATGCAGTCGGTAAAATCCAGCCACCAATGGGGTAATTGAGCATCAGGTGCGTTCAAGAATGAGCTCGAGTACCAGTTTGCTGCCGAAATAGGCGATCGCGAGTACCGCAAAACCACCTAGCGTCCAGCGCACCGCGCGTTGACCGCGCCAGCCAAATCGCCATCTTCCAAATAGCAGCACGGCAAAAATGACCCAGGCAAGGCAAGACAAAATAGTTTTGTGCGCCACATTTTGAGCAAACATATTGTCCAGCGAAACAAAGCCGCTTCCCAGCGCCAGGCTCAGCAACACAAAGCCACTGCCTAACAGCACAAATAGCAAGGTTTCGGTTTTGGTCAGCGGAGGCAGCTGACGAATAAACCCGCCAGGGCGATGCTGATTGAGATAATGCCGCTGCACCGAAACCAGCAGAGCCTGTAAGGCTGCCAGAGCCAAAACGGCATAAGCTGTAATAGAGAACAGAACGTGCAGTTGTACATTAGTGGCAAGCGTTGACGTGCTGCTATTGCCTATCAAGGTACTGGCAAGGATGGTAAGGGCTGCAATGGGGTATACCGCGACTCCCAGATAACCGGCTGGCCAGCGCAGACACAATAACAATTGTATGGCGACAACCGTTGCGCCCATTGCCGATAGTGCTGTGAAGAAAGGCAGGTTAAGTGCATCCGGAAACCCGGCCTGTAGTACCGTGACGAAGGCATGCAGCCCAAACGCAATCGTCGCGATTACTATGGCTTTTTTATGCTGGGCTGCGGGCGTGTTGCTTTGGTTCTGGTCTTGCGGATGACTGGACGTATCTTCAATATTATTGGCAAGCGCCGGCGCTGCTTTTTTTAAACTGCCAAGCAGCAGTACTGCCGAAAAAGCATACAGGGCAACAACCACTGCCGTGATGAGCATGTCGAACATCATGTCAATTGATGCATCAAGTTAAACGATTTGGCAGATTTGGCTATGGAGCCCGGTATAATCGTCATTATCACGGGACAGGTAACAAACCATGTTTGATTCACTAAGTGAGCGGTTAAGCCGCACGGTTAAGCAGTTGCGTGGCCAGGGCCGCCTGACCGAAAACAATATCAAGGATACCATGCGTGAAGTTCGCATGGCCCTGCTTGAAGCAGACGTTGCCTTGCCAGTGGTGAAGTCGTTCGTCGAGAGCGTGCGCGAGAAGGCCATGGGCCAGGAGGTGCTGGGGAGCTTATCCCCTGGGCAGGCTTTAATTAAAGTGGTCAATGACGAGTTAGTGAGCGTCATGGGCGAACAAACTTCAGAGCTTAACCTGGCCACACAGCCGCCAGCCGTGGTTCTGATGGCGGGTTTACAGGGTGCTGGTAAGACCACAACAGTGGGCAAACTGGCCCAGCGCCTCAAAGAGGCCGATCGAAAAAAAGTCATGGTGGTGAGCTGCGATGTCTACCGCCCAGCCGCAATCAAACAGCTGCAAACACTGGCGAATTCAGTAGATGTCACGTTCTTTGATAGCGACCCCGAGCAGTCCCCTGAAGCCATCGCGAATGCGGCGCTAAAAGCGGCCAAGCAGCAGTATATGGACGTGCTGTTAGTCGATACGGCGGGTCGTCTCGCCATCGATGAAGAGATGATGGCTGAAATTCAGTCTCTGCACAGTGCGCTGAAGCCCATAGAAACGCTTTTTGTCGTTGACAGCATGACAGGCCAGGATGCGGCCAATACCGCGAAAGCGTTTGGCGAAGCCTTGCCACTCACAGGCGTTGTTCTGACCAAGACCGATGGTGATGCACGTGGTGGTGCCGCCCTGTCGGTGCGCATGGTCACGGGCAAGCCCATCAAGTTTATTGGTGCTGGCGAGAAAACGGATGCCTTGGAGCCGTTCCACCCAGACCGAGTTGCCTCGCGCATCCTCGGAATGGGCGATGTGGTTTCTCTGGTAGAGGAAGTCAGCGCCAAAGTCGATCATGTCAAGGCGGAGAAATTCGCCAAAAAGATGAAAAAGGGCAAAAATTTTGATTTCGAAGATATGCGAGATCAATTGGAGCAAATGGCCAATATGGGTGGGATGCAGGCCATGCTCGACAAATTACCTGGTGCTGCCGATTTGCCAGAAGCTGTCAAGCAAAAGGCCAACGACAAGGAATTCACCCGAATGATCGCCCTGATCAACTCCATGACACCGCAGGAACGGCGCTATCCTGCCGTTATTAAAGGCTCTCGTAAAAAACGCATCGCCGCAGGGGCAGGCCTGCAGGTTCAGGATATGAACAAGCTCGTTAAGCAGCATATGCAGATGAGCCGGATGATGAAAAAGATGTCTAAAGGTGGAATGGCTAAAATGATGAAAGGTATGCAGGGAAAACTGCCCCCAGGGTTTGGCATGTAGCGCCAAGTAAGGTACAATTGGGAGTTACCCGTGAAGGTTTTGGGTGGCAAGCTATTGCTGAACCCATCACCCTTTAGATGAATTACTTTGTTCGGTTGTATGGCCGACAGCTGGAATGTGAAGATCCATGGTTACCATTCGTTTGTCTCGAGGCGGCGCTAAAAAGCAGCCGTTTTATCATATTGTTGCCACTGACAGCCGTTCGCGCCGCGATGGCCGTTACATTGAGCGCCTTGGCTACTACAACCCGGTTGCTCGTGGCGATTCCACCGCTGTCGAAATCAACCTTGAGCGTGTTGAGTATTGGACAAGTGTTGGTGCTCAAATGAGTGATCGCGTTGCCAAGGTTGTTAAGGGTTATCGCAAAGGTCAGGCTGCTGCGGCGTAACGTCTGCGGGTGTAATCGCTCGCATAAGCGATCGCTCAAGCCAGGTTTAAGGACTCGCTCTTTACTGAGTAATAGTTCGGAAAACCAGGCCAGGTGATTGAAGTGCCAGGATCTGGCAGTGGTGGCTCTTTGCTAGACCCCTTAGATGACAAGCCCATTGTACTTGGCAAAGTGATTGGATTTTACGGCGTCCGAGGCTGGGTTAAGGTGCACTCTGATACTGATCCTCGTGAAAACATTGTTCGCTACCGTCGCTGGTGGTTGGGCGATGCTTCAAATAAGCGTGCCATTGAAGTCGTGCAAGGCAAGCGTGTTGGTAAAAATGTCGTGGCAAAAATTGCCGGGATTGAGACAAGAGAGCAGGCGGCAACGCTCTTGGGCTCAACGATATCGATTTTGCGTTCAGATTTACCGGCTCTGCCCGAGTCTGAGGTTTACTGGACCGATTTGGTGGGTTGCGATGTATTTGAGGCAAATGGTGAGCGCATTGGGCCAGTAAAACGGCTGATCGAAACGGGCGCTAACGATGTGTTGATCGTCGAGGATGAAAGGCTGGATAAGGCGGATGAAATAGACCAGACGTCGGGTGTGACGGCAAGTCGGGCGAGTAAGCCTACGAAGTCTGAGAACAAAAGCAAGACCAGTAAGCGACAAGATATTTTAATCCCCTGGCTTCGGCCGCAGGTGATTTTAGAAGTAGATCTGTCGCAAAAACGCATCAGTGTCGACTGGGATCCGGACTTTTAGATGCGCTTTGGCGTTGTCACTCTGTTTCCAGAATTGATGGATGCGTTTTTGGCGGTAGGTGTAGTGGGCAGGGCTGCGGCTAACGGCACGATTGACGTACTGCTTGAAAACCCGCGCGATCACACGAACGATGTGCATCGCACGGTAGACGACAGGCCATTTGGTGGTGGCCCTGGCATGGTGATGAAAGCTGAACCAATGGGTGCGGCGATTCATTCGGCCAAGCAGGCGATACCAGGTGCTAAAACGATTTATTTGTCACCGCAGGGTACGCCCCTTACGCAGGCATTGCTGCGTGAATGGGTGGAGTTACCAGGTGTAATCCTGATTGCCGGGCGCTACGAAGGCATAGATGAACGCGTTGTGGATGCGCATATCGATGAAGAAATATCGATAGGCGATTATGTACTCAGCGGTGGAGAAATTGCGGCTATGGCCGTGATTGATGCGCTGGCAAGGTTGGTACCCGGTGTGCTGGGTCACCCGCAATCAGCAGTAGAAGATTCGTTTGGTGTTGATGGCCTGCTTGACCATCCGCACTATACAAGGCCTGAGCGTCTTGGAGAAAATACAGTGCCTGAGGTGCTGCTCAGTGGGGATCACAAAGCCATCGCAAGATGGCGGCGTAATTCGGCACTGAAAAGGACATGGGAACGTCGACCAGATTTGCTCGATAAAGCAAAGCTGTCGGCTGAAGATGAAAAACTGATTAAAAATTTGAACGAGGCCAATGGCGACATCGATAGCATTGATTAAGCCGCGACGGCCGCAACAGGTAGAATTAAAATGAGCAAGATCATTGATCAAATCAATGCCGAACAGATGGAAAAGAAGGTGCCTGAATTTTCATCAGGCGATACCGTCGTGGTTCAGGTGCGTGTAAAGGAAGGCGACCGTGAGCGTCTGCAGGCATTCGAAGGTGTTGTAATCGCAAAGCGAAACCGTGGCCTGAATTCAGCGTTCACTGTTCGAAAAATTTCGCACGGTGAAGGTGTGGAGCGTGTTTTCCAGACCTACAGCCCGTTGGTTGCCGATATTGAAGTGAAGCGTCGCGGTGCGGTTAGACGTGCAAAATTGTATTACCTGCGTGGTCTTACTGGCCGTGCTGCTCGAATCAAAGAGAAGCTCTAAAGCGATATCAAAGCGGGCCGTATCTGGCCACCGACGGCGCATAGACGGCTTAGGCATCGCTCAGGTGGTGCCAGAATAGTCAGTTTGATTGCGTTTGCTTCGATATGATCTGCCAATCACTGGGGCAGGTTTGGCCGGAAAGGCATCAAGCGAAGCGCTTGCGTTTTAGTTAGCCGCATTAATTTACAGTGATCAGTAATTTTCGGGCGCCTTAGCGCCCGCTTTCATGCTTAAGGCTTGAAATTCGTTTTGGATAACCTCACATCAATATCGCCGGTGACCCGCAATAATCCTTAAAATTGTGAGGAAAGAGTGCCGGTTGGCGATGTCGATGAACGGAAGGAAAAAAATGAGCGAACAAACAGAATCCAGTACTCCTCAAGAAAAAATGCACTTTGAAGCGGAAGTCAGTCAGCTGCTGCAGCTGATGATTCATTCGCTGTACAGCAATCAGGAAATTTTCCTGCGTGAGCTCATCTCAAATGGCTCTGACGCCTGCGATAAGCTGCGATTCGAATCCCTTGCCAACGATGGTCTTCTCGAAAACGACTCTGATCTGAAACTGCACGTTGCGTTTGATGAAGAAGCCGGCACCGTTACCGTAACGGACAATGGCATCGGTATGAACCGAGAGGATGTGATCAACAACATCGGTACCATTGCCAAATCGGGTACTAAGCAATTCCTTGAATCACTTACGGGCGATCAGAAAGTCGATTCGCAGCTGATAGGTCAGTTCGGTGTGGGCTTTTATTCGGCCTTCGTCGTGGCAGATAACGTTGAATTAACGACCCGCCGGGCCGGCGACGAGGCTAGCAATGGTGTGCGTTGGGAGTCTGATGGTTCTGGTGGCTACTCCCTCAACCAGGTGGACAAGGCGACGCGCGGCACCACGGTTGTGCTGCATATAAAAGACGAGTGCAAAGAGTTTATTAATGGCTGGCGATTGCGCGGCATTATCAAAAAATATTCTGACCATATTACGTTTCCAATCATGATGCAGGAAGAGCCTGCACCTGCTTCAGAGGAAGAAGATGCAGAGCCTGTAGTATTAAAAGATGAGCAAATTAATGCAGCATCCGCCCTTTGGACACGCCCCAAGTCGCAAATTACAGACGACGAATACGAAGAATTCTATAAACAGGTTTGCCAAGACTATGAGAGCCCGGCTGCCTGGACGCATAATCGGGTAGAAGGCACGCAGGAATACACCTCGCTGTTATATATCCCGAAAAAAGCGCCATTTGATTTATACGATGCTGCTCAGCAACGCAACGGCATTAAACTGTTTGTGCAGCGTGTCTTCATCATGGACGAAGCCGAAAAGCTGATGCCACGATACTTACGCTTTGTACGCGGTTTGGTGGATAGCAACGATCTGCCACTCAACGTATCGCGTGAAATTTTGCAAGACAGCAAAGTCATCGATAGCATACGTCGAGGTTCGGTGCAGAAAATACTCGCGCTGCTTGAAAAAATGGCCGAAAAAGAACCTGAAAAATACAGCGAATTCTGGAATGAATTTGGACAATGTCTAAAAGAAGCACCCGGCGAAGATTTTGCAAACAAGGAAAAAGTGGCAAAGCTGTATCGATTTGACACCACGGCCGCTTCTAAGCAAGGCGAGTTGAGTAGTCTTGACGATGTGGTTGCGCGCATGAAGCCCGGCCAGGAAAAACTCTACTTTATTACGGCCGATAGTTACACCGCCGCAAGCAATAGCCCGCATCTGGAAATATTCAAAGACAAAGAAATTGAAGTGGTTCTCATGCACGATCGCGTGGATGAATGGATGATGAACTACCTCAACGAGTACGATGGTAAGTCATTTGTCTCCGTTGCCAAAGGTGATTTGGATCTCTCCGATATCGGGCTTAGCAGCGAGGAAAAAGAGGCTGAGAAGAAAGCCAGGGATGAGAAGGCGGCCGAGGCTGAACCTCTGCTCAACAGGCTTAAAACCGTACTGGAAAACGATGCCAGCGATGTTCGTGCGTCTTCCCGTTTAACCTCTTCTCCGGCCTGTATTGTGTTAGCGGAACATGAAATGGCGCTGCATATGCAACAGCTAATGAAGCAGGCCGGGCACGAAGTACCAGATAGCAAGCCTGTACTCGAGGTCAACCCCGGGCATCCTATTTTGCAGTTGCTCGATCAGGAGCCGGATGAAGATAAATTTGCCAGTTGGGCACGTTTGCTGCTCGATCAGGCATGGTTAGCTGAAGGTGGGCAACTTGAGGACAGCGCCGGTTTTGTCAAACGCATGAACGAAATGTTCATGGCACTGCACAACAATTAGTCAGGTAGCCTTGCGAGCAATCAACCGCTAGACTAGACATATCTGGCAGCGTACAGCGCTGCAACAATTTAATTACAGGCACCATTTTGCTGATGAAACTATTAAACAGGCACTGGCGGCAGTGTTTATTGAGCGCCGTTATCATGTTGGGTTGTGGCCTGGCGCACGCCGCTGGCGATGCGGCCGAAGGTGGGAAAAAAGCGTACACCTGCCTTGGTTGCCATGGCGTTAAACATTACGTTAATACCTACCCTACCTATCATGTGCCGCGACTGGGTGGCCAGCATGAGGCTTATCTCATTATTGCCCTGAAAGCCTACCGCGACAAAACCCGCGCGCATCCAACCATGCAGGCAAATGCTAACCTATTAACTGATCAGGATATCGAAGATATCGCCGCATACTTTGCTAGTAAAGGTGGCAAATGATGAACGTAAATCACATTAAAGTGCAATTTTCATCGGTTCGCTGCGTACGCTCGATTCTAGCGGCGGCTGCCCTTCTGGTAGTGGGTCTGTTCTCACCGTATTCAGCCGCGATCGCGGCCGGCGACGCAGAAGCGGGTAAAGCCGCATCTGTTGTGTGCGCAGCTTGCCACGGTGCAGATGGATATTCGGCTGTGCCCACTTTCCCTATTTTGGCAGGCCAGTACGAAAGTTACCTGGTGCAGGCCTTAAAGGACTATCGTTCTGGTGCACGGGAAAATGCGGTTATGGCAGGGTTTGCCAGTGCGCTTAGCGACAAGCAAATAGCCGATTTGGCGGCTTACTTTACATCGCAGCAAGGTTTTTTGCGAACGGTAACCCCGGACTAACAACCCCATTGGACGAACGTTCAGCTCTGTCGGTAGTTGTTGCTGCCAGCGACGTTCGTCATGGTCAGCGCCGTGTTTGTTGTAGCGTTGCAGTTGCTTTTAGCCAGCCGCAGAACATCAAATTAAATCCTGGCCGCCGTCGCGCACCGTTTCGCAAGTCAGGATTCTGTTGATCCGTTTCTGCCCAGTCCTTCCAGAATCGATTCGATGTCGCGCGGCATTTGAATATAAAAACCTTGTGTCTGCAGGCTTTCCATTACCTCTGCCTTATCAGCATTGGGCAAGGCCTCGCGTGCCGCAAGATCAAATTCAAGCGTCTTTTCAGGATCGCCTAACTGTTTTTTTACAGCGTCGGGTAGGCTTTCGAGGGTCGTATCTTCGGATAGATACACATAAAGCCCCTCTTTTACAGAGCTGCGGTAAACGGTTACTAGCATGCCAATGGTTGCGTCGTTTGTGTTGCTACGAGTTTACCTGCTGTGAATAATCTTGTGAGCAAATCATCTGGCGGGCAATCCACAAAACTGCGGGTCGACAAGTGGTTATGGGCAGCACGTTTTTTTAAAACACGATCGCTTGCCGCTGAAGCCATTAGTAAAAATCGAGTGCGAGTGGCCGGTCAAAGAATAAAACCTTCACGTACGATACAGGTTGGCGATACAGTTCAAATTGAAAAACCACCGTATAAGTTTGACGTAACCGTTTGCGGGTTAAATGACAAACGGCGTCCCGCCAGCGAAGCTGTGCTGCTGTACGCAGAGAGCGAGGAGAGCATTGCGACACGAGAGCAACTGCGCGACACGGCTCGTCTGGATCGACAAGTCCATATGGGCATGGCTGGTGAGGGTAGGCCGACAAAAAAGCAACGCCGGCAAATCATTCGTTTTCAGAACATCAATGAAGTGGATGACGCTGCAGAAAGTACTGAAGCCGCATCGCGCGATGCGGATGATTAGTTGCGAGCGAGGCTTGAGAACATGTTAACCATCAGAATTTATAGAAGTATGAGATTGACCCATTGGAGGCAGGATTGCTTAAGCGCTTAGGTGGTTTGTCCAAAACCATGATCGATAAAACACGATCAATGCTCGCGGCAGATAATGCTTCGGTGGAGCCGCTTGAGCCTGTGATTATTCCTGCCGGTGAGCACGGCGTTACGGCTAAGGTGCTCAGTTCCAACGCGCATAAAGTGTTGAAGCGATTGAACGATGGTGGTTTCGATGCCTACCTCGTGGGTGGCGGTGTGCGCGATGCCTTAGTCGGGCTTAAGCCTAAAGACTTTGATGTTGCAACGAATGCAAGCCCGGAAGAGGTACGTGGGCTATTCCGAAATTCGCGCATCATTGGTCGTCGATTTCGTTTGGTGCATGTGGTTTTTGGTCGAGACATTATCGAAGTCGCAACGTTTCGTGCATCGCACGATAAAGGTGACGGTGGCGAGATCGGTGAGTCCGGTCGTATAGTGCGAGATAACGTGTTTGGCACCATAGCTGAAGATGCCATACGACGGGATTTCTCTGTCAATGCCTTGTATTACAGCATCGCTGACGGGGCGGTTGTCGACTATGTCGGTGGCTTGAACGATATCGACGATGGCATTTTTCGCTTGATAGGTGATCCAGTAACCCGTTGCGAAGAAGACCCTGTGCGTGTGTTACGTGCCGTTCGGCTCTCCGCTAAATTAGAATTTGATATCGAAGCTGCTACGCTAGATGCCATGCGTGCCACGGCATCTGAATTATCCAAAACACCACCAGCTCGCTTGTTTGAAGAGGTGCTCAAGTTGTTCCAGGGTGGTTATGCCTTGCGAAGTTTTCAGGCGGTTCGCGATCACGATTTATTGCAATACCTGTTTCCTTTGCTGGCGAAACGTTTTGCACAAAACCCCGATGGCCGCGGCACAGACGCACTGGAGCAAACGCTAAGCGAAGCGCTGGCCAATACCGATAAACGTGTATCGCAAAACAAACCCATTACGCCAGCCTATTTGCTTGCGTTTATGCTTTGGCCCGATGTAGATGAGCGGACCAAACGTTATGCCAACGACGGCATGTCAGTCGTGGACAGCTTTAAAAAAGCGTCTGATGAAGTCATGGCTGAACAGATAAAAGTCATCAGTATTCCTAAACGATTTTCAGGGCCAATGCGCGAAATCTGGCACATGCAGCCTCGACTGGAGCAATGGAAAGGTGGGCGTGCACTTAAGTTGATTGAAAGCCGGCGCTTCAGGGCCGCCTACGATTTTCTTTGCCTGCGCTCCAGTACAGATGAGCACCTGCGAGATTTAGTGCAGTGGTGGACGAAAGTTCAAGAGCTCGATGAAGAGAGCCGAGCGGAATATGTGCGTAACAAGCCAGTGGTTTATGGTATTTGGTCGAAACAGTCTGGCCCACCGCGCCACAAACGACGCGCACGGCGTGGCCCGCCGCGTCGCCGTCGCAGCAAAAAGCCCAGTGCGGGCGACAACAATTCATCCGATTAGGCCCATTGGTGACTAAAGCGCACCAACAGGTATTTGTGGGTATCGGCTGTAATTTAGGGGAGCGCGCTGCCACTATCGAGACGGCTGTGAGCAGTTTGGCTGATCTGCCAGGCTGCGATAATCTCAGTGTGTCATCGCTCTACGAAACCGAACCTTTAGGGCCCGCTGATCAACCCGATTATCTCAATGCCGTTGCAGGCTTTGACTGTGCGCTCGAAGCGCACGCGCTACTGGATTGTTTGCAGCAGATTGAACAAAAACATGGCAGAGTCAGAACGGGTAAGCGTTGGGGCCCGCGAACCTTAGACCTTGATTTATTGCTGTACGGGCGGACACTGATTAACAGCGAGAGGTTGACGGTGCCTCATCCTGGCATTGCGGGCCGATCTTTCGTGCTGGTGCCGCTACTGGAGATTGAACCGAACCTTGTCATTCCTGGAAAAGGCAATGCCGCTGATTTATTGGCTGACTGTCCACAATTAGGCATCAAGGTCTACAATCTTCAAACATGAAACATAAATTCATAGCAATCGAAGGCCCTATTGGTGTGGGTAAATCCACACTCGCAAAAATCCTTGCCGATAGCTTTTCCGCCGATTTGGTTCGCGATACCGAAAAGGTTAACCCTTATCTTAAGCAGTTTTATAAAGATCCGATTCCCGTGGCCTTGCACACGCAGTTGCATTTTTTATTAACGCGTATCGAGGTACTTCAGAACCCAGCTGTTGTCAGACCTACAGCACCAATTGTGTCTGATTTTTTATTGGAAAAAGACAAGCTCTTTGCCGAGCTTACGTTAAGTGAAGATGAATGGTGGATGTATACCCGACTGTTCGAACGCATGAGCAGCCAATGTCCGAAGCCTGATTTGGTTATCTATCTACAAGCCCCGTTGGAAAAACTGATACAACGAATTGAGCGGCGTGGTATTTCTCATGAACAGAACATCGACAGCCATTATCTGCAACAGCTGATAACGGTGTACGAACGTTTTTTTCACGAGTATGCCGAATCACCTTTACTGATCGTCAATGCCAGCGATATCAATATTGCTGACAATCCGACCGATGTGGCTCGCCTGGTAGAACAAGTTCGGAATCTGGATGGTGGACGGCATTATTTCAACCCAATCGCCAGCTCCGATGTGGAATTGAATAAACCGATGTGAATTTATTTTCATTCCATTGCCTAGGCGTCAATGAGCTGGCGCAGCCGTAACTATCTGATTTTATAGCGTTTCATCACACTTTGCTTGTTCACATAAGAGGTTGGCAGGCTTTTTTTCGTGTACCAATCGCCGTTCTGAGCGCCACATCGTCCAAATTGCTACCCCAGTGACAAGAAACAAGGCAAAATACGCTACAAACTGAGCGTTTGTTGAATGCACGAGTTCAGCCAATGGCGTCCTAATCGGCTGCTTGTAGGCATTGAATCAGGCTTCACTGGTTTGCGATGTCTGCAGGGAAGCACGTTTACAATTGCAAAGCTGCCAGCATAAAAACCTAACGCACTCGATCAGTACTACTAATCAGCAGAACCAGATAGAAAAAAGGGGACTATTCGCGCATGTCAGAGCGGCAGAAATTACGCATTGCATTGCTTGAGGATGACGATGAACAAGCAGCCAGAGTCAGTGGCTGGATAGAAAACAAGGATTATCACTGTGGTGTGTTTAACACGGCAGAAGAGTTCCAGCGCGCGTTCCGTAAATCGAGTTACGATGTTGTTGTATTGGACTGGACGCTCGAAACTGGCAGCTCAGGCCTTGAGGTTCTGCATTGGATTCGTAAAACGCTCACCAGCGATATCCCGATCATTTTCGTTACAGCGCGTCAGGCAGAAGAAGATATTGTCACGGCCTTACAAGCAGGTGCGGATGATTATCTAGCCAAACCGGTACGCCAGCACGAACTCCTTGCACGGCTCTATGCATTGGCAAGACGAGCACAACCTGAAACTGAGATGCTTGAGTGCCCTCCGTATACATTCGATACCTCCAATCGGCAGGTGCGTTTGGAAGATGAGGTCATCAAGCTCACCGAAAAAGAATACGAATTGGCGCTGTTTCTTTTCCGCAACCGAGGGCGCGTGTTGTCGAGACAACACTTACTGACCTCAGTGTGGGGCACATCGGCAGAACTCAACACCAGAACGGTTGATACACACGCGAGCCGTTTGCGTAAGAAACTCAAACTACTTGCCTCAGAACGTTGGAAGCTTACGTCGATTTATCAGCACGGCTACCGGCTTGAGGAGCATACGAGTACCGACTAAGCTATGGCGATTTCGCCGGCTCCAAGTCGAAGTGGCATAACGATTCTTTCGTTACTTGGGTTTTATGCCCTGCTGCTGCTGCTCACCTGGCTGCTGAACTGGAGTGGCGCTACCCAAAAAGTTGACTTGCTACTGCATGACAGCTGGGTGCGCCTCAACCAAGCCACACCTCCCGAATCGGTTGCGATCGCAGCCATTGATCCTGCTAGTTTGCGTGAGCTGGGCCGCTGGCCCTGGTCGCGAGATATACAGGTACTTCTGTTCGAACAGCTCGCTCAGTATGGCGTTAAAGCCGCTGTCGTCGATATGTTGTTTGTCGAACCTTCCAACGAGCCTGGCGTTGATGAGCGGCTGGCCGAAGCCATTGGCAAACTGCCTGTCGTGATTTTGCCTGTGTTAACTGAGGGCCGGGCCGGGCAGGATGTACGGGAGAAGTTGCCGTTGCCGGTATTGATAAGAAAGGCCAATCAATTAGGGCATATCCATTTGCCAATTGACAGCGACGGGATTGTGCGGCGGGTGTTTCTTAAGGGTGGTTTTAATAGCCCGCATTGGTCAGCCCTACCATTAGCCGCTTATGCCGAACTTAACGCGGTTGATGATAGCGATAGACCATCGTTGCCGGGTTCGAGCATCGCCCTGAGTCATATCCCAAATCAATGGGAGCAGGATAACGAAGCACTGATACCGTTTTACGGACCACGAGGCACCATACCTAATTTTTCCGCTGCGGACATTATCAGTGGGCGATTAACAAAAGAGGCGCTTAAAGATAAGGTCGTGTTTGTCGGTATCACCAGCACGGGCATTCTCGATGTCCTGCCTACACCGGTATCGGCTTTGGACCAACCGGTGCCGGGCGTCGAAATTCACGCCAATATCTACGCTGCACTTGAAGATGAAAAGTTGGTCATTACGCTTGGTAACCGTGTGACGTTTTTAGTTGCCCTGCTACTGTTGCCACTAATGCTGGTGGTGTATTCGCAGGCAAGACCGCAATGGGGGCTATTAATAGCGATTGTGGGTTCGCTGCTGCCTATTCTTCTGAGTTTTATTCTGTATCGATATATTCACAGTTGGTACCCGCCTCTTGCGGCCAGCGTGCCCATTTTTGTTAGTTATATATTATGGAGTTGGAATCGTCTCAATTACCTGAATCGTTTTCTTGAAAGAGAAACGGCGATGCTGGAACCGATTTCACAACTGGATAATACTGACAATAAACTGTTGGCAGACTTTTTTAGAAACGCACAAAAACACCTGCCAATACGCTCTTGGCATTTCAGTGCAAAAGGCCAGCAATTCAATAGTGATACACCAGTGCCGGTCACAGCCGATAGCTTTGCACTGAACAAATGGGTGCGAGAACGCAATGTCTATAGCAAGCGGTATCCGACCCCGGGGCGATTGCAAATCAGTATCGCAATCGAGGATCCCACACTGGCGCCAAGCATAACCGGCTATATCGATACCTTGGCACGTATTCAATCTCGCACAAAGCCTGCGCCCTTATCAGGGTCCATTGAACGCTTGCAGGTGAACACCTTAAAACTCAGTGATCAGGTTGCGCTATTGAGAAACCTGCGCGCGTTTAGTGATTCGATTCTTGAGGGTAGCCCTGCTGGTTTTCTGGTGTGGAACGCGGCTGGTGAAATGGTCAGAGGCAATGAGTTGGTGTTTGCCCTGATGCCTGCCGTAAAGGTTAATCCTTTGTTGGTCGATTTTGTTCAAACGGTCGTCAAACGCGGTGGTGATGAGGAGCATAGACGCATGCAGGATCTCATACTCGAGGGCAAGCCATGGCAGATTACCTCTGTGGATGGCGAGCGCGAACTTATTATCAACTTTAATACGGTTGGCGATGATCTTGCGGACCGATTAGTGTGCGCAACGGTAATCGATGTGAGCCAAATACGAAGTGCTGAGCGAGGTCGTGCCGAAATGGTGGACTATTTATCGCATGATCTTCGATCACCTCTTATATCGGCCTTGTACCTTTTGGAAAGTGATGAAGACAATGTCATTGACACTGACAGTGCGGAACGCATAGAGGCTAATATCAATCGCAGCCTGCGCATGATGGATGATCTATTAAACGTTGCACGCGCAGATTCACTCACAGCTGAATCGTTCGATGAACTGTTGTTTAATGCCGTGGTGGACAACGCATTGGATCAGCTGATGCCACAGGCGCGCAGCCGAGGTATAAAGTTTGAGCTCGACACGGATGATAGCGATATGTGGATGGACGGTGATGCAGGTTCGCTCGAGCGCACAGTTGCCAACATTATTGGTAATGCAATTAAATATTCATCCGAAGGTGGCACGATCTGGATTGAAACCCGGCGTGGAGCGGAACACGTGCAGCTGACCGTGAAGGATGAAGGCGTTGGTATCGATCCAGCTATGATGGGTGAGCTTTTTACGCGTTTTAAGCGCGATGCCAAGGTGGCTAAACAGTTTCAGGGTATTGGGCTAGGGCTTGCGTTTGTGGCCAAGGTTGTTTCGCAGCATGGTGGCGAGGTCAAGGCGGAGAGCCCTGGTACGGGCACCAGTATCGTGATGCGGCTGCCTTTAAAAATGGTGGCTTACGGCAGCCTGTAGCGTTATATCGACTGTTTATTTTGTCGTAACGTACGTTAAGACTTCTACAACCTGTTGCGGCGTTTGGGCCCAGGCCAAGGCATCAGCATCAACCTCTTTTAATGGGTGAATGATTGATTCGTCGTGCAAGGTGATATACGGCTTTGAAAGGGCCGCACAATAGCCTGCATCGAACGCAGCGTTCCATTGTTTGTACTTGTCACCAAAACGAATTATAGCCACATCGCATTTTTCAATTTGTACGCGAGTTCTGATCGAATTAACCTTTGACGATTTATGATCTCGCCAAAAACCGTTTGATTCATCACCCAGTACATCACCAGCAGCATCACTGGCGGCGTGGTCAGTGACAGCTGACGTAAACACAACGGGTAAGCCAGCCTTTTTAGCACCTGCGATGATCTGCTCACGCCAGTCGCTGTGAATTTCGCCAGAGAGATAAACTGTGTAGTTCATAGTGTTATGTCCGATATAGTGTGCACCATTTAGGGTGCGGATTCGATTGATAAGATTGTATCACCGGCGCCGTAAAAATCGCCCAAGTAGTGGCACATCGTAAGTCGCTTTACGGTTCGCGCTTTTCGATTGCGCCGGCTTTGTCTCCAAGGATAAGCACATCGGCCGGGCGCTCGGCAAACAATCCAACGCACACCACGCCTGCAATACTGTTAAGCATGTGTTCAAGCGCTATCGGGTCTTCAATGGATAAGCCATAACAATCGAGTATTTGATTGCCATTATCTGTGCGTGGTGCTTCTCGGTATTCGGGGTCGGCCCCGAGCGTCACAAGCTCTCTGGCAACATAACTTCTTGCCATCGGAATGACTTCTATTGGCAAGCCAAATTCTCCCAAAACATCGACGGCCTTGCTCGCATCGGCGATACAGACAAACTGGTTGCTGGCGGCGGCAATGATTTTCTCCCGCGTGAGTGCACCGCCCCCGCCTTTGATTAATTGCAGCGCTGGGTTAACTTCATCAGCGCCATCTATGTACAGATCCAGAGAGCCTGTTGAATTTAAGTCGAGCACTTCGATGCTATGAGATGTTAATCGCTTAGCGGTGGCTTCTGAGGCAGCGATAGCACCTTGCAGCCGAATGCCCTTTTCCGCCAACAGGTCGACAAAAATATCCACGGTTGAACCTGAGCCAAGGCCCAGCACAGTGTCCGGAACAACATACTCAAGCGCAGCATTTGCTGCGGCCAATTTGCCTTTATGCATTGGGGTGGAATCCAGATGAGGAGAATGGTGCCCACAAGGGTGTTAAAACCGAGTACATTGATTGGCTTTGGTCTGCCCTTGTCAGAAAGATAAGAAATGAGTGACTTTCACCAACAGTATATCAAACGCATACTCTCAGCCAGAGTGTATGACGTAAGCTGCGAAACACGCTTACACGACGCGCCTTTACTCTCGGCCAGAGTCAATAACCGGGTGTTGCTTAAGCGCGAAGATGAGCAATCCATATTTTCGTTTAAGTGTCGTGGTGCTTTTAATCGAATTTACCAACTGACGCAGCAACAAGCTGTATCAGGTGTTGTGTGCGCCAGTGCAGGGAATCATGCTCAGGGTGTTGCGCTGACGGCCAAGGCGCTGAATCTGCCGGCCATTATTGTGATGCCGCAAACCACGCCGAGTATCAAGGTAGATGCGGTACGGGCACTGGGGGCGCAAACGGTGCTGCACGGGGATGATTTTAACGTCGCCTTAGAGCATGCGCACAAAATTGAAGCTGAAAAGGGCTATGCGTTTATTCATCCATTCGATGCACCTGACACCATCGCAGGCCAAGGCACAGTGGGTATGGAGCTGTGTCAGCAGCACCAGGGCGATCTAGATGCTGTGTTTATTCCAATCGGTGGTGGTGGGTTGGCAGCCGGTGTCGCTGCCTACATGAAATACATCCGACCAGACGTGCGTATCATTGGCGTTGAGCCGATCGATGCGGCCTGTATGCATGCCGCCCTTAAAGCCGATAAATGCGTCGATCTGGATCAGGTGGGATTGTTTGCCGATGGCGTGGCAGTTAAGCGTGCTGGTGAAGAGACATTCAAGGTTTGCCGTGAGTTCCTTGATGAGGTGGTCCTGGTAAGCGTTGACGAAATGTCAGCGGCCATTAAAGATATTTTTAATGAAACTCGCACACTAACAGAGCCTGCAGGTGCGCTGGCCGTGGCGGGTATAAAAAAATATGCAGCTGATAATGGAATCGAGGGTAAGACTTTTATCGGTATAAACAGTGGTGCCAATATCAATTTCGATCGATTACGACATGTTGCCGAGCGCGCCGAAATTGGTGAGAGCCGCGAAGCGCTTTTAGCGGTGACCATCGATGAGCAGCCTGGTAGTTTTCGTCGATTTTGTGAAGCGCTGGGAAGACGTAGTGTTACCGAATTTAACTATCGGTATGCCGACCCGGAAAAAGCCCATGTGTTTGTCGGTGTCGAACTTGCAGGTGGCGATTCAGAGCGCATAGAGCTTATTGCAAGCTTAGAGGAGCAAGGTTTGCAGGTGCTTGATATGAGCGCCAACGACACGGCCAAGCTGCACGTCAGGCATATGATTGGTGGGCATGCCAGTCTGGATAACGAACGCGTATTTCGCTTTCGATTTCCTGAACGCCCCGGTGCATTGCTGGATTTTCTTAACAATGTAGGAGAGCGCTGGAATATTTCGCTTTTCCATTACCGAAATCATGGTGCGGCTTATGGGCGTGTGTTGGTGGGCATACAGCTGCCGGAAGCTGAAAATGGTGAGGTAGAAGACTTTGTTAGTGCACTGGGGTTTTACTGTGAAGACGAAACGGATAATCAGGCGCTGGAACTGTTTCTTCGGTAGCGAGTTCAACGTAAGTGATCACCACCCTGGATAACAACTCAGTTCTTATTAGTGGGTAATCGCATAAATCACGCTATTGACGCCTAATTGGACCGCATAGTTTGAGAAAAAGGACGGGTATTCCGGGTGATCGGCCCACTCCCAGGCATCTCCAAGGTCTGTGTTCCAGTTGATGAGCACCATTAAACGGTTATTGTCATCGACGATGCCACGCACATGTGCCTCGATGCCGTCATCTTCATGGGTGATGCCCGTTCTCTCGAAATCGGTGCCATTATGTAAGTTAGGGACCTGTTTGACCTCTTCTATGTCGTACATGATATTAAAAACAGAATGGCTGGGCGGTAGATCGATAATCTCTCGGTCGGGAAATACAAGTTGCATTTGTTCGACTAAATTTTGCCAGGCCCAGCTGCCCCAAAAATCATCGATAAACAGAAAGCCGCCTGCGAGCAAATAGTCTCGCAATGCGTTTACTTCATCGTCATTGAGCTGCATAGCACCCACTTCCAGGGCGTATATAAACGGGAAATTGCCGAGTTGCGAATCGGTGAGTTGCACCGCGTTTTCATCTGGAGAAGCACTGACGATGCTTAAACGATCTAAGGCGTATAAAAAAAGACGATCTGCTTTGGGGTAGTCAACTGACCAACTTCCACCTGATTCATCTCCAAGGCCGAAGTCGTCGCTGTAAATGCCGCGGGTAAAGTAAAACTCGTGCTTTAATTGTTCTTGTTCTTGTTCTTGTTGCACTGCCAACAGTTCCTGCACCTGCACTTGTGCACTGAGCGGCGTTGAACCAGCAGCCATATAAAGACAAAAACACTGTAATAAAAGGGTGTAGCGCATTATAAAAAGGCATCGGGTTCTATCCGGTAGGAATAGTCTGTAGATATCCGTGAACGCCTGTGTTTGCCTGTTTATGTGTTGATGCGCATTTATATTCAGAGGCGCGCAGGGTTTCTAAGCAAGCGCATTGTCAGGTTCATTGAGTAGCAAGCGCTATATCCCAACGGCCGTACATCATTTTTTCACCATCTGCCTCGCCAGCTTCAAGGAATATCGCATTTGGATCATCCGGGCTTGCTTTGGGGTCATCTTTGAAATGAAATTCGGTGTCTACATACTGAAAACCAGGGTGGCTGATGTAGACATGGACATGACTCAGGCGATGATTGTTTCCGGGGATAGCTGAACCGAACTGGTAAACGCCTCTGTTGTTGGTGATGACTTCGCCATGATAGTAGCTTCTGTCAGTGCCTGTGCTATCGGCGTGCCGAAACCGAATTGTGACGTTGGCGAGTGGCTTGCCATCTGGGCTTGTGACACGACCACGAATGCGCATTCGCTGGCCGGTGTCGCCGGGCTTCCACATTTCCAGCATGCCTGATGTTGGCGGTGAACTCGGATTGTCTTGCGCTATAACAGTGCTTGTTAGTAGTAGGCCAGACAAAAAAAGACCGACCATGCTGGCCAGCATCCAATGACTTTTAGACATGCTTAATCACCCGTTTGTTAAGCGTGGATTGTGTATGACCATATCGGTTTTGATGATAATTTGCAATTACATGACTCAAGGGAACTGATACGGTTGCGTAAGAGTCAGCCGCTGCTTAGCTTGATAAAACTTTAGGTTGTCTATGCCATGGTCGATATTGCCCGCATCACTGCTACCCGCACAGAAATTGGTGTTGTTTCTACCAGCTTATATTATTAAGCGTTAACGCCTCTTTCAGCTCTTCAATTCCGTTTACGCGAGCAGCCTGCAAGCCTGCCAGTTGCGCGGCTTTCACGTTAATCTGATTGTCATCAAAAAACAGAATGTGCGATGCCGATGCACCCAAGCTTGTAACGATCTCTGCGAAGCCTGCTGCATCTGGCTTTACTTTGCCCATCAAGTGCGATGCAAAGTGATGATGAAACGCATCTTTTAAGCGCATTTCATTCATTTTTCTATCCCAGTGCAATGCGTTTGAGTTTGAAAACAGCGCGGTTGTGTAGTGTTCTTTGAGCGAATGCAAAAGGTTCAAAGCGCCTGGGTAAGGCCCAACAGGTAAGCTGGAAAAATGTTCGAGAAAATCTTCTTCGGATACATCAAGGGACAACTCGGCAACGATCATGGCGGCAAATTCCTCTTTTCCTATTCGGCCAGATTCGAATTGTCGAGGTGCCTGCGAGGTCAACCACATTTCCCAAAGGGCTTCATTGCTGTGTTCGCCAACGACCCATGCATTGAGAATGGGTGTTCCTCTTAGCTCAACGATGACTCCTCCGAGGTCGAAAACGAGATGCGTTATGGGTTTGTTTATCATGCTGTTCCGATTATTGAAAGTTTGTTGATCGAGTGCGCTGCATGAGGGAATATCACCGCACGATGTTCATCGAATTTACTATCGGTGGATTAGGTATCGCCAAATAGTGCTCTTTTTCAATAGCCACTAAAGCTTTAATGCCAAGCTGTTCTCGATGAGTGTCTGAGATTTGCATTAGCGCTGACGCAACGCTTTGATAAACCAATTTGCCATCGTGCTTCTGTGACGTGATAAGCGGCAAGCCGGGCGTTGCGCAAGTTTTGGCAAATATTTGTAGCTCACTTGTCCAGCTTTCGTAGCGACACAGCAACTTCCATGTCATAGCATCAATTGCCGCGATGTCGCTGGTGCCATTGGCAACACTTAGCGCCGAAAGCCGGTGCGAGCCCGTTTGGTACAACTGCGTAAACCAAAAATCGAATTGCTTGAAATATTCGTAGGCGGCTGCAAACCCAGATTGTGAAAAAATCTGATTGTAGGCGAATACAGCGGTTTTGAATTCTTCCGCTGCGCTGCGACTGTCATTTTTATTGACCACAATTACGCTGTGATAATAGCCAGCATCGCAGCCTTCAATACCATAGTCTGGTGTTCCTGCCAGTGTTACTTTGTCATGTAACCAGCACCGATAGGGCATGCCGCAGGTTTGGCTTAGTACAAGCTCAGGATGTTGCCAAACATCAAATTCATTTGTGTGTTGAGATAAGGTCGGTGGGCTGTCTATTGATACTTGTTTTAGCTGCGACCGGATAGCAGTCCAAAACGCTTTGTGCGCATCGTTTAGTTCAGGGCGCTGGTACATCATTAGGCTAGCGATCATGGTGCAGCCCTGCAAAGGCAAGCTGAACTAATGGGTATATCTGTTTTGGCCATGGCAATGGCTAATTTGGTTTCAAATTCACGGAGCTCATGTGCATCACCGCGTTGCCTTAAGCATTCAACCAGGCCTAATAGCGCCCAGACATTATCGGGGTGTTGTGCGCAGCGGTGTAGATTGTTGTTAAGTCCAAGATCCGTACGAAATACATCGTCTGCTTCATCAAAATGACCTTGTTCTGCCAGTAGTGCGCCCAATGCATGTCGTGGCGGATGCATCCATGGCCAGGGCTCGCTGTAATGTAATGCATCTGATAAGGAAACGCTTTCGCGCAAATGGTGAAAGGCGTCATCAAAGCGACCCTCGTGGTATGCCATTTCGCCACGGAGCATGCTTGAGCCCACGGCCAGTATATCCAGCGCCGGGTTATTAAAAAAGTAACGCTCCGCCGGTATGTTTTGTATGGCTTTTAACAATGCTGTGTACTGCGCTTGTGCTTTTGCCGCTTGTTTAAGAGCGGCATAAGCCACCCCTTTAGCATAATGCAGCATGGCAACTGTCACGCAATACAATGAAGCATCATCGGGTTCGGCTTCCTTGATGATGTCTTGCCAGCGCCCAAAGCGCACCAGTACATGAATACCCATTGAATAATAGCCTTCCATGGTCACGGTCATTTGAGGCTGGTCTGGCATCGACAGCACCTCTTTGCTTAGCGTACGGCGCATAGTCAGTACCGCGTTCCAAGCTGGCTTAAATTGACCCAAGAACATGCAGCTGTACATCATCAAGTGCAAGTTGTGGCAACGCGCTGTAGTGTAAAAGTTAAAAGGCCCGGCATATTCCAGGTATTTTTCGTCTGCCTTAATGGCTTTGATGCTGGCACGCTTTGCGTTTTCGTATTGACCGCACAAGAAGTACGTGTGCCCTGGCATATGTTGCAGATGCCCGCCGTCTGGGCACAATGGCCCTAACTGTTTAGCAGAGCTCAAGGCCTGTTCTGGTTGCAAGGACATTTCGGTGGCGTGAATATGTAAATGCAAGATGGCTGGATGCTGCTCGGTGCCGGCCAGCGTGTTCATCGTTATAGAGCGTTCAATAACACCCAGTGCCTCGTAGGTATCAGCGCCCGATGGTGGAACTCCGCGTTTTACATCCCATAGCTTCCAAGGCGTACGCATCATTAAGCTCTCTGCAAACAAAGCCATGACTTCGTGATCGTTTTTATAACTTTGGTATACAAGACGCATTGCGTTGGCATAGGCATCATCCCAAGCATCGAATTCGGCCATGCTGACAGGGTTTGGGCTTTGGAAGCGCAAGTTCAGGGCTTCAATTAACGCTTGTTCGAGCGCAACGCTTGTTGGAGACAGCGTGTTTGCCCGTGCAGGCTGTTCAAGCTGTTGAGAAAGTGAGCGAGCGATTTTTACATGATCAAAACACAGGCGTGTTTTATCTATCGCTTCGCGATCACTCAGGTCACGCCAGGTGTAGTTGTAAAAAGGACCGGCAGCATAAGCAACACCCCAGTGGGCCATTGCGCATTCCGGGTCGTGTTCAAGGGCTTTGCGAAAACAGGCAACAGCTTCTTCTTGATTAAATGCGTAGCACCAATTAAGACCCAGGTCGAAATAACGCTGTGCATCATCAGAGCTTGTGGTAATGGCTTTGCTGTGTTCGCCAAGATTGAAACGGTCCAACGCTGATCTCCAAACGCACCGCGGCTTTAGGTGCTGGCTAACTTGTCTGGGCGAGTAAACAGGGAGTGGTCTGTGGCGATGTAATCCAGCGGAACGTCCCACCATTCTTGATACACAGAATCCACTTTTTGCAGATTATGTGCAACCCCCATTAGTGTAGGAGGGGCCGCCGTTGTGCGTCTTTGAGCAAAGCTGCGATCATAGAATCCGCCGCCCATACCCATCCGATTACAGTTTTCATCAAACGCCACCAATGGCACAAGTACAATGTCTATCACGCTGGCAGATAAGCATTGAGAATCGGGTACGTCGGGCTCCATAATGCCAAAGCGGCGTTTTATTAACCGCGTGGACGAATCGAACGGTGCGAAAACAAGTGCTTCACCACGCATGATCGGCAGCAAAGTCACTATGCCTTGGTGCTGTGCGAAAGTGATTGTAGTATCGACCGAGATTTCGCCATTGATTGCGTTATATGCGGCAAGTGTTTTGACCTCGCTTACAAAGGGCTTAATTAATTTATGTAAAGCGTGTTCAGCCGTTTTAAGCTGACGCGTAGTCAGTGCTTTACGTTGTGCGATGATGTGATTACGCATCGCTTGGCGCTGCTTGTCTTGCTGCTCGGGCTGTTGTTCAGCTTGTTTTATTGGAGGTGTATCAACCACAAATGCCGTCTCTGGTGTGCTACCTTGAACCAATCGGTTCAGGTGGGGGTGATTGGAACCGTATCAGGCTTTCCGCCGTAGCGGACGTGCACAACAACAGCGACCAGACCTCCCCCGGGGTGAGAAATTAGGCTCAAGGGATATACCCAACCGGATAACAAACACCGCAGAAGATACATTGGGAAGGGTAGCACGATCACATGCAGTGCGCGCAAGCAAGGTGGGTTAGTAATTTGTTAACTTAAACGCGTTATTTAATTCTCTTCCAGCAAAGCATCCAGCTTTTCGTTCATTGATGCCATTTGATCGACCAATGCCTGATCGTTTAACGAGTCTGAACCTGTTGTAGCTGAACTTGCTGTTTTTGAACCGGGTTTGTTTTTAGCTATGCTTTCATCCGAGCTTCCATCCGAATTAAGCCATGCGTTGGCGGTATTGATTGCGGTGACTATGGCGAGCTTTTCAATACTCGATGATGCGTTTTTTTGACGTAATTCACGCATTGATTGTTCGACATGCGCCGCTGCTCTGGCCAGATCATCTTTTTCGTCAGGTCGGCAGGCAATCTGAACTTCTTTATCCAAAATGCGCAACCGAAACGGTTTGGCTTCGTTAGAGTCAGAATTAGGCTGATTGCTCATTGACTGGTTTCCATCGATTTCAGTCGCGTGATCATTTGTTCAACCCGCGCACGGGCTGTCTCGTTTTTTTCGATAAGACGTGAACGTTCTTCGACAAGCTCATTTTGCTGATCTTTCAGGGCCGTATTTTCTTGGCGAAGCTTGTCACACAATTGTATAACGTCGTTAAGTCGCGTTTCGAGGCGCGAAAACTCCTGGCTGACTGTGGACTGACTCATGTATCTAACCTGCGTTGCTACACAGTGCATTGTATACTGGAGTCTTCTCTTTCAAGCAAGCTTCAAGTCTTCGTGAGCACACAATTTGACCATCTTTCAGGATTGTTTCGCAGATTAGATGTACCCATTCCGGTCAGTGAAGCACAGGGGCTGCTTTGTGGGCTCCTTTGCGCCCAAACGACGGCCACAGCCAAAAAGACCTGGTTTGTGGAATTACTGGAAGCGGCGAGCCTCGATCCGGCTACGGTGGCCGATCGCGCAAGCGACATCAAGATGTTAGATGACTGGTTTTCGGAAATCGTGGCATCCCTGCACGCCAGCGAGCTGACGTTTGAAACCATCGGGCCGGCTGAGACCATCGAGCTGCCCAAACGTTTGCGGGCCTTGGGTGATTTTTGTGCTGGGTTTACCTATGGTGTGGGTTTGGGTGCCGCGGCCAGAGGCAATAAATCGTTTCCATCCGATACCCGTGAGCTCATCGAAGATTTTAATAAGATAGACTCAGGTGCAACAGAAGATTTCTCAGAAAACGCTCAGGCAGAAGTGAGCGATGAAGACGAAAGCGCTTTTATGGAATTACAGGAGTACGTTCGCGTGGGTGTGTTGTTAATCCAGGAAGAACTTAAGCCTGTGACCGAGTCAGAGGCAAAACTGCACTAAAATTTATAACGGGCTTTTGTCATAACTATGTCAGCTCTACTACGTCAGCTTCACTATGAAAGTTAAACAATGATTAGTAAAACATTCGCAGCTGAACTGAAGCGTCGACGACGCTCACTCATGCGCATCATGGGGGATGACTCTATCGCCGTTATTCCATCGGCAAATGTTGCAAGGCGAAACCGCGACAGCGAGTATGCATTCAGACAAGACAGTGATTTCTATTACTTAACAGGCTTTGAAGAGCCTGAATGCTTGATGGTGTTGATACCGGGTCGAAAAGCGGGGCAGTACATTATGTTCTGTCGCGAAAGTGATCCCTTAAAAGAGGTGTGGCACGGCCGCCGCTTAGGCATAGAAAGCGCACCCTCAGCCTTGGGTGCTGATGATGCATTTCCAATATCCGATATAGATGAAATTTTACCTGGCTTACTCGAAGGTAAAAAGCTTGTTTACCATACGCTGGGTAAAGACCAGCAGTTTGACTCTCAATTGTTAGGATGGCTGAATCAGGCACGCTCCAAGTGGCGAGCAGGTGCTGAGGCTGATGCGTTTATATCGCTTGATTATCACCTGCACGAAATGCGTATCCAGAAAAGCCGCAACGAGTTGGCGCTGTTAAAAAAAGCGGCGCAAATTTCTGCAAAAGGTCATAAGGCTGCCATGCAGGCGTGCAAGCCGGGCATGCACGAATACGAACTTGAAGCCAGTCTGATTCACGAATACAAAAAGCAGGGCTGCACACATGCGTTTTTGCCGATTGTGGGTTCAGGTGAAAATGGCTGCATTCTGCATTACACAGAAAACCGGTCCGTACTTGAGGATGGGCAGCTTGTGCTTGTCGATTCAGGTGCAGAGTATCAGTATTATGCTGGGGATATCACGCGAACGTTTCCAGTCAATGGCAAGTTTACTGCAGCTCAAAAAACCGTATACAACATTGTGCTTGAATCTCAGCTTGCCGCTATAGAGGCCGTTGTCCCGGGTGGTCACTGGCACGACCCACATCAGGCCGTAATTAAGGTGCTTACACAAGGTTTGCGCGATCTGGGTATTTTGAAAGGTTCTCTTGCATCGCTAATAAAAGAGGAAGCCTATAAACCTTATTACATGCACAGCACTGGTCACTGGTTAGGTCTGGATGTGCATGATGTAGGCGAATACAAAATTAGCGGAGAGTGGCGCTTACTTGAGCCTGGTATGGTGCTGACAATCGAGCCAGGTCTGTATTTAAACAATTCACGCAAAATCCCGAAAAAATACCGCAATATCGGTATTCGTATTGAAGACGATGTCGTCGTGACCAAAACTGGCCATGATGTTCTATCGTCTGATATTCCTAAGTCGATCGAAAAAATCGAGAGCTTGATGAGTGCTTCGTGAGTACGGATGCTGCATACGATATTGTTGTTGTGGGTGGAGGCCTGGTTGGCACGCCGCTCGCTTTGCTACTCGCGCAATCCGGCTGGAGAGTTGCGTTAGTTGATCAGCGTACGCATGCAAGCTCAGCATCGGAGCAACATTCTCAAATAAATCCTCTCCACACACTTGGCGCTTGTACAGCTCTTTCACAGGCTACGGTGGAGTTACTTGAACCGCATCAGTTATGGGAAGCGCAGCTCGCCGATAGTTGTGCGATCAAAGAAGTTCACGTCTCTCACAGTGGTTACTTTGGAAGCACCAGGCTCGATGCAGATACCGAGCAATTGCCTGCACTTGGGCATGTTGTCAGTAATGAAGCTTTTCTCGCTTCAATGCAAAAAAAACTTCATGGTGCAGGCGTTAGCGTATTAGATTCGTGCGAGGTAGAACAACTTTCAGTCACGCAGACTGCCGCAAAAATTGAATATCGAAAAGCCGGGCAGTGGGCATCGCTAAATGCGAAGCTGGTTATCGCGGTCGACGGTGCAAGCTCGCGCATTCGGGAATCTGCGGGTATTGCTGTTACAAACACTGACTACGAGCAATTTGCTGTGCTGGGTAATGTGGCTCTGTCACAACCTCATAATCATGTTGCCTATGAGCGGTTCGCAGCAGAAGGGCCGCTAGCGATGCTGCCAAGGCCTTCGCAACATGCAAGCTATGTGTTTTGTCTGAGCCCGGATCGCTTCGCGGTTGTTGACAAGTTGTCTGATGATCAATTTGCGCAAGCGCTGCAAAGCGCGTTTGGATTCCGCTTGGGTCGCTTGCAGACTGTGGGTGAGCGCATAGGTGTTCCGCTGCTGCGTATCGAAGCTGTCAGGCAGGTTGATCAGCGTCTTGTGTTGATGGGGAATGCGATGCGTTTGTTGCACCCGGTTGCCGGGCAGGGTTACAACCTTGCGCTAAGAGATGTCGCAGTATTGCATGCGCACTTAAAAAATGTGCTGTCGCAGCAAGGTGACCCAGGAGCTGATGATGTTCTTAACGTTTTTGAGTCTGCCAGACGTAAAGACCAACAGCAAACCGTACAGTTAACCGATTTACTGGCACGCACGTTTCGTGGCAAGGCCAGCTTGCCATCTCATGCGCGAGCGCTGGGGTTACTAGGCCTGGATACCGTGCCCGCACTACGCCAGCTGTTCGTTAACCGCAGCATGGGCCGTTTGCGCAGGGCGGACATCATTTAAGTGAACCTGCGTTCCACCTTACAATCGCCTCTGGGCAACCGCATTGTTTTTTTTATTCTTGCTGCATTCATTGGTGCACTGGTTGGGCTAGTCACCGTTGGCTTAATTAAGCTTATATTGTTGGTTCAATGGCTCGGCTATGGTGCCGCATCTGAAATTCGCTTTGCCGAGATTGCAGCACAAATGCCGGCTTGGCGCATGGTGCTGATCCCGACTGTCGGTGGTTTGCTTGTCGGTTTGTTGTTGCAATTTCTGCCCGGTCAGCGCTATCACGGCATTGCAGATGTAATGGAAGCCTGTGCACTAAACAGTGCGCGCATGTCGGTACGCTCGGGTATCGGTGCTGCTATTGCGGCGGCACTGTCAATTGGTGTTGGAGCCCCTTTGGGGCGAGAAGGGCCTGCTGTTCATATTGGCGCATCCGTTAGCGCGTGGATAGCAGAGCATATTGGTCTTGATAGACGACAGTCACTTGCGATGCTCGGCTGTGGTGCTGCCGCTGCGGTTACAGTGAGTTTTGATACACCCATAGCGGCTGTCATTTTTGCTTTGGAGGTTATCGTTGGCTATTACACCTTGCGGGTGTTTGCACCCATTGTCATAGCCGCCATGGTTGCGGTCGTCGTTCGTGATCTGACGTTGGGCGGTGAGCCTGTGTTCAACATTCCTGCTTATTCACTTTCATCTCTTTGGGAGCTTCTGTTATTTGCCCTGCTGGGTATTTTGGGTGCCGGGGTATCGTGGATGCTCATTACGTTGGTGAGTTCGTTTCAAAAGCTGTGGAAAAAAACGCCGATTCCAGCGTTTTTACGGCCAGCGGTAGCCGGGTTTTGTATTGGCGTGGTGGCGCTTGAATTGCCATTGATTTTAAGCGTCGGTACAGATGCGATAGATCAAGCCATGCGTGGTGATTTGGCAATACATTTATTGTTTTCGTTACTGGTATTTAAAGTAATTACCGTGGCCTTGGCAATTGGTAGTGGCTTTGCTGGAGGTGTTTTCAGCCCAGCTGTTTACATTGGGGCCATGTTAGGTGGGACGTTTTGGTTTTTGTTTAGCCTTACCGGTTTTACTATTACCGACCAGGGTGTGTATGCCATCGTGGGTACCGCAGCCGTTGCATCCGCTATGCTGGGCGCGCCTATTTCCACCATACTCATTGTGTTTGAGCTTACCCAGAATTACGACATCACACTTGGGGTGATGACGGCGGCCGCATTTGCCAGCACGACAATGACGCTGACAGGGCATGGTTCCTTTTTTCGTTGGCAGTTATCCACTCGCAGCGTCAACATATCTTCCGGACGCGACATCAGCTTGCTGATGACTCACAGAATTGAGCATTTGATACAGCAGCGTTACACAAAAATTTCTCCGGATAGTACACTTGGGCAACTCGAATCCAACATGGGTACACAGCGCCAGCGTCTTGCTATGGTGGTTGACGAAGACGATGTGTTTCACGGCAGTTTGACCTTACAATCGGTGGTAGCCCATGCTGTGGAAGAGGGCAGTGATCACCCGGTTACAGCGGCCGCTCTGGATAAAGAATATGCTGCCGGTACGAGCATGAACATTGTCACAGCGCTACAGCGTATGGCTGAGCAGCAAGTGGAATACCTGCCTGTTGTCGATCTTACAGATAAAGAAAAGCCTCAACTATTGGGTGTTGTGACCAAAGCCGATTTGTTGGCAGAACACTATGATGTTGTTAAGCGCGAAAGAGAAGTTGAATTCGGCATCAATTGATGCTGAGTCTTGGC
>CAYSZH010000006.1:57635-61392 GCA_964435305.1 uncultured Granulosicoccaceae bacterium
TGCTGAGTCTTGGCACTGAGCACAGCACTTGCCATAAACACAGGTTACTAGAATGAGCGGACCAAAAAAACTCGACTTCGACACCCTGGCATTGCACGCCGGGCATCGACCAGATTCCCAGACCGGTGCACGCGCGGTTCCCATCTATCAAAGTACCTCATTTGTGTTTGACGATAGTGATCAGGCCTCGTCTCTATTTGATGCGGCACGTGCAGGGCATGTTTATTCACGCATTTCAAACCCGACTGTGGCTGTGCTCGAAGAAAGAATCGCGGCCTTAGACGGTGGCGTTGGCACGGTTTGCACAGCCAGCGGTATGGCAGCGATTCACCTTGGTATTGCTACCTTAACGGGCGCAGGTACGCACATTGTGGCATCGCGCTCGCTGTATGGTGGTACGCATAATTTACTCAGCTATACCCTGCCACGCTTTGGCATCGAAACCACCTTTGTTGATCCAAGTGATCCAGCCGCCTTTGCAACCGCCATACGGCCCAATACGCGTATGCTGTTTGCAGAGACCATTGCAAATCCTCGCTGCGAGGTAGTGGATATTCCGGCTGTATCGGCGATCGCGCACGAACAGGGCTTGCCTTTAGTGGTAGATGCCACGCTCACCACGCCCTATTTGATGCAACCTATTGCATTGGGTGCCGATATCGTCATGCATTCCTTAACCAAATTTATCGGCGGGCATGGTGTAGCAGTAGGCGGTGCCTTGGTCGATGGCGGTCGTTTCGATTGGCAGGCTTCTGGTCGATTCCCCGAGTTAACGGAAAATTATGCAGGCTTTCATGGAATGAATTTTTCAGAAGAATTTGGGCCGGCCGCATTTATTGTGCGAGCTCGCAAAGAGGGGCTTCGTGACTTTGGTGCAACGCTTTCACCTGGCAATGCGTTTCATCTATTGCAAGGGCTGGAAACCTTGCCAATGCGCATGGACAAACATGTCAGTAACACACAGCAGTTGGTGGATTTTTTAAGTGAGCATGAAGCCGTGTCCAGAGTTAATCATCCTTCACAAGCTGATCATCCAGATCACAGCATTGCAAAAACCTTGTTACCCAAAGGTTGCGGTGCGGTGTTCAGTTTTGAATTGGCAGGTGGGCGCGCGGCCGGTAGTGCGTTTATCGATTCGCTGCAACTATTCTCGCATCTTGCCAACGTCGGTGATGCCAAGTCTCTGGTCATTCACCCTGCCAGCACAACACATTCGCGTATGGACGATGCGGCCTTGATAGAAGCCGGTGTTTCACCAGGGCTGGTTCGTTTGTCAGTCGGGTTGGAAAATCCGCAAGACCTACTCAATGATTTGTCACAGGCCTTGCGGCGTGCTTTGAGAGTAAGCAAATGAAAATCGATATAGACGGACAAGCCGTATTTGTTGGGCAAGGCGGTACACAGTGGCAGGAGAATTTCCCGACACTGCTTTTGTTGCATGGTGCTGGGCTGGATAGAACAGTCTGGGTTTACATTGGGCGCTACTTTGCCAGACGTGGATACAACGTTGTTATCCCCGATTTGCCTGGTCACGGTTTGAGTGAAGGAGCACTACTTAATAGCATCGAAGCCAATGCAGATTGGATCAATTTGCTTATGGATACACTCACAGCAGAAACCGTGTTGTCCGATAAAGAAATGTACTACTGCGGACACAGCATGGGTTCGCTTGTGACTATGCAGGCCGCATCTACTCGCGACACGCCGCTGACAGGGTTATTACTGTTAGGTAGTGCTTATCCAATGGCTGTTGGCGATGCGCTTTTATCAGCGGCTAAAAAAAATGAGCATGCGGCAATCGATATGATTAATTTATTTGGCCACAGCTATGCCTCGCAACTTGGCAATAATCCGATTTCCGGTGTCAGCGCCTATAACAGCATGGAAGCCTTGCTTGAGCGGGCGCCAAAAGATGTTTTGTTTAACGACCTGAACGCATGTAATGATTACAAAGACGGAGAAAATGCCGCATCTCGGTTAAAAGAGCGCACACCGGTTTCGATTATTGCCGGGGCTAATGATCAAATGACGCCCTTAAAAATGTGCCGTGGCTTGCAGGAGATGCTTGGGGCACGCCTTGATGTGCTCAAAGATTGCGGGCATATGATGATGTCCGAACAACCCGAGCCAACGCTGCAGCGTATGAAGCAGGCCCTGCCATCGCGCTAGCGACCACTCAAAGGCCATTTGCGCACCTTCGACCCTTGCTGGCTTTTGTTGCTAACTATCGTTGCTAACTATCGTTGCTAACTGAGGGCAACGCAGCGAGGATTTTATCAAACACCTCCGCAACCTCTCCGAGGCCACTGACTTTAATGAAGGCTGGCGCGTTCGTATCACCTGTTTCGGCCCAGTCGCTGTAATAGGCTTTGAGCGGTGCTGTGTTTTCATCGTACACATCCAGGCGGTATTTGACGGTTTCTGCTTTATCGTCTTCACGCTGTACCAGTGGCTCACCCGTAATGTCATCGATTCCGTCTTGCTTGGGTGGGTTAAATTCGACATGGTAGCTACGCCCAGACGCTTCGTGTACGCGTCGCCCACTCATTCGACTGATAATTTCTTTATGAGCCACATCTATTTCGACAACAGCATCCAGCTGCACGCCCGCCTGTTTTAAAGCCTCAGCCTGAGCGAGTGTTCGCGGTACGCCATCGAGCAAGAAACCATTGCGACAATCTGATTCTTGTATGCGGTCTTTGACGAGGCCTATCACGATGTCATCGGAGACGAGATCGCCGCGATCAATAACCGCTTTGGCCTGCAGTCCCAGCGCCGTGTTATTTTTCACAGCCGAGCGCAGCATATTGCCCGTGGATACCTGCGGTATATCAAATTTCTCAGTGAGGAATCCGGCTTGTGTGCCTTTTCCAGCACCCGGACTACCCAGTAAAATCAACCGCATTATTGTGAGCTCCTAAATATCAGCGGTGAAACCATAGCGAAAACAGTGATGCTTTGCAGCAATAATGTATCTTAACTGCCGAAATATTACTTTAATGTTCATTTTATCAACTCGTACCCGCTCTTGTTAAGGCTCTGCTTGTACACTTTGTGGCCTTATTGGGGCTTGGGATCATATTTTGAAAGTTAAACGCAACACGGAACTCCGTGACGCCATCGACAAATTGCGGGCTGATCAGCAATTTCAGGCAGAGCTTCTGGGTGTGCCGATGCGTTTTCAATCGACCTGGGGCTTGTTTTCGCCGCGCGCGATTGATGACGGAACATTAATGCTCCTCGATCACTTGCAAGTGGCCTCTGACGAGGTGGCTTTGGATTTAGGTTGCGGCTACGGGCCGCTGGGCCTTGCGATCGCAAAGCAGTGTCCCCAGGGACAGGTGCATTTGGTGGATAAGGACTACGTGGCTGTGGAGTACAGCAACAAAAATGCGCAACTCAACGGGATTAGCAACGCAGAAGCCTATCTAAGCAATGGTTTTAGTGCCGTGCCGGAGGGTGTGAGCTTGAGCCTTGTGGTGTCCAATTTGCCGGCCAAGGTGGGTAATGAAATGTTTTATATTGCGTTTGATGATGCGCACCGACGTATGCAGCCCGGGGCATCATTTGTGGTTGTCACGATTAATGGCTTACGCCAGTTTGTGAAACGCTCGTTTACCGAGGTGTTTGGTAACTATAAGAAGCTCAAGCAAGGTAAAAGCTACACCATTTCAATGGCCATACGCGAAGCCTAGTATCAGCGCAAACGTTAGCCGCTAGAGCGGAATTCGCCCGGTTCGTACTCGCAGACATGGGT
>CAYSZH010000007.1:0-59562 GCA_964435305.1 uncultured Granulosicoccaceae bacterium
GTTGAGTGGGGACGGCTATTGAGAGTGTCTACAGGCCGCTGTTTTAGCCGACTGTTGACCGGATAAGTTATTGATCCCCAATCAACTGGGGCAGTTTGAGCAGGATGCCTGCCCTGGGACACTGCTCTAAATACCACATCTCTCAGCCCGGTTCTGCAGGCTGGGTATATAACCTCCAACACATCGACTTACCCGTAGGCCACCCTGCAGAGTGAGTCCGTCAACTTACCCCACAAGCTGGCAGTGCCAGTCACAGCACCCTTTACCTCTATTGTAGATCTTTGCATCGCCAAGTCTGCTGATGCCCTGCTCGCTGCGTATAATTTATAGGGCAGTGAAAAAAACCAAGCCTTATGCCAACGTAACCCAAACTCTGTGATTCATCATTTTCGAAGGTTAATCTATTTTAGGATTTCACTCGCCGCAGGAATTCATACGCTGCACAGCTAGTGGGTCGAATGTAAACTTAATGTGGCTATGAGTTATCGTAAGAACGCAGTAAGCTACTCCAAAATTATTGAAGAGAAAAATACATGCATGAAATAAATTGCCCAAACTGCAAGAAAGCATTCAAAGTTGATGAAGCGGGTTATGCCGCCATTCTAAAACAGGTCAGAGACCAGGAGTTTGATGCCGCATTAGAAGAAAGGTTAGCCTTAGCCAACCAGGATAAAATTAACGCTGTCAAACTCGCAGAAGCTAATATACAAAATTCTTTTCAAGAAAAAATTGCGGCAAAAGAAAGAGAAATCACTGAATTAAAATCCAAAAGCGAAACAGAGCTCAACAAGCAACTAGCAGCAAAAGAAATCGCGATTACAAAACTGGAATCAGCCATAGAAAAAGCAAGCTCAGAGAAGAAATTTGAAATATCTGAGGCCGTGAAAAAAGTAGAAAAAGAACGTGACACGCTTCAGCATGAGTTAAAAGGAAAAGAAAACGAAAAAGAGCTACTAAAAGCCTCTACTGAAAAAGAATACTCAGACAAATTAAGCCTAAAAGAAGAAACGATCAAATTGAAAGATGATGAAATCTCCAGATTAAAAGATTTCAAACAAAAGCTTTCAACAAAAATGGTTGGAGAAACGTTAGAGCAACATTGCGAAATAGAATTCAACAAACTCAGGCCTACTGCATTTCAGACTGCACATTTTGAGAAAGACAATGACTCTCGCGACGGTACGAAAGGTGACTTCATATACAAAGAAAATGACGAACAAGGTAATGAAATCATTTCGATTATGTTTGAAATGAAGAATGAGAATGACGAAACTGCTACAAAGAAAAGAAACGAAGATTTTTTCGAAAAATTAGACAAAGATCGTACAAACAAAAAATGTGAATATGCCGTTCTGGTTTCCCTTTTGGAATCTGATAATGAACTCTATAACAACGGCATAGTAGACGTGTCTCATAAATTTCTGAAAATGTATGTGGTAAGGCCTCAGTTTTTCATTCCAATTATTACGCTTCTTCGCAACGCGGCAATGAATTCACTGAAATACAAACAAGAATTAAACATGATGCGAAACCAAGAGATTGATATCACTAATTTCGAAGATAGAATATCTAAATTTCGAGAAGGTTTTTCAAAAAATTACCTTTCAGCTTCCAAGCACTTTGAAAATGCAATCGCAGAAATAGACAAATCAATAGCGAGAATGCAAAAGGTAAAACAGGAACTCACTACCAGCGAAAACCAGTTAAGGCTTGCCAATCAAAAAGCAGAAGGGTTGACTATAAAAAAGTTGACTTACGGCAACGCGACTATGAAAGCAAAATTTAACGAGAGTACGTGACCTACACATTGACACACACGTATCCTAAAGAAATTTATCTACGCAGTGCCTTAGGCTAATCAGTAACAATCAATAAGGTCAGGCGATACACCTGACCCAGTTTCAAACTCTAGCGGTAATCGTATATTCCAAATCACAAAAGCAACTAAAGGAATTTTCCCACGGCACATGAGCTAACACCACCACGCTAGCTAGATTGCGAGGTACTCATGACGAAGTTCCTCGTTGTCGAGCACTTCCTGAGCAGTACCACGAAATACGATTTCCCCGGTATCCAGAATCAATGCAGTATCCGCAAGCTTCAGCGCAGCTACGGCGTTTTGTTCAACCAGAATAGTGGTAATACCCTCACTTTTAACTTCAATAAGCGCACGTTCGATATCGTGTCGCACAACCGGCGCTAGCCCTTCGTATGGCTCATCTAGTAACAAGAGCTTTACTTCCCTTGAGAGTGCACGTGCAATTGCCAGCATTTGTTGTTCGCCACCAGAGAGCGTAACCGCTTCTTGCTTACGACGCTCTTTCAAGCGTGGAAACAAGTCATAGATGCGTTCGTAGCTCCAGCCGCGGTTGCCTTCAATAACCGCTAGATCAATGTTTTCTTCAACACTTAAACCTCCGATAATACGACGATCTTCCGGCACCAGCTGCACACCGCCAAGGGTCGCCTGATAATCTTTTTTATCATGAAGTGCATCGCCATTAAGCCATATTTCGCCAGTACGCACTTCTGGCTCGTCTGCACGCGCAATGGATCGTAAAGTCGATGTCTTACCTGCACCGTTACGACCTAGTAGCGCGACAATTTCACCTTCGCTTACGTCAAATGAAATGTCCTGAACAATATAGCTATCGCCATAGTACGAGTTCAGACCTTTGACGGAGAAATAACTGTTAGTGTCTGCCTGAGCAGTTGGCTGCGCACTCATACTTGTTCCTCCCCAAGGTAGGCTTCTTTAACGCGTGGGTCGGCTTTGACTTCTTCAGGCGTTCCTTGACAGATAATGCGTCCACCTGCCAAGACCGATATGCGATCCGCCAAACTGAACACCACGTGCATATCATGCTCAATGATGACTTTGGTCATTCCGCGCTCTTTTATGCTCTTGAGCAAATCGATTGTGGCATTGGTGTCGTGGCGGGCCATACCGGCCGTTGGCTCATCTAGCAATAGCAAACGCGGTTGCTGAGCTAAGCCCATCGCCAATTCAAGACGCCGTTTGTCTCCACGGGACAAACTGCTGGCATCAATTTCGATTAAATGTCCCAGCCCAACGTCCGTCAGCACTTCTTCTGCTTGTGCCTTCACATCTTTTTCGTTACCAAAACGCCTAAACCAGTTTAGTTTGAAACTGCCATCTCGCTTGGCAAGTATAGGCACCATGACGTTTTCAAGTAGTGTGAGGTCAGGGAAGATCTCCGGAGTTTGAAATACACGAACAACACCCAGCTGGTTTATCTGGTGGGGCAGCTTGCCCGTTAAGTTTTGGCCATCAAAAACAACATGTCCGGAGTCGGGCTTAAGCCGCCCTATACACACATTAAGCAGCGTTGATTTACCAGCCCCATTGGGGCCGATAATAGCGTGCGTCTCGCCTTCACGGACTGACAAATCAATATCACTTAACGCATGTAGACCTGCAAAGCTTTTGTGCACATCTGCAACGTGCAGTACAACATTATCCATGAGCTTGCTCCTGCGACGGTGCTGCAGCATCAGCTACTGTCTTTTTACGACCAATACCGAAGAGTTGTCCGATTCGACGTATCCCTTCCATCAAACCGCCCGGTAAAAAGATAACCACAACCATAAACATCAAACCAAGCGTCATATGCCAACCTTCGCCAACGAACATTGTGCCAGCGGAGGCCATGAAGCCCTGCAAAGATTCAGGCAGAAAAGAAAATACTTCCAATAGTTCGGATCTGTTAAAGGCCGAGAATATATTTTCGAAGTACTTGATGATGGCAGCCCCCAGCACTGGCCCAATCAGTGTGCCTACGCCTCCAAGAATAGTCATAAGAACAACCTCACCTGACGCTGTCCATTGCATTCGTTCAGCACCAGCAAGCGTATCGGTAACGGCCATCATGCCGCCTGCAAGCCCCGCATACATACCCGAGATAACAAATGCCCAAAGTAGGTAAGGGCGTGTGTTAAAGCCTGTATAGGCCATACGAGTTTGGTTCGATTTAATCGCTTTGAGCATCATGCCAAAAGGTGATCGGGTAATCCGCATTGCGATAAAGAATGCAATGATCAGTACGATGGCACAAAAATAAAAACCCGCTATTCCCGTCGTTTTAATGCCAAAGAAATTGGTCAGTGGCAGACTTCTTCCAGCTGCAATGCCAGCCATAGAGTCCAGGATGCGCGGATCTGTCAACGTCAGCTGCAGTGCTGTTTCACCATTGGTAATTGGTGTTAAAACTGAATAAGCCAGCTTGTAGCACATTTGTGCAAACGCCAAAGTCAGGATGGAAAAGTAAATACCCGAACGGCGCAGGCTAACAAAACCGATCAGAAACGCGAAGATGCCTGACACAACAATCGCAAAGATAACGGCAGGTATCACATTCATCGTTAGCAATTTGAACGACCACACTGCGGTGTATGAGCCCACACCCAGAAAGGCTGCATGCCCAAATGAAAGATAGCCAGTTAAACCAAAGAGAATATTAAAGCCAATGGCAAACACGCCAAAGATGGCGAATTTTTGCATAAGATCCGGATAATTTGCGCCAAACGGTGCCAGCCATATCGGCATAGTCAAAACCGCTGCGGCAAAACAGACCACCAGAATCCAATCAGATATTGCAGATTTATTCATTTTATTAATCCTCCATCACACCTTTGCGGCCAAGCAAGCCACGAGGCCTTACCAGCAGCACAACTACAGCAACCAGATAAATGATGACCTGATCGATGCCAGGGAGAACGCTCTTAACCTCATTCATGGAGGCGAATGATTGCAGTATGCCGAGTAGAAAGCCGGCCAGTACCGCGCCGCCAAGAGAACCCATTCCACCTACAACCACTACGACAAAAGACAACACAAGAAAATCCATACCCATCTGATAATCAGGCGGCAATATGGGGGTATACATAACACCGGCAAGACCAGCAACGACTGCAGCGAGTCCAAAGACAATAGAGAATCGGCGCTGGATATTGATACCAAGCAATCCAACCATTTCACGATCTTGCATACCGGCACGAACAACCATGCCAAAAGTGGTTAGGTGCAAAAAGGCAAACACACTGGCGATAACCAATGCAGAGAAGAATAGGTAAATTATCCGCCACCAGGGATAGACGATGTTGTCACCCAGTCCAAACAGGGCACCAATATTGGCGCTACCGACAAAAAGATCTGGCGCTGCTTGAGGCAGTGGATTAGCACCATAATAATGTCTAACAATTTCTTGAATAATGATTGCCAATCCAAATGTCACCAAAATTTGATCAGCATGAGGACGCTTGTAAAAGTGCCGAACCAAACCTCGTTCCATAACTAGTCCCACCAATAACATAAACGGGATGGCGATCAATATGGCAAGGGGAACAGAATAGTCAACGAGCCACGGCCCCACGGTCGGAAATTTGGATTCGAGTATGGGTACCTCTTTATAGGCTTCAAAAAGCGTAATGCTTTCGTCTCGCACCTTGGTTGAGATTGTGAGCAATCGATGCAGGGTCACCGCACAAAATGCACCAAGCATAAACAAGGCGCCATGCGCAAAGTTCACGACACCCAATGTCCCGAATACGAGTGTAAGGCCAAGCGCGATAAGCGCATACGCCGCACCCTTATCGAGCCCGTTAAGAATTTGTAAAATTAAAGCGTCCAAGAAATAACACTCCCTGAAGCTCTAGAGGCAAATCCCATGTTGGCGGGATCGCTTCAGCGTCTTCAGTAGTAAAAATAAAGTTCTAGGGTGAAAAAGACCGGCCCATCGGAAGTGATGGGACGGCCATAGGGTACGTCAATCGGTGCTACTAAGCGCCGTTATTACAAGAACCCAAATCACCACCTGCAAACATTTCATGCTCAGGCGCGTACTCAACTTGAGCACGAGGTGTGACTTCTACCACTTCGAGTAAATCGAACTGTGAAGATGGGTTTTCCTTACCTCTCACTACCAATACATCTTTGAAGCACTGGTGATCTTCAGCACGGTATTCAGTTGGGCCATTACCCATACCGTCGAATTTATGACCTTCAAGCGCTGCACCAACCTGGCAAGGCTCGAATGTACCAGCGCGTTCACAAGCATCACCGTACAAAAGAGTCTGTACGTAGCAAGTGTGAGCAGCCTGTGAAGGTGGGTTACCAAACTTGGCACCAAAAGACTTAACGAACGCTTTAGAGCCTTCGTCCTGCAAAGACCAGTGCCAGTTAGTTGAACCATAGATACCTTTAACGTTTTCACCCGCACCCTGCGCCATCAGACGAGAGTACAAAGGAACAACGATAACGAAATCTTTACCGTTCACTTGCTTGTCGCGCAGACCAAACTGAATTGACTGAGTCAGAGAGTTAACCATGTCCTTACCATAGTGGTTAAGGATCAGAGTATCTGCACCAGAGTTCAGAATAGGCGTGATGTACTGGCTGAAGTCACCAGCACCAACAGGTGTCTTAACCTTTTCAGCAGTTGACCAACCGATGTTTTCAGTTGAAGCCTGGATAGACGCTTCCTGAGTGTATCCCCAAGTGTAGTCAGCTGTTAGGTGATAAGCGTTACGACCTGTACCGTAGGCTTTTTCAAGTACCGGACCCAATGCAGCACCAGACATGAAAGCATTAAAAAAGTGACGGAAACCGTTCGCTTTTCTATCCTTACCTGTGGTGTCATTTGAGTGCGTAAGACCAGCCATGAAGATAATGCCAGCTTCCTGACAATAGTTTTGTACAGCGATTGCCACACCAGATGAAGAACCACCTGAAACCATTAATACGCCGTCTTTTTCAACCATGCGCTTTGCAGATGCACGAGCTGCATCCGATTTGGTTTGCGTGTCACCAGTAACGTATTCAACTTTCTTACCGAGGATACCGTTACCTTTAAGCGCGCTTGGCTGCATGGTATTCATCATACCGCCGTCGCCTTCACCATTTAGGTGCTCAACAGCAAGTTGAAATGCGCGCAACTCATCGCCGCCTTCTTCTGCGTACGGACCACTTTGAGGTACGTTAAAACCAAGAGTGACTGAACCGCCGTCACCTGGGTTGTTTAAAAATTCCGCGCCATAGGCATGACGTGAAAAAAACATCGGTGCACCGGCGATGGCTGTGCTCGCGGCAGATGCCTTGAGTACGTCACGACGTGTCCACGGGCTTGATGGGGCCTGCTTCTTACTCATATAAACCTTCCTCCAGGGTATTGACCCTTTTATGACTTTTTTAACAATCTCGAACCTGAACGCATTCAGGCAACTGAGCTTCGAGGGGCCGGGCATATGGACATCGACGTCTTACGCCTTGGTATTCGAAGTCACAATGCTTGTGCCTCAAAGACCCATAAAAACTCGTTCGGTGATTATAGGTAAATCGCCAGCACACCATCAATATTTTAAATAATCTTATATTTCAATGATTTATGGAATTTTGAACTAATTTCTAATGTGATCTGATTAGCAAGAACACCTGCGGTGTTACGAAAAGTAACGCGATTTCACGGTGTCGATTCGCCTTGCGAATGGTGAGCGGCTGGAGAGTCAAAAAGCCAGTCATTGAGCACACCGTGCATGTCTTTAAGCCCAGCCCCCTTTAGAGCGGAAAAGTCCTGAATGGAGGCGGCTACGCCTGCATCCTCCAATTGGCGTTGCACGGAAAGCAGCGCCTGTGAGCATTTAGAACGCGGCAGTTTGTCGCTCTTGGTCAGTAGCAGGTGCAGCTCGGCATGGCCTTGTTGCTGCAGGTCTATCATGGACCAATCACTGTCTTGCAGTGGGTGCCGGATATCCATCACCACCACTACACCCCGCAGGGCTTCACGCCGAGTCAAGTAACGCTTCATTGCAGCCTGCCAGGCCTTTTGGCGCAATTTGGAGACTTGCGCATACCCATATCCTGGTAAATCCACGAGGAAACGGGTTTCATCGACCTTAAAGTGATTGATTAGCTGTGTTCTACCGGGCGTTTTACTGGTGCGCGCCAATTTGTGATTGCGCGTAATGGCATTAATGGCACTCGATTTGCCCGCATTGGATCTACCGGCAAAAGCGACTTCAGCGGAAGCCACGGCAGGGCACTGAGTCAGGTTTTCAGCGCTGGCAAAAAATTCTGTTGAGAAATAAATGGAATTCATTGGTATCAACTCATGGAAGCGCTCGGCAGTCTGCTAAAATTTGGCTAATCTTTGCAGCCAATAGCTGCACAACAGTTTAACGACTTTTTAATTTGAAATTCTTCGGAGGTTTAATGAACACGCGGACTCTGCTCGCCAGCCTGCTGCTATTTTGTACCCTTTCCACATCCGGTCCATTGCTGGCGGAAGGCGATGCTGCTAATGGTAAGAGCAAATCAGTAGTATGTGCTGCCTGCCACGGCGCTGACGGCAAAGCAATCAATCCGGAGTATCCCAATCTGGCCGGGCAACATGCAGGCTATATAGCCAAGCAACTGACGGACTATCGCGATGGCGATCGAGCTAATCAACTGATGAGCCCAATGGCTGCTGCGCTTTCAGATCAGGACATTCTCGATCTGGCCGCCTTTTTTTCTGAAATGACGCCAATTGCCGGTGCAGCAGAAGACGATAACCTGGAGTTAGGTGCCAATATATATCGTGGTGGTATCACGGAGCCTAAAATAGCGTCATGCACTGGTTGTCACAGCCCTTCTGGCAAAGGCAACCCAGCTGCAAATTTTCCGATGCTGAGCGGTCAGAACAAAGCGTACCTAGCCCTTCAGCTTAAGTTGTTTCGCTCGGGCGAAAGAGCCAACGACCCAAACCAGATGATGCGCACTCTGGCGCACCGCTTAAGTGATATCGAAATTGATGCCGTTGCCAACTATGCAGCTGGCTTGCAATAGCAATCGACAACTCATTCGTCCCGGGGCAAAACACATGCGGGCAGCAATGCCCTCATCGCCCGACCTCCCAGATTTCTCTTAAGAACCGGTGCACGCGTACTAATTCAGTTGGGCGGTATTTCAGACTGTGAGACGCTGTCTGGGAGGCATCTATTTATTTTGTGTTGCCCCTCTCACAAGCGCCTATTGTGTATTACCGCGCCCTAATAAGGGGCAGGCATCTTTACAGCGCCAAATTTCGTACAATACGGCACAGGGATTGCGTCACAATGCAGCACAAAAGCGCGCCTAATGCCGCGAACTTACTCGCTCAATCGCTATCTTAAACTAGACATTAAATTATGGAGTTTCGCATGAACGCACAATCGTACGTCATCAACAAGTCATCAGGGATTGTCTCTTCCAATCGTCTATTGCAAATGACGTTAGCCCTTGTTGTGCTTGCCGCGGTAACGATGTTTTCATCGCTCTCTGCCCAGGCAGCTGGATTTGAAACCATTGACCCACCACAAAACACTGCGAAGGCCGACAAAGTAGAAGTGCTTGAATTTTTCTGGCTCGGTTGCCCTCACTGCTTTGCCTTCGAGCCCACCATTGAGTCGTGGGAAAAAGAGAAGCCAAGCTATGTAAATTTTGTTCGTGAAGCACCGCCTTTAAACCCGAGCTGGGAGAATCACTCTCGTGCATTTTATACGGCACAGCTTTTGGGAAAAGAACATGAATTCGTACAGGCCATGTTTAACACGATCCACAAAGATCGCAAGCCAATGCGCGACCCTAAGAAAATTGCCGAGCTTGCTGAAACGCTTGGAATGGAAAAAGACAAATTTCTAAAGACGATGAAATCGTTTGCGGTTGAAGGCAAGTTGAAGCGTGCAATTCAATTGGCTAAAGGCGCTGGCATCACGGGCGTACCAGCTGTAATAATTAATGGCAAATACCGCACGTCAGCGTCCATCTCAGGTGGCTATGGCGGTATCATTGATACCATCAACGAACGAGTGGAATTTGAAAAGGCTGAAATGGGTCTGCAATAATACAGATAACTGCTCAGCCAGTGGGTATTTTTCACTGGCTGAGTTGTACAGATTTAGTTGTACAGATTTAGTTTTACAGATAAGTCTTCGCAGAGCTAGATGTAATCAAACACCACAGGGGCATTCGCAATACGATAGTGCTTGTCCATCGTACTCACGTTTAAGTAAGTTGTTGTTCCCTTTTTCTCTTGTCCATAGCCCTCATGTATGTGACCAAACACATGATAGCGGGGCTGCACTTGTTCGACTCGTCTGGCTAGAAACTCGCATCCGGTATTCTCGGTTTCGCCCTCGCCTCGATCAACCAAATCCAGAACACCCCACACAGGCCCGTGCGTAACTAAAATTTGCGTATTCTCAGGAATCAGACGCCAGTGCTTGTCAATATCGGCACCTGGCTCACGCATAAAAGACCAATCAAAAAATCGCGGTGTGATTGGCGATCCCCAAAAACGGACACCGTCTATCTCTATACCGCTATCGTTTAAATAGCGCACATTTGCCGCCTCAGAACGGGAAAGCACATCAGCAGGCTCTTGTTCTAAAAACGTATCGTGATTACCGGCGATAAACAATTTATGTTTGAAGTTCTGCTTGCCAAACCAGTTCAAAAAATCATCCAGATCGGATGAGGTGCCATGCGCCGAGATGTCACCGGCATGCACAATGACATCACCCTCGGGCAAATCTACCTGCTGATGGTCGCCGTGTGTATCGCTGATGCAAACAACTCTCAATTACATATTCCTGATGTAACAGTAATTCATTAGACTAAATTGTTAGCTACTGAAGCTCCATTGATACCAGCGTGGCAGAAGCTTTGAGCTTCTAAGGTAGCACGGAGTCCGTACTCAGTTGCCAAAAGTCACTTCCAGGCGAATTAAACCGCCATAGGCCTGTTCGTAATTATTGGATGCTGACCAGCTGACACTGGGCCAGATTTCATAGTAAAACCAGGGGCGCCAAACACTGTGCCTAAATCGAATACGTGCTTCAACCCCTCGGAATCGGTCGGTCTGCCCGTTGTTCAAGGATGTGGTATACCCGGTAATCGCCTCTAACGCAATGGCCTTCCGTGTACCAAGATCAGCATAAAACCCAATTGTTTCACCAATGCCTGCACCACTAAGACCTTCGCGCCAGCTCACTTCAGTGGAGTTACGGAAATAGACTGATTCACGGTCAAAAAATATACGCCGTATATCATAGCTGATCCTATTCTCGTATCCCGAAGATGAGAAGTAAAAAAAATTGTTGGTTAAGCGGTTCCGAAAACCCCAAATCCAATCATGCCGATACGCTGCATTAATACGCCCAAAAATTTGTGCTCTATCATCACGTACTCGCGCACCAAGATCATAGTTCAGGGTGACATTATTTTTAGCCGTTCTGATAAATCTCAGTGCAAGCGAAACGTCCCCATCGCCTTCAGCTGCAATTCGTTCACGCTCAGCGGCATCCGAATTAGATGCTGTTACATCCTCATCTTCTGTGCTCAATAAAAGGCGAAAACGCTCCTGCGATTTTGGTAACACAACACGCAATTTAACCGTGCCTTTGAGCTCCAGACTTTCACCACCGGGTTTGACTGTGTCTATTCGCACACGCGCCCAGCTTTTATTAGGTGTGCCTGTTGCTTCCTCATCACCTAGATAGTTATCTACTTGTGTGACAAAGCTGCTAAATCGATTACTGACTCTATTTCGCGTGTCGTCGACAATACTTTCAACATTAGACAACAGACTGGAGTTACTTTCTTCGTCGTCAGAAGACGCCTTACTTTGCGGATTATCTTCGTCTGCAGCCACTGCAATGCCTGTAAAGAACAAGGCAGAAACCATGAACATTGAAATAAATGATGAAGAGCAACTGCGATAAGCCATGCTAAAGATCCATCCCCAAGCCTTCTATGCAGCAGTCTTGTCAATGGCGATAATCAGTTTTTGCATATCTTCTGCTGTACCTATAGATATACGTAACCAATTATCGAGTAGTGGCTTGTCCCAGTAGCGCACCAATATTCCCTGTTCGTTTAATATTCCAAACAGTTCGCGTGCAGAGATTGTTGCAGGGGATGCGAATAGAAAATTTGCGGAACTGGCCAGAACAGTAAAACCGCGCTGACGTAACGCGCTTGCTGTGTCCTCTCTAACCGCTACGATTTTAGCCGTACAATTTTTGTAGTAACTTTCGTCATCAATGGATGCGATGCCAGCAGCTTGAGTAAGAACATCTACAGGGTAGGAATTAAACGAATTTTTAACTCGCAACAAACCCTCGATCAGATTTTCACCACCAATAGCTGCACCTAATCGTAAGCCCGCCAACGAACGCCCCTTCGAATAAGTGCGTACCACCAACAAGTTGCTATAGCGATCGATTAGGTCGATGACGGTTTCGGCACCAAAATCCGCATACGCTTCATCAATTAAGACGACGGTATCGGGAACTCGCTGCAACAGTGTTTCGATTTGCGCAGCACGGATTGCAATAGAGGTTGGCGCATTCGGATTAGCCATAACAATACCGCCGCCATTATTTTCAAATTGCCTTGGGTCTAGCTCAAAATTATCATCTAACTGGACGGGTGCTGTAGCTATATTAAAAAGATCACAATAGACGGGATAAAAACTGTACCCGATAGCCGGAAATTGCAGTTTGGCACCCCCGGTAAAATAGGCCATAAATGCAAGCGCAAGCACTTCATCACTGCCATTTCCTACAAACACGTTTTGCCGCTTTACGCCGTGGTAACGTGCTAATGAGTCGCGCAATTGATCAGACTCAGGATCGGGATAGCGACGCACAGCATCACCATCAACGTTCTCAATAGCCTGCATCACGGCAGGTGAAGGCGGATAAGGATTTTCATTTGTGTTGAGTTTTACAATTCCCTCTCCGCTGCGCTGTTCGCCGGGAACATAAGGGTTCAACCGTTTTACAAGGTCAGTCCAGTGTGGTTGCATTGGCTTTCTTTTTTAATCTTCCAATCATTCGTCCAACAGTGCAGACAGCTGTTCGCTTGCCAGGCGTATTGCGGGAAGGTGGTCGGTGACCTGATCAAATGGCACGCGCATGCAGGGTGCGTTAAAGGACAACGTTGCATATAGTCGGTTGGTATCATCAACAATCGGTACTGCGAGCGCAACCATTCCCTCTATAAATTCTTCGTTGTCCGTCGCATAACCACGATTAGCAGTGAGTTCTAATTCCTCCAGCAAGGCTTGCTCATCCATTATCGTGTTATCAGTGCATGGCTTAAGCTTCGTGTTTTGAACAATGCGTTCTCGTTTACGGGGTGGCAGCGTGCTCAGAAACATTTTCCCAGACGCCGTTGCATAAACGGGCACTCGACTACCAATCTGTAATTGTATACGGACCGGCCAGTGAGTCTCGACGCGATCAAAGTAAATCATTTCCGCACCATCGGGCACAGCAATATTGCAGGTTTCACCAATCTCCTGCGATAGATTTAACAGAATTGCCTGACGCTGCGCCTGAAAAGGTGCGCTGGCTAACACACCTAAGGCAACCTTGCGAAAACGAAGCCCAGGCTGCAGGCCTCTTTGGTTCATGCGGGTTTGCAAAAATCCATGTTGCTCCAGGGCGGCGCAAAGCCTGTGCAGGCTCGCTTTTGGAATATCCAACTCCGCAGCCAAATCGGTTGGCGTCAGAGGCCTTTCGGCCATGGCAACCGCCTCCAGAATATCGATTATTCGATTTACCGTCGAACCCCTGATCGCTTTGCTGTCCACCAGTGCCGTGTCGGTCATCGTGTCCACACTCTTTTTACTCACGAATTACACACTCCTCACGTCATAACCTCCGTCTATTCGGGTTTGGGCATCCGCATTTGGTGTTTTTTTAGACCCATGCTGGTTACAATGTAACCGAAAGTGAGATTATCAGTATCATTTTTGGCCCAATCGATGCCAATCCCACGTTCGTATACACGAATTTCACGTGTGAAGTGAGACGAAAATAGGCCGAAACGGACAGTTATGAGCAAATATGTATGATCGAAAGTTTTGATTATGTAGTGGTTGGAGCCGGGTCGGCTGGTTGTGTACTGGCCAATCGGCTCAGCGCTGATGGTACTACAACCGTTGCATTGCTTGAAGCTGGCGGCAGCGACTGGAACCCATGGATCCACGTGCCGGTGGGCTATTTCAAAACCATACACAACCCCGCAACCGACTGGTGTTACGAGACCGAGCCCGACCCTGGCCTCAATGGTCGCTCGCTTAAATGGCCACGTGGCCGGGTGCTAGGAGGTAGTAGCTCCATTAATGGCTTGCTCTATGTGCGAGGGCAACATCAAGACTACGACCGCTGGTCGGAAATTGGTTGTCAGGGCTGGTCTTATGATGAGGTGCTGCCCTACTTTAAGAAGGCTCAGAACCAATCGCGCGGTGCCAGCGATTTCCATGGTGTAGGAGGCCCTCTGCAGGTTTCCGATATGTCGTTTACACGTCCCATTTGTGATGACTTTATAAAAGGGGTAGCCGAACTTGGCACGCCCATCACCGATGACAACAACGCAGCAGAACAAGAAGGTGTGGGTTACTTTCAGCTCACAGCCCACAAGGGACGTCGATGCAGTTCAGCCGCAGCCTATCTAAAGAATATAAAAACACGCCCTAATCTTACAATTCTGACGCATGCGCTGGCTGAGCGAATCGGTTTCGAAAACCGCCGTGCACACAGCGTACATTTTAAGCACAAGGGCGAGCCGCGTACGATCAATGCGAACCGCGAAGTCATCCTGAGCGGCGGTACGATCAACACGCCGCAGCTACTCCAGCTATCAGGTATTGGGCCGGGCCAGTTAATGCAAGATCATGGTATCGAGGTTATTGTTGATTCACCCGATGTAGGCGAAAATTTGCAAGACCATCTGCAAATACGCACCGTATACAAAACCAAAAAGCCAGTAACACTCAACGACGAGCTATCCAACCCACTGCAAAAAATGCGCGCTGGCCTGCAGTACATTGCTAATCGCAGCGGTCCGTTAAGCATGGCCGCAAGCCAGGTTTATGCTTTCTGTAAAACTCGCATGTCGAATGAGCGACCCGATATTCAATACCACTTTCAGCCATTGAGCGCAGATGCACCTGGCGAAGGCTTGCATACTTTCTCGGCAATAACCGCATCAATCTGCCAACTGCGCCCTGAAAGCCGTGGTTCGATAAAAATACGCAGCCCCGACCCGGCAGTGCATCCGCGTATCACAACAAATTATCTCTCTACCGAACTCGATTGTCAGACAGCAATCGAATCCATCAAGCATGCTCGAAAGGTGATGCAATCAGATGCCATGAGGGAGCACATTCTGGAAGAGTATCTTCCTGATCCAGCTGCCAAGAGCGACGATGAACTACTGCACCAGGCACGGCAAATCGCCAACACTATCTATCATCCAGCAGGTACCTGCAGGATGGGGTCTGATGCGAACGCCGTGCTGAATTCGAAATTACAAGTCAATGGTGTGCAAGGATTACGCGTTGTGGATTGTTCTGTTATGCCAGAACTTGTGTCTGGCAACACCAATGCGCCTACAATAATGATTGCGGAAAAAGCCAGCGATCTGATTCTCAACCAGATGTGATTGCGATGCTGCCAGTATGCGCCTCGACTTCATTTGTAGGATGTGACCATGTCTGCGTTCGATGCTGTTTTAAATAAAGCGCGCCAAGACGTACGCCGAATCGTACTGCCTGAGGCGAGTGACGAACGCGTTATCCGTGCTGCCAGTGCCGCCAATAAAAATTCGCTTGCCAACATCATTCTTATTGGCAACCCCGACAACATTAACGCCCTTGCATCACAGGCGGGTGTTTCACTCAATGGCATCAGCATTGTCGATCATCTGCACGACCCTGCTCGCTCGCAGTATATTGAGCGCCTTGTAGAGGTGCGCCAGCACCGCGGAATGACTGTAGATAAAGCCAAAACTGAAATTGACAACACCTTGGTGTACGCCAGCATGATGCTCGCAAATAATGATGCAGATGGAATTGTGGCCGGTGCGATCACAGCCACTGCATCGGTTGTAAAAGCCGCCTTGCAGCTGGTGGGGAAACACGCTGACGTGTCGGAGGTGTCTAGCTTTTTTATCATGCTATTGAAAGAGAGACACCCCGTAAAAGATGTCATGGTCATCGGTGATTGTGCATTAGTCATAGACCCTGACAGTGACACACTGGCGTCAATTGCGGCCAGCACAGGGGTTAGTGCACAACAGTTACTCGGTATAGAACCAGAGGTTGCCATGTTGTCTTTTTCCACAGCCGGTAGTGCTCGACATAAACATGTGAGCAAGGTACGCAGTGCAACAGAAAGCCTACGCCGCTTAAAACCGGATTGGCGTGTTGTAGGCGAGGTTCAGCTCGATGCAGCCGTTATTCCTTCAATTTTGGCGAAAAAAGCGCCGGAACAAGCAACAGAATCACCCTGCAATGTACTCATCTTCCCCAATCTCGATGCGGGCAATATAGGATATAAGCTCATCGAGCGTTTTGGTGGAGCACAGGCAATAGGCCCCATATTGCAAGGGCTGAATAAGCCAGTTAATGATTTAAGCCGAGGTTGCAGTACCGAGGACATTGTCAGCCTGATTGCGGTAACGGCCGCGCAGTGTGGGGCTAAATAATGCCGTACTGCAAGTTTGATTTCTCTCAGTACACGCTTGATACTGGCCCACTGAGTGCCTGGATCATCACATGGCGACTTATATAGAGTCGCACAACCGCATGATAGTGGCAAAGATGGGCGAGGAAGCTAAACAAAAAGCGGCTGGCTAGTGCCACTTTATGTTCGCTTGAGTTATCAGTAGCTTGGTGGGCCAGTATTTGAACGCTTACGCGCCCCTGATGCAGCGACCTTTTGCAATGTGATGGTTTTCACATAAAATGAGCTTTTGGACTTACCCTTATTCTAGGACGCCAGGTAGGAACCACGAAATTTGGAGCGAAAGCAAATATTCGCTTTTAAATCATTAACATAGTCTTTTGCTTAGTCGCAACAATAGTACCGGTTATCGCTAAGCCTATAGCGCTTGCCGCCGATAGTTGTTTAGGAGCAATAAAGTAACAATCGATTAGTAAATACGGTTATGACCAACGCCATCGCAACCGACATGGTCGACGCCAAAACGGTAACGTCCAACTTGCTGGAAGAATGGCTCATACTTTATGAGCAGTTGCCCAATGCGCGTTTCTATCATCATCCTCACTGGATTACGGCGATTGCCAACCATCTGGCACCTGCAGAACTCATGCTGGGCCTTGGGCGCATTAATGGCGAATTAAAACTGCTGATACCGCTATGCAACTATCGTGGGCAGCACAGACGCCAGCATCCAATGCATGACCACCTGTCTTTAAATGATGTTTTGATTCACCCCGGTTTGGCTCATTCTTCCAGCCTGGAGAATCACTTAGGCCTTGTTCTCGATAGATTTGGGGACCGATGGTGGGACTGGCAAATCAGCAATTTACCCGGCAACAGCCAGTTGGCAACATCGTTATTGCAAACAGAGCCATCTGCCAAGCGTGCCGAGGTCGGAAACTGTTTTCGCCCTAGAGCCGAAACGAGATGGTTATTTAAGGCCATCCGAGAAAGTGCGAGCTTTGATAGCTGTGCCGCCGATTGCCCACCCCAGGGCAAGCTCAAAAGAAATCTTCGCAGGCTGCGAAAACAAATGACTGAGCACGGTGAGATTCGCGTCGAGTTAGTCGATAAGCCAGAACAGCTGGAACGCGCATTTGAACATTTTTTAACGATCGAATCTTCCGGCTGGAAAGGGGATGCAGCAATCTCTGCCAACGCTGAGCTAAAGCAGTTTTATCGCGCTTTGCTGGATTGTAAAGACGCTAATCTCGTTCCCATGATTAACTTACTGTGGTGTGGAGATCACTGCGCAGCAGCTCAGTTTGCGCTTCGCACTAATAACTGCATTAGTTTGCTAAAAATTGGTTACAACGAAGCATTGGCACGATTTTCTCCAGGTTCCTTGCTACTTGAAGATCTAATCGAGCATGCCAGATGTTCAAAAATTGACACTGTAAGCCTTGTAACAGCGCCGCCATGGGCGGATCGTTGGCACCCACAACGAGTACCAGTTTGGCACGTGACTCGCTTTAATAACTCCGCCGCCGGAAAAACACTAGAGCGCTTGGAAATACTCAAACTGGCCGCCAAACAACGGCTGAAACGAGCAGCATAAGACCATGATCGTATTGGGAATCAATTACTATTTTCACGACTCATCAGCCTGTTTGGTGGTTGATGGGAAACTGATCGTGGCACTCGAAGAAGAGCGTTTCACGCGCAACAAACACACACGAGAATTTCCCGACAACGCGATCAAGCAATGCTTGCTCATCGCTGGTATGTCTGCCGATGAAGTAGACCAAGTTGCGGTATCCATTCAACCAACCCACAGCTGGCATAAAAAAGTGCTTTACGCTGGGAGAAAACCACACAAAGCCTTACCTTTTATTAAGCACGAACTGGTAAACGGTTTTTTTAAGCAGCGCCGTTTTAAGCGATTTTTAAATGAAACCTGGCCGGACGGTGAAAAGCCGGTAGTGCATTTTATTCAGCATCATATGTCTCACGCGGCCGGTACGTTCTTCGTATCACCCTACGAAAATGCCGCCATCATGGCGATTGACGGCTCAGGTGAATGGGCCTGTGCCTGGCTTGGGCATGGCAGCGGCAGCAGAGTAGAGTGTTTTAACGAATCGATGTTCCCAAATTCGCTAGGCTCTGTTTACGAAGCCGTTACCGAATTCTGTGGCTTTCAACCCAACTACGACGAAGGCAAAACCATGGGGCTTGCGCCGCTGGGAGATGCCTCATTATTTATTGATGCCGCTCGTAAGACAGTCAGCGTATCCGATGAAGGAAAGATTCAAGTTGATCTAAGCTACTTTAGTTATCAATATTGGGGCTATAAGCGCTGCGCCCAAAAATTCTATGACACTTTTGGTACACCGCGCTCGCGCGATGGCGAATTCGAAACACACCATCAGGATGTCGCTGCAGCGTTTCAGCAGGTACTTGAAGAATGCGCTTTAAAAATGGCCGCGTTCCTGAAAAAGAAAACCGATGCAGAGTATCTGGTGATCGCCGGCGGTGTCGCACTCAACAGTGTGATGAACGGCCGCCTACTCAGAGAAGCCGGTTTTAAAGACGTTTACATCATGCCCGCCGCGGGCGATAACGGCACCTGCATAGGGGCTGCATTCACATTGCTTCATCAACACCTGGGGCAAGACAGGGTGTTTGTACACGACAATCCTTATGTAGGCAACGAATACAGCACCGAAGCCATTGAAGCCGATTTAAAGAAATTCAAAATTGACTACACGCACACCGACGATATCGCCAACGAAGTTGCCGCACTGCTTGAAGAGGGAAAAATAGGTGGTTGGTATCAGGGTAAGATGGAAATAGGCCCACGTGCGCTTGGTTCTAGAAGCATATTGGCGAATCCGGCCTTCCCGGACATGAAGGCGAAAATAAACTCAGAAGTTAAATTTCGCGAAGCTTATCGCCCATTTGCACCATCTGCGACAATTGAGGGTGCACAAGCGTTTTTTGACATTGACGTTGAGGCGCCTTTCATGCTGAAAGTCTGTCAGGTTAAAGAAGACAAGCAGTCGGTACTCCCTTCAATAACTCATGTCGATGGTAGTGCGCGACTTCAAACAGTACGCGCCGAAACTCATCCTTTGTATCACGGCCTAATTAGTAATCTGGGCGAACGTACTGGTGTGCCAGTGGTTCTCAACACCAGTTTTAATATTCAGGGTGAACCCGTTGTAGAATCACCTCGTGATGCCATACGTTGCTTTTACTCAACTGGTCTTGATTTTCTAGCTATTGGTCAATTTCTGATTCAAAAAAAAGTGTTGAGTGAGCGTCTTACAAATAGACAGGACGAAGCAGCGTGAGCATTAACAAGTCAAAATTATTATTCTGTATCGTCATGTGGTGCTTTGTAACCGCAAGCGCATGGCCTGTATTCGTTACTATAAATGCATTGCTTAGCGTGTTTTCAGGCGAGTACTCAGCACTGGATGCTTTTCAGCTAGAACCAAAACGCAAATTTTTGGCCGATTTTTTACATGGCTATAAAGCAAGCTTTGCAGTCGCGGCGGCTGTTGGTGCTATTGCAGTCATCGATTACCTGTTGTTCACTCTCCATAGAATCACCAGCTTGTTGGCCGGTATCACCTTACCGATTGCCACAACAGCATTAGCGTTTATTTTCTTAAAATCACCTGAGAAAGTATTCCTTGGCTTTCTTCTTACCGGTTTCGCATTGTATGTGCTCTATCGATTACTTGACCTATTGTCGCGACTTAGACGAGTGCAGTGAAAATGGAAATCTTTAAATTCCAAGCTCAGCGTTTCTTTTCTAAGGTATCGATTTTAGCTTTACTTTGCCCACTTTCAGCAAACGCCGATCAAGCTGTGTTGATAGGTGGCGGGTATAACCTGGGAGCATCACAGGGCCAAATTGAATTAAACGTTCAATGGGTGCAGGATATTCTCCAAGATTCAGGCATGCCTGTAGTCACCTACTTTACCGATGGCGACGATCCTGGCCTTGACGTTCACTACCAGGCTACAGCGGATTCTCTTGATCCACAAAACCAGAAAATGGACGCACTGGCACGAGTCTTCGGCGATCATTTTCTTAATCAGCAACAATACAAAAACCATTCAATCAGTAATGTCAGTGGGTCAACCCAAGCCGATATTTTAAAACCCGCGTTAAGCAATTTACTGGCGTCAGCTCCAGATGACCCAACATTAATGGTATACAACGGGCATGGCGCCCAGTCCAGCTCCACCCTCGATCAAGTGAGTTTAAAACTTTGGGGGGATACCTCCTTAACAGCGTCCGAGCTTCATGAGGTTCTGGGCAAGAGCAAGGCGCCAACACGGTTCGTTTTCACACAGTGCTATTCTGGTGGATTTCATCGTATTGCTTACAAAAACCCAGAACAGGGCCTGGCGCTTTCTGATAACTTGCGCTGTGGATTTACCGCCGAGTCTGCCTATCGTTTATCTGAAGGTTGCTCTGCCAGTGTAAATACAGATGACTACCGCGATTACACAACTTACTTTTTTGCGGCCCTTTCAGGCTTCGAACGCAATGGCGAAATCCTGGGAACCGACCCCGATACGAACCTTGATGGACAAACCAGCCTACGTGAAGCACATCTGTACACACTGGCAGAGGCTCACAGTACCGATATGTCTCGCTCTACCAGCGAGAATTATCTCGAACAATGGGAACCCTGGTATTTAAAATGGATTGCACAGGGAAAAAGCTTACCCAATAATGAATACGCCAAGCTTTTCCGAGACCTTGCGAATAAAAACCATATGGATATAGCAAACGGTGCGGCCAAACGCATTAGAACGAAACTGAAGGAACATCAGGAAGCAGCCAAGCAGATTGCCCAGAATCGTTCAAATCAGGCTCAAAAAATAGATTTACTACAAGGCACTCTGATAAACAAAATTGCCGGGCAATGGCCAGCTGTACTTGGCCCTTATACTGCGGCTTTTGAAAGTATGGCTGCCAGTGGTCAACTTGCACAAATATCGGCATGGGTGAGTAACCAAGAAGACTACGGCGAGTTAGTGCAGTTACAGAATCAAGATGCCCAACAGGAACTTGAACTGCTGGAACTTGAACGGCATGCAACCCAAATGGAAAAGCTTTTGTTTTATCGTAAACTTGCCAATTTAAAGCAGCAGCTTTACGACTACGGCTCGGCAAGTGAAATAAATAATTACGAGACGCTGCTTGCCTGCGAAGATTCACCGTTAGAATCCGGCTGGCCTACAGCCGCTGCGCATACAGCGGAAAGTACGAATTAGTCGCTGACTCAATTGAAGAATGAGTCGTTCAGAATTGTAAATTAGCGATCAAGTTAAATCCGATTCGGATTCAGATTTTTCCATTCTGAAGACGCTTCAAGCCGCCCTATAACATCACCACGAGTGTTAGTCAGTTCAGGCTTTATATGCTCTTGAAGTGCTTCTATTACGTCTTTGTTAAGTAATCCAAGCGCTTCCAATACAGCACCCAGGGCCACATTAGCGCCCCGCATGTTACCGTCATCCATCTTCAATGCAATGCCTAAACCCTGTGCTGGAACACAGGCCGCATAGCACCCTTCTGCACCTACCTTAACCAATACATCAGGTGAGAGCTTTTCCATTAGATCTGTGCATAGACGTTCTTTGCCGGCCACCATATAGGGATGTGCTGATACGGCCTTTTGTATTTTCATAATGGCATCGCGTCGTTCGGCTGATTGTCCGTTTGCATCGGCAAAACGCGCCATAGCAAGTGCTACACGACTTAACGGCATGGCGATACAGGGAATACCACAGCCATCATAGCCCCAGGGCAATTGCTGGATGGATACATTGCTCATGCTTTCTATAACATCGAACCAACGTTGCTGTGCCCGATGGCTGTATAGACGATAGTCATGACTAGATTCGCCCAGCTGGGCGCAAGTCGATAGCAAGCCTGCGTGTTTTCCCGAGCAATTGTTATGTGCCCGCCTTGGCTTAGCTCCGCTTCCCATTAATTCAAATTGCGCTTCGCTATACATGGGCAATGTTGCTCCGCACTCAAGATCATTATCGTTATAACCAATCGTTTTTAACCAGTTATCGACCATTTCTACGTGCACAGACTCACCGTTGTGCGAGGCGCAAGACAATGCAATGTGCTTATCATTTAATTCGTAGCGCTCAACCGCCCCAGATTCGACAAACGGTATTGCTTGTAAGAATTTAATGGATGAGCGTGGAAAAACCGGGTGTTGTACATCGCCTAAACCACAAACGCTGTGCCCATCTGAGCGAACCACCGCCAAAGAGCCCCTATGCGAGCTCTCAATTGCATTTCCACGCCAAACATTGACTAGTATCGGATTCATTATGCCGGTAGTTAAAGTGGATTATTCAATTAATGGCTAACTAGACAACCCAACTGCCTTTTTCAATGTCGCCATATAGGGTGCGCTAAGCGCACGGGCTTTTTCGGCTCCCGCCTGCAACTTTGTTTCAATTTCAGCAGGGTTTGCCATAAGTTCGTTATAGCGCTCTCTAGGTTCGGCCAAGGTATCATCAACCAACTCATACAATCGCTGCTTGGCATCCCCCCAGCCTATACCATCAGCATAATCTGCTTTTAGCTGGTTTATTTGTTCGCTGCTTGCAAACGTACTGTAAATTTCGAAAACCGTATTGCCTTCAACCTCTTTAGGCTCGCCAGGTTCCAAAGAATTGGTTTTGATCTTCATGATAGATTTACGCAGTTGCTTACTGGTACCAAATAGCGGAATTGTGTTGTTATAACTCTTGCTCATTTTACGTCCATCCAAACCAGACAAAAGCGCATTATCTTCGTCTACTACCGCCTCCGGAACCACCAGTAAGTCGCCGTAGTGGTGATTAAATCGCTGTGCAATGTCTCGTGCCATTTCCAGGTGTTGTATCTGATCCTTACCGACTGGCACACGAGTCGATTTAAACATGAGAATGTCTGCTGCCATCAGAATCGGATAGCTGAATAAACCCATATTGATGCCCTTGTCCGGATCGGACGAGCCTGCGTCCACGTTTTCCTGAACAACGCCTTTATAGGCATGAGCTCTATTCATCAAGCCTTTGGCTGTCATGCAGGTCAGCATCCAGGTGAGCTCAGGTATTTCAGGAATATCGGATTGGCGATAAAATGTCGCCTTATCTGTATCGAGCCCAAGCGCTAACCAGGCAGCGGCGATTTCGGTGCGTGACTGACTCACCTGCTTTGCGTCCTGGCTTTTGATCAAGGCATGGTAGTCAGCCAAAAAATAGAAGCTTTCGTTGTCAGCCGATTTACTGGCTTCTATAGCCGGGCGTATTGCGCCAACATAGTTTCCAAGATGTGGCGTACCAGTAGTGGTAATACCAGTCAGATACGTTTGTTTTGACATGTGCTTTTGGTCTATTCTGTGGGCCCGAGGCTCGAACCCGATCAACAGGACACTATTGTAACAAGATGAGTAACAAGGTTTTTGCTCTATGCATTTATTTGTGTGCATTGACCGGCACTACAGCCGCCAATGCAGCAAGCTACGCAGTAAGCGATCTATTGATTGCAATGGAGTCTGATGGGCGATCTCACACCGTTCAACACACCATAGCGGCAGAAAACGGCACACTGACGCTCAGCATTCCTGGCAGTGTCATTCCACAACAAATTCGATTTTTAAACGGTGAGAAAAACCAGCTCAACACCCTTGATGGCAACAGTGTCGAACTCAACGACGGTGCCGCGATGGTGCGTTACCAGCACCAATACGGCGATTCAGTCACTCACTCAGTATCAGAGCAATTCACACTCACAACGCTTTCGATACCTGAGAATGTATCATTCGATCAGGGATCTTTTACTCATTCGAGCATCACATGGGTTTTTCCAACAGACCTCGAAGTTACCTCCTATACGGTGACCGATCCAAAGACTGGCACCTGGGTATCTGAAAATAACACCCTTACCTATTACCAGGCCGGCAACGACATCGTACCGCTGTCTATCAACTACCGTATTAAAGATAAGCAAATTAGCAGCGCTACCATTTTATGCACACCAGACAGGCTCCCCAATGACGCCTGTTCGCCAGATGAGGATCAAGATGGAATTCCAGACTATCGAGATTTATGTCTTAACCAACCCATTGCAAATGCCAGCGACCTTGGTTGTGAGCAATTGAGCTCGGTGCAGCTTGCAGACATCGTTTTTGCAAACGGGCAAAGCTACCTCGACATAAAAGCAAGGCAGCTACTCGACAGAGTCGCCTATGCCTTGCGAAAGCAACCAGACAGCTACTTTGAAATTAGCGCCCATACCGATAACGTTGGAAGCGCCAGCCACAATAAGCAATTATCCCAGAAGCGAGCCGATGCCGTTAGGCATTACCTTATGCTAAGAGGTGTGGGCCCCAATAACGTCAGGGCAACCGGCTATGGAGAGAGCTACCCCATTCGGGACAACGCAGACAGCGAGGGCAAACGAGCTAATCGGCGAATAGAATTAACCAGCATCGAATAGCGTGCCCAGCGCTATCGTTGAAGCGCTTATTCAATTTAACACTTACGTACGGCGCTTTAGGTTACGGCGCTTTAGGTTACGGCGCTTTAGGTTACGGCGCTTTTTGTTAGGACACTTTTTGTTAGGGCGCTTAGCGAGCGCTTTATGTTGCCGCTCGCAGTGAGCGCTTTTTCTTTTCACCCAGCAACACATTGACATCATCAGATACGATGACTTCTCTGTTTGCAGCGTAGTTTTCATGATTGGACAATACATTGTCTAAATCGTACAAGTAGCTCACCATCACCCCAGCAGATTGTTTTAGCCCTTTAGGGTACAGATCGCCTAAAGGCATCACGCTGGACAAGCTTGCACCGTTGCCTAAATGAAACCTCGCGACAGGGTCCAGAGGTTGGTTATCCGTACGGCGTTGTTTAACTAGATAGTGCGCCGCAAGCTCCCGCAAAATCTGTTGTTCTTCGTCATTCGGTTGCGGAATTTCACGCGCGGCAATTCGCTTTACAACCGCCAATTTGCCTAAGAGGTTCTCCTCTTCAGTGATACTGATTTCGCTATTAACCCAGCGCATAAAACCAGGCACTGGAGACAGTGTTCTAAACGTCTCGAGATTAGGAAGCTGTACAGACAGCTCCTGTGCAACCTGCTTGATTAAAAAATTGCCAAAAGATACGCCTGCCAAACCTTCCTGACAGTTGGATATGGAATAGAATACGGCACCACTGGCATCTTGCGCTGGTATTGATTCTCGCTTGTCAGTCAAGATATCTCTGATCGAGGATGGCGCTTCTTTTGTGAGCGCAACTTCAACAAAAATTAATGGCTCATCCAGCATGGTCGGGTGAAAGAACGCAAAGCACTTTCGGTCGGCAGGTGCCAGACGCCGGCGCAGTGCTTCCCAGCTGGAAATTTCATGAACCGCCTCATACTCTATTAGCTTTTCGAGAATATTGGCAGGCGTATGCCAATCAATTTCACGAATAACCAAAAACCCCCGATTGAACCACGATCTAAATAGTTTTTGAAAATCCAGATCAATACGTTTGAGCTCTGGATTTTCATCTAAATGAGTAAGAAGATTGGCGCGCATATCGACTAAAGCACCTGTCGCACCTGGAACCCTGTTAAGACGTCGAAACAACTCTTGTCGGCGTGGTTCCACACAGGCAAACAAATTGGCGTACTGTTTGATCGAATTGTTTTCAGCCAGAGCCAGCGCACTTTCTTTGACCTGCGTAACATCAATGTCGAAGCGTGTACATAACATCTGGAAAAAATCGAGCTTTTCTTCTTCTGATGATGTGACAAAGCGATTGAGTAAGGAATTTGCCAGCCGGTTGCCAGAAACCTCACCGCGCTCTGACAACAATGAATCGCATAATGTCTGCAATGAGCGCGTGTCTAAATCAGCATCAGGACTGTCGTCCCGGGTAAACACTGATGAAAGTAAATCTTGTATAAACGCAATACGACTCATATTGAACGACTCTCAACCAACCTTTCTTTCTTTTTCAGTTGCACTACACTGCCCATCCATACGCACCGAAGCACTCACACAGCTATACACTGACTCATTTTCTAGCTGATCTGGCAGGTGTAAAGCAACTGTACAACGTTATTCTGTATCAAATTCCCTACCAACACACTCGATTAGAGTTCAAATAGACGATTAATCAGGACTTTGTGGCACAGTGCGCTATTTGTGTGCACCGCAAGCCGTGCTTTTTTCTTAAAGCACAGTCACAAATTCAGATAGCGGTGCTCTTTCTGAAACCAGCTCGTTCTCCATCGCCGCGGGGTCGGCATAGCCCAGCGCCATGCCACACACAATCTGCTCGCTATCATCAATATTCAGCTGTTGTCTTATTACCGCTGGATATTCATTCCATGCCGCCTGTGGACAGGTATGCAGGCCCTGTTCACGCGCTAACAACATGACATTCTGCAAGAACATTCCGTAGTCCATCCAACTTCCTGTTGAGAGGTCGCGATGAATCGTAAACATCATCCCTATGGGTGCATCAAATAATTCGTAATTTCGTCGATGCTGTGCATGCATTCTCTCTTTTTCGCCCTTTTGAATTCCCAGCAAGCCATAAAAATCCCAACCAATTTTTCTGCGCCTGGAAATGTAAGGTTCAAACCATTTATCGGGATAATAGGGCACTTCAATTTTGTGCTCTGGGGATTGCTCATCAAACGCCAGGCTTGTTGCCGCACATAGCTTCTCTTTAACGCTCCCGGTTAATACATACACTTTCCAAGGCTGAATATTCGTGCCACTGGGTGCCCGGGATGCTGTTTCTAAAATACCATTCACAAGGTCTAGCGGGACCTCGTCAGGTAAAAACGCTCGAATCGACCGACGCGTGTTAATCGCTTTTGTTACATTTTCTGCAGCGGTGTAGCTGATGTGAATTGAATCAGATTTTGACATGACAGTTTTCAGAAGTAGCCATTTTATTCTAAGAGTGAATACAAATTGCGGTTAATCGTTACTACAAAAATTTCGCCATCGCGATTTCATTTCGATATTGATCATCAAGCCTAACCGTGCTGCGCCGGATGCCTTCTTCGACAAACCCCAACGACAAATATAAGCTATGCGCTGCCTTATTGTCTTCCATAACTGTCAGTTCAAGCCGGTGTTTGCCATGAGATGCACTCCAGTCTACAAGCGCCTGTAAGAGTGAGCGGCCGACACCCTGCCGCCAGTAATATTGCTGTATACCCAACACCACCGATACACGATGCTGGTTTCGACGGCCTCTAAACGAGTGTCCCGTAACAAAACCCATTATACGCGCAGCTTCAGTATCCTCAGCGATGAACAAAACACTGGCACTACCATTTTGAATTGAAGCCAGGCGCTGCTGCTGCTGGAGGATACTGGTTTTTCTTTCACCTGGCTCAAACGCCATGTAGTGGGTTTCGTTATCCAGCGCTTCAAATAACGCTACCATCCCGGCAGCATCGCTTTTTAGCGCTTTACGAATTTTCATATGCGTTGCAAGCATCCTGACCCATTTTTCAACATTTATTGCACACTTGTATAACTCACTATTATGTGTAACTCACTTTCATTTATTACCCAGTTCCTTTTTGAACCCACTTTCAACAGTCATGGCTATTAGTCACCTTTATCACTGACTGCCAAACACTGATCATGAAGAATCCTTTAGTACATACTGTGACGCCCTCTCTCCGACCATGATTGCAGGCGCGTTTGTATTTCCAGTAGGAATTGTCGGAAATACTGAAGCATCAGCAACGCGTAAACCCACAACACCATGCACCTTCAATGATCCAGATACAACAGACGTTTCCGGATTATCACCCATACGACAAGTCCCGCACTGATGAAACACTGTCCAGGCATTTTCCTTTATATATTCCATTAGATCGTTATCTTGCGTACAGTGTGCGCCCGGCATAATTTCTTCTTCTACAACAGATTTAAACGCCTCTGTGCCTAGCAATGATCGCATTAAATGCATGCCCGATAGCATCAGCTTATTGTCATAGTCAGTGGACAAATAGTTAGGTTTCATTTCTGGCGCAATGAATGGATCAGTACTCTTAATATGAACACTGCCTTTGCTTGTCGGTTTGCACGGGTTATAACCAATTAGTACACCAGGAAAAGGGTCTGGCTGAATTAAAGGACGCACTCCCACGGGCGCTCTGGTGTAACTGACAGGCGAGAAATACAATTGCAGATCAGGGCTGAGTGCACCTGGCTGCGATCGAACAAATCCACCGGCCTGATTTAGGCTGAGCGCTACGGGGCCACGCCTTTTCAACACATACTGCATTGCTGTTATAAATCGACCCATCCACGGACCCAGCTGCTGGTTGAGCGAGGGAACATTCACCTTACAGACAACATCTGCACCCAAGTGATCCTGTAGATTTTCACCACAATGTGGAGAATCCTGTATCACATCGATTCCATGCTGGCGTAATAAATCAGCCGAGCCAATCCCGGAGAGCTGTAATAATTGAGGCGAATTAAGTGCACCGGACGCCACGATAATTTCACATCGAGCGTAAGCCTTACGTCGCATACCGTTTTGCTGATACTCTACCGCTGTTGCACGTTTGTTGTTATCAAAACAAAGGCGCGTAGCTTGTGCATTGACTTCGACATACAGATTTTTCCTCGCCTTTGCTGGGTGCAAATAGCAAGCAGAAGCAGAGGCACGCAGGCCCTTATGTGTCGTGATTTGATAAAGCGCAGCACCTTCCATTGAAGCGCCGTTATAATCATCATTCCAGGGTATTTGCACAGCGTTGGCAGCTTCTCTATACACATCGCACAGAGGGTGCACATCGTCAGCGGTGTTGGTCACATGCAATGGCCCACTATCTCCACGGTAATCGTCCGCTGCACCGGAGTAATTTTCCATTGACTTGAATACAGGCGCGACCTTATCCCAGCCCCAGTCGCGAGCATGTGTTTCCCACTGCGCATAATCGTTTTGATGCCCTCGTACGTACACCATGGCATTGATTGAGCTGGAACCACCCAATACTTTTCCTCGTGGCCAATACGAACGCCTGTTATTTAACTCAGGAACAGGCTCTGTCTCATAACACCAGTTTATTTTTTTATCGTAGAAAACCTTCCCATAGCCCAGTGGAACTTGGACATAAAAACGTCTATCTGACGGGCCAGCTTCTAACAGCAATACCGAGTGCCGCCCGTTAGCACTCAGTCTGTTTGCCAATACAGACCCCGCCGAACCGGCACCTACAATGATGTAGTCAGCTTTCATAATTAATTAGCGGATCTGACAATACACAATGCAAGCGTTACGCTCCCCGTCAGGTAAACAACATCCAAAGCAACCACAACACATTAACAGCCGCCAATGCTGCCATACCCAAAAATGTCAGCTGCATTCCCCGGACACGCAAAGCCATCTCTGAAGGCTTTTTCATTCCGATTGGATGCAGTATACGGCCCGCGACAAACACAAGTGCCAAGGGTGCAATAAGCCACCGCGGTGCACCATTGATTTCCAGACAGGCAATGAGAAACAGTGTTATTGGAGCGTACTCTGCCAAATTGGCGTGCGCTCGAACCGCTCTGAGTAAAGTCTCACTGTCAGCCTCACCGACACTGACTTTTTCTGATCGCCTGAGACCAATCACATTTGCTGACAGCATGACAAATAGCACACTCAATATGGCTGCTACAACGGCTGTAATTATCAGCATGATTCCTATCTCCAATTGGCGAAGCTGATTTAATGTATTCTGCTGCTAGCTTGTTGTTCAAAATTAAAAGCCAGGGTTGCTCTAGGTTTACTCTAGGGTTATCCGGATTGAGACTTCATGATGGTTATCTCATCGGGGTATATCGTCACCAATAGCAACGCTAATGGAACAGTGCCGAGGCAATCTTTATGGTACAACTCTTAATCTACCGACAATAGCAGGATAACAGCATGGATCTAAAACTCGCAGATGCCAAAAAAATAATAGAACATACTTTGGCGGAACAGGCAAAAAATAATTTCAAACCGATGGCCGTGGTGGTACTGGGCTCAGCTGGCACCATTCGCGCCAGCGAAAGTCAGGATGGTACAAGCCTTTTACGCCCAAAGGTGGCCCACGGTAAGGCCTATGGTGCAATCGCAATTGGCCTCGGATCTCGCGCGCTTTTTGAACGCGCAAAAAAAGAGCCCTTTTTTATACAGGCTGTCAATTCACTGAGTGATGGTGCATTAGTGCCAGTTCCTGGCGGCGTGCTGGTGCGTAATAAAGACGGCGACTTGATTGGCTCTGTAGGTGTCACAGGCGACACATCAGACAACGACGAGCTGTGTGCAGTGGCCGGAATCGAGGCGGCAGGTTTCGTCGCAGAAACCGGCGCTTAGGCTTTAATCAATACCACAGCCAATACGAAATACATGCCCATCCGGGTGGCGTAGATGCATTTCACGCACACCCCAGGGCATATCTTCAGGCTGATGGGTAACATCCAGAGCGTGTTGTTCGCATAGTTTGAACACCGCATCAACGTCGTCAACGGTACTTAACCATATGGATAGCCACACACCTGTGTCTGATCTTTCATCAGTGAAGGTGTTTCTAGTGTCAGCGCTACCGCGGCCACCTTGCCCGTCAACACACAAAAAAATCTCACATTCTTCACAACACACACTACCAAAGCCAACCGGCTCTCCCCATTCAAAGCCTTTTTTCCAACCGAGTTTTTCAAACCAGGCAATGGTATCGGCCATATCTGAAACATTTAATATCGGCGTAAGGCCTGACGGCTTCATAAAAATAGTCCTTGCACTTTGGTATACGCTACAGGCTTAATGCTCAAGTGTCTCATGCCAAAAACAATCTCCCAGATAACAATCTGACAAACGGTTCAATCTATCGTCATCTTATCCGGCTTTCCGTTCCTGCTTCAATGGGAATGATCTTTAATACCTTATACAATCTCACCGATTTTTGGTTTGCCGGATTACTCAGTGATGATGCATTAGCAGGAGTCTCTATCGCTGGCAGTGTGTTTTTTATATTACTGGCAATTGGCATCGGCATGCAAACCGGCACCTCGGCCGTCATCGCCCCAGAGGTGGGTGCGGGCCGCACTGATGGTGTGAGTGACTGGGTTGATCAAGCATTTGGTTTAAGCCTTGTGTTCAGTATAATGACCATGCTTTTGGGATGGTTTTTCGCGAGCAAATTGGTCTCTTTTCTTGGTGCTGAAGCGCACATTGCACCGCTCTCTAACGAGTATCTTGGCATCACACTGGCAGGTACTGTGGCCTTTGTCCTATCGTTTGTGGCTGCCGGCGCGTTAATCGCCATGGGAGATACAGCCTCCAACCGAAATGCACTGATGGTTGGCTTTTTTGCCAACTTCGCTCTTAACCCCTTGCTTACCTTTGGCTTAAATTTGGGTGTCAAAGGTCTTGCGCTTGCCACTGTAATCATTAAAGCGGCGTCTGCCTTATATCTGTTCTGGGTTATTGCCAAAAAAATAGGTCGATGGCCAAGGCCCAACATTAATTTACCAAAGTGGATGACCATGCTCCGTCAAATACTGCCGGCCAGCATGACTATGCTCACCATTATCCTTGGGGGGTTTATTTCTGTTTCGTTTATAGGTCGTTTTGGTAGCGACCATATTGCAGGCTACGCCGTAGGTTTACGACTCGAGCAAGTCTTGTTATTGCCAGCGCTAGGCCTTAACGCTGCTGTCATGGCCATAGCAGGGCAAAATTTTGGAGCGGGACATTACCAGCGTGTGCAGGAAACTTACATAAAAGGGCTTAAATCGGGCTTGATCATGGCAGCTGTTTCTATACCTATAATGTATTTTTTGTCACCAGCGATGATGGGACTTTTTACCAATAGTGAGGTCATAAAAAATACGGGCGCATCTTACTTAAAAATTGATGCGATCGCGTTTTACGCTTACGTCGTTCTTTTTTTGAGCGTTGCGGTTTTGCAAGCAATCCAGCGCCCACTATTTCCCATGCTACTGGGTATCGCACGCCAACTTGTTGTACCGGCAGGTATCAATTACCTGCTCATTGTCGTTTGGGGTTATTCGATGCTATGGATTTTTTACACCATAATTTCCGTTGTGGTTGTTAGCGCTTTCGTCTCACATTGGTACACCAGCAAAACATTACGCTCACTTTCTGAAGCTGCTCAATAACGGACGTCACTTACATGACTTGGCCGACATTCAAGCTAGCTGACTCGCCAAATCACATTGCCAACATCATCTGCAACCAACAGACAATTATTTGGGCCGATTGCCACACCGACGGGCCTTCCATAGGAGTGCTTTTCATCATCGGCTAGAAAGCCACTCAATATGTCGCGTGGGCGACCAACCGGTTTGCCGTTTTCAAACGGAACAAACACCACCTTATAACCACTTAGCGTACTGCGATTCCACGAACCATGCTGCCCTATTACCATTCCATCGGTATCGAACCCCGTTAATGTCCCTGCGGGCATCCAACACAGCCCGAGCGATGCTGTATGCCCGCCAAGCGCGAAATCGGGATCGATGGACTTAGCCACCATCGACTCATCTTGCGGGACACGGTCGTCCACTGTCTGCCCCCAATAGCAGTACGGCCATCCGTAAAAACCACCATCTGATACGGACGTGAGATAGTCGGGAGGCACTTCATCGCCCAAGCCATCACGCTCGTTAACAACCGTCCATAGTGTGTCGCTTGTCGGCTCCCACGCCATACCTACAGGATTACGTAAACCTGCGCCAAAGATGCGAGATTGACCCGTTTCTATATCGAGTTCATATATACAGGCCCGCCCTTCCTCTTCTTCAAATCCGTTTTCGGCGATGTTCGTTAAGGAACCCACACCGGCATACAATCGCTTCCCATCGGCACTTGCCAGTAAACTCCTTGTCCAATGACCGCCGGGCTTGAAATCAACCAGTTTTGTTCCTTCCCCGGTAATTTGAGTTGCGCCGGCTTCATAGTCAAACGCAACAATGCCGTCGGTGTTTCCTACATAAAATGTTGTTCCCACCAAAGCCATTCCAAACGGTTTGCTCTGATTAACTAAAAATTCCTCTCGCTGATCTCCAACACCATCACTATTGGTATCCCGAAACAGTGTGATGCGATTAGCTGAGGTACCCAAGGCAGCAGCACGTTTCATTGTACTGACGATGGCGTAATCAAAAGCACTCCTTACAGGCCCGGTATCAGGCATGGCCTCTGCAATCAGCACATCGTTATTTGGCAGTACATGTATCCAACGCGGGTGAATTAAATCTTCTGCGAAACGATTAACCGTTAATCCGGCTGCCGCAGTAGGCGCTTGCCCAGCATCCCACCCTCTGGCCGTAGGCATTTTTAGGGTGGGAATACCCTGTGGTTTTGCTGCCGGTATTACGGGTTCTGCGCCAAAGACGGGAGCGTCCTCTTCTTTTCCCCAGCGTCGCTGCAGGATTGCAGCCGCACCTATCATGGCAACAATTCTGGAAAATAAATTAGCGTTGGACATAGTTGGCCTTGTTGTTCTCTTTAGACGTACACAGGGGCAGAATAATTAAACAGATTAATCAAGTACATTTTCAACGCATCTTTCTCAACGCATCTTTCTCAACGCAACTGACTGTCTTTACTGCCTCGACGATTGAACGTTGATTGTTGAGCGGCTTGTTCATCTAGCTCTGATTGACACTTTACACAATATTGTACACCTGGCAATGCCACTCTTCGCGCTTCTGGTATCGGGTCACCGCACTCCTCACATGACTCAGCGCTTGGACCTGCAGGTATATTTTCTCTTGCTCGTTTAACAGCATCGCCAACACTGGCATCAATCTGATCCTGAACTGCGCCATCTTTTGACCATCCACCAGCCATAAACCCTCCCAGATAACGACAATGGTTTTAGATTTCTACTCCATTTCGCACACTTTTTCTATATACCACTTGGTCTGGCGAGCATCTTAGCAAGCTGCTCATCGTTGTGTTTATCACCTGCAATAAATCTCAACAAAGTGTCAATTCGATCATCACCCCAGAATTGCTCACCATCAACATAGAACACAGGGACACCGAAAAAACCATTGGCTATCGCGTTTTCTGTATTGGCAATAAGGCCTTGCTTGATGTCGCTTTGAGAAGCAAGCGACACCACATCTATTTCAATCCCATCGACTTCCAGCTGGCACGCTTTAGCAATGCTTGCCACCGAAGAGGCTTCGGTAATATCCAAGCCCTTGCTCCAACACTGGTTCATGAGTTCTATGGCAAAACGCTTACGCATTTCCAGATCGTCCACGGCGACGCAAGCGCGCAACGCTAAAAGCGGATTAAAAGGATGCGAAGGCGGCCCTTCTACAGTCAAACCATAGGCGCTTGCTCTACGCAATACATCTTTAAACGTGTAGTCTCGCTTGGCAGGGATCTCAGCGGGGCCTTTATGACCATGCGCTTTAAGTAGACCGGCAAATAAAATGGGTACAAACTCCACCTGTTGCCCGGTAACAGATTCAATTCTGGCAATCTGACTTGAGGCTAACCAGGCATACGGACTGATCGGATCAAAATAAAACTGTATCATTGCTGTACTCACCGTTTTATAACGATTATTTCATTTGAGGTTAACACAAGGCCAAACCCCCACATGTAAAATCGGTCCCTAGCTGCCTCGTTTCGGTGTCAACCATCGACTTCGTGTTAGTTTGAATACCAGACAATCGCTGTCTTCCTCAAACTGACGCCGCATCATGAATTCAAAACCGAGTGATTCGTAGAAGCGATGACTGCGCGTATTGTTAACCAGGGGATCAATCAGAACCGATGTGATCTCTGGAATATCAAAACATCGATTGATTGCCCAGGTCATCATCTGGGTACCAAAACCGCAACCGAGATAACGCTCTTCCCCTATCCAGATATCGATAGCTCGTTGGCAAGCTGCCACGGCACCCCAATAATGAGTGCGTTCAGTAGCAGGGTCTATGATTTGCATAGCCCCTATTGGACAATCACCAACTTCAGCAATAAAAAACTCAACACCATCGTCTCTGGGGCCTAGCTCATCCGCCCAATCAAAACCAAACGAGTTCTCACCAGAAATACTGGTTGCGGCTTTGACATGCGGTTTGTCGTCCCAACGCAACAACAGCGCAATGTCATTAAGTTTGGCTGTTCTAATGGAGAGTTGACTGTTTTCACCGCTCATAGTTTTCAAAATCCATAGTTTTCAAAATCCATAGTTTTCAAAATCCATAGTTTTCAAAATCCATAGTTTTCACAAGCTAGAGTTTTCACGACACATCGCATTCTAAATTCAATTGGACCTACTTTGCCAAATGACGGGAAAACGCTTAAGGAAACTTCACGGCTTCAATATAGAGCCGACAACATTAAGCTGTAAGTTGTTTATTTCAACTACCAACATTTCACCTGACCGAGCAAATTGATTGGTTAAGGCGCTGATATTCACCTGGTGTGTCACCAACACAGTAGGCGATGCTGTACCCCTATTTGAATTCAGGTATTGCAGCAAGTCGTCGGTTTGGGATGCGGCGGTGCTGCGATCTTGATAGAAGGAATTCAACACAGGAAAAGCTGCCACTTTACCGATGCCTAGCAAGTTCGCCGTTTCAAGGCAGCGACACCACTGACTTGACATTACAGCGGCCTTGTTAATTCCATGTTTTTTTAATAACTCACCAATTGCTCTGGATTGCTGCCTCCCCTGATCGTTTAGATTGCGCTGCGTTCTGCAATCATCCACTTTAAAGTGGCCGGGGTCACCGGTGCCAGGCGCCAACGCGTGCCGCATTATAATAAAGGCCTCACCACGCCTAACAATCTCAAGTAGATCTTTTTCTGAAACGGGTGTGCCCGTCTTGTTCACTGCACTAGCTGATACACTAGTTACAGCTGACTGTATGGCGTTTTTGGCGGTGGTGTTTGAATACGCCGGCGAAGCAAATAAGTTTACGCTAACGATACTTAACGTAATGGCCGCGATTACTTGACACTTCATTACTCGACACAATAAACGAGTGCTTTGCATAAATAATCCAAATTAAAGGTGGCAATCGCTGTTCCCAATCTAGCAAAAATAACTGGCCAATATCATGACAGTCATGCACAATTTCCGACTACCATGAAAAGCACTCTTACAATAGCCGGGCTTGGCGCTGGGTACTTCAGCCACTACCACTACGATGCCTGGCAGCGCAATCCAGCTGCCCAGCTTGTTGCGGTTGCCGATATTGAACAACACAAAGCGTCAAGCATAGGAGCGCCACATAGCTACAATCATCTTGAGGCCATGTTAGCTGCACACAAACCAGACATTCTGGACATAGTGACACCACCACCGACGCACTACGAATCCATTGTTACAGCCTGCACGCAATATCGACCAGCTGCTATTATTTGTCAAAAACCGTTTTGTCGCTCTTTAGATGAAGCAAGCGCGGCAATAAAAGTGGCTGCCGATGCGCAGGTGCCGCTAATCATCCACGAAAATTTCAGATTCCAACCCTGGTTTCGAACCATGAAAAAGCATCTGAGCGAAGGTAAGGCAGGTCAGCCGCTGCAATTTACTTTTAGATTACGTACCGGCGATGGGCAAGGTCCAGATGCCTACCTGGATCGTCAACCCTACTTCAGAACCATGCCCAGGTTACTTGTTCACGAAACGGGCGTTCACTACATAGACACCAGCGTGTTTTTGTTCGGACCCGTCACTCATGTCTATGCTGACATCCGCACCCTCAACCCGGCGATCACTGGAGAGGATGCCTGCTTTGTATTATTGGAGCATGCAAGCGGGATGCGTACAATACTCGATGGCAACCGGCTTCTCGATCATCGCTCCAAAAACAATCGAATTACATTTGGCGAGGCATTACTCGAAGGCACTAAAAGCAGCCTTACCCTCGATGGCAATGGTTGCGTGCAAAGCCGCAACTTTGGCTCTGTGGAGCTGCACACACTGCTGGAAGCAGAGGAATGGCAAGGGTTTTCTGGAGACTGTGTGTACGCACTTCAAGATCATGTACTGAATGCACTGCTAAACGAGCGCGACTTTGAAAACACAGCAGCTGAATATCTCACCACACTGCAATTGGTAGATCTAGTCTATCAATCGGCAGAGAAAGGGATCAAAATTCGGATTTAACCGCGTCTACACGTTCAAATTTTAAAGATGGGCTCAGTCTAAACAAATCGAAATCGCAAGCAAGATACAAATGTCCTTTGTATACCCTTTGCGCTTCCAGTTCCATCGCACGCATACTGGCAGAATACCTTGCGCTGAAGTGTGTTAATACCAGGTTGGGCACCGCCGCATTTTGCGCAAATGCAGCAACCGACGCAGCATAGCTATGCCCTACTGATTGCGCTTTATCGGCAAGCTCTTCACCAAAGGTTGCTTCATGAATCAACACGTCGCAGTTTTCGCAAACAGAGGATAGTAATTCCGGCTTGTCGTTATCACCACAGATCACAACTTTTCGCTGACGTGCTTTATTGGCTATGAAGTCAATTGATTGATATCGGACACCTTCATGCTCGATATCCTCACCGGCTAAAAGCCTTCCCCATAGTGGGCCTTGCGGAATGCCTGATGCACGAACATCTTCTATGTTGAGCTTTTGCCGTGTTTTCGTTTCTTTAAAAACATAGCCATAACACTCAATTCGATGTGATAGCGCTACAACCGAAACACTGAACTGTCCTATCTCTATTGACGTTAGCATTGAAGAGACCACCCACTCTAATTCAAACGGCAAATACAAGCCCGACATTTCTATTGTTGCCTCAATCCATTGCCTGACCATTTCGGGCGCAATGATTTTCAGTGGCAATGTGCGCCCATTTAAACCGGCGCTGGCAAGCAGGCCCGGCAGACCATACACGTGATCGCCATGAACGTGCGTGATAAAAATACTGGACAAGCAATTCAAAGATAGATGGGATTGATGTATTTGGTGCTGCGTTGCCTCGCCACAATCAATCAGATGCCAATCTTTTCCACCACTCTCCACCAATGCAGTGGCACTAACATTGCGCTGCTTAGTAGGAGCCCCAGCCGATGTTCCTAAAAATACAATTTCCACGAGATTGATTCTGAACGATTAACAAGATCGATTTAGATGCTATTAGGACATAACATTACAGTACGCTACTCACGTCAAATCAATGTAATATACAGGCATGAATACTAAACCAACAGCAGGACAGGTACTACCGACATTCACAGTTCGTGATGCGCGCGGTGGATCATTACAATTAGCCCAAGCAACCGGTCGCTGGCAGCTTCTGGTCGTTTACCGGGGTAAGCACTGTGGGCGCTGTAAGCCCTATCTTTCTCAAGTAGAATCTATGCTACCGCGTTGGAATGAAGCGGGCTTCGATGTGGCTGCAGTTTCTGCAGACACCGTAGAAAAAGCCAGCGCCGACATCGCCGAATACGGCTGGACGTTCCCTATTGGCTGTGAGCTTGATGAAAGCACGATGCACTCGCTTGGCTTATATATAAGCGACCCGCTGACACCAGATGAAACAGATCGCCGATTTGCAGAGCCGGGCGTGTTCTGTCTCAGGCCCGATGGCACTGTACAAATAGCGGCTATCTCAAACGGCCCCTCGGCGCGACCCGACCTTGAAGCACTGCTCGATGGCATGATATTCACCATCAATAATGACAAACCCGCCCGCGGGACCGTCAGCTAGAATTTTTTTCTAGCCACCGTATTTGGTCAGCAGTGCAATCAGAACCCAATTTTTAAGGCCCTGATTGCACATCTTCAATGGCCATACCGATCTATTTTACTAACTGTTCACACGCACTGAATTGCTAAACGGGCCTGAATCGTTTAATTAATCGACCGTCTATAAACATAAGCCCCGCAGCGATTATCACCGCACCAATAATTTCTTTCAGCTGTATCGCCTCATCGAGAAAAACATTACCGAGAAATAGGGCTGTTATCGGGATGATTAAGGTAACCAACATAACGTTACTAGCCCCTGCCCTAACCAGTATTTTAAAAAACACGATATAAGCTAGCGCGGTTCCAAACACACCCAATGCAACTATCGATAACAAAGTACTTTGGCTCGGCATGGAAAGAGTCCAAGGCTTGTCCACAAAAGAAACAAGCACGGCCATCACAATGGTCGAACACATCAATTGACAAGTTGCGGATTTAACAGGTGGCACACCACTTAAATACTTTCGACCCCATAGTGCTGCAAAGCCATAGCTGAGTGCGGCACCCAAACATAAAAGTATGCCCAGCGTCTGGCTTGAATTGAGCGAGCCATCAAAACCGCGTAACACCGCCACCCCAACAACACCAAGCAACACACCAATGACACGATTAGCAGTTAGTTGCTCTTCTCTGAAGCTCGCCATTACCAGTACAGCGAACAGTGGCGTCATGGCATTGATTATTGCTGACAGGCCAACGGTAATTTGAGTTTGCCCAAAAAATATTAGTCCAAACGGGATAACGTTATTCAACAAGCCCATTCCAAAAAACGGTGCCCAGGCCAGCAGGGTTTTGGGCATCTCCAAACGCAGGTAAAAAAATAGCGGGAGTAGCGTAAGTGCTGCAATGAATACGCGAAGCAACACGACTGTGAGAGGTGGCAACTCTCTCACGGCAACGCCTGCAAAAAAATACGCGCCACCCCAAAGCACGGATAGCAGGATGAGTAAACTCCAATCCGTACCATCCATGACTTTTGCTGTATCCATAGCCTATAGCTCTGGCAAAGGACTCGCCGCCACTATCACACCATCATTGTCAACATAGACGTAGTCACCATCACGAAACTCCACTCCACCAAACGATAAGGTCGTGTTGCGCTTGCCAGTAGTGACGGGGATGCTCTTTCTGCTGCAAGTGCCCAGTGCATATAAAGCGACCGGGATATCTTTGATCTGCACAGTATCGCGAATGTAGCCGTTGACGATAATGCCCGCATAGCCATTTTTAAGTGCAAACTTCATCAGCATTTCACCGACAATCGCAAAGTAAGCTTGATCGGAATCCACAACAACCACTTTCCCCTCACCTGGCTCATCGCGTAATAGTGTGATCAGATCGGCATTGTTGCGATCCAGCTCAATGGTGACTACCTCCCCTTGACAGTGCGTCGCACCACCATAATTACTGTAGCCAGGGCCGAGCACAGATGTTTTATCAGGGTAGGTATCACACAAATCTGCAGTGAAAAAGGCCATGGTTATTTCTCCAACTCGGATGGCTTGCCCCGATCACGGGACTAGAGACGGAAGATACTACCATCTCGGCGTCTCTGAACAGTATGGTTTTGATAGAATAGTGGCCTCATACAAGGCTCGGTAAGCATGAAAGTCGTCACGGGTGTAATTGGCAATGATATTCACGTTGTCGCCAACAGACTAATGGATTTATCGCTCAACGCGAGAGGATATGAAGTTTTCAACTTAGGTGTTAACACCTATCTAGAAGAATTTTTTGACGCCTCTGTCGAAACCGGGGCCGATATCCTGCTCATATCCTCTCTGAACGGTGAAGCTGAAGGCTGGGGTCAAGAGGTCAAGGCGCTCAAATCTCACTATAAAAGCCTCGATAAGCTTGTGATGATGATTGGCGGCAACCTGACTGTGGGCAGTGGAAACGCAGAGGATATTGTGCCGAGGTTTAAAACCTACGGGTTTGATCTTGTATGCCACCAGGTCGATTTAAATACCGGCCTGGATATGCTCGAAGATTATATGCAGGAACATAAGCACTCATGAGTCAGCTGCAAGAAGAACGCGAGATCATTCTCGGCAACGAGAATGTAGATTCATTTGATTTTGATGAAGTTCGAGAATTTGTCAAAGGCGCTAATGAGAGCTTGTTTATTTCGCATCACTTTGCCAATAGGCAAAAAATGTTGGTACAGCCGCGAGGTGGTTTTCCAACCTATGAAAAACAATATGCACTGTACGAGTTTTTTGTCAATGCCAATGTCGATGTTCTGCCTTTGACAATAGACTCCAACACTCGGCTTAATGACTACACAACAGCCAAAAAAATGCTTCGCTTAAGCGAGGCAAACGAAGTCGACATGCTCAATGGGTATCCACTGGTTAACCATGGATACAGAACCACTCGCAAGATGATGACGCACTTTAATCATCCGGTGAGTTTACGTCACGGCACTCCCGATGCCAGGCTTTTAATCGAGATTGCGATAGCCTCGGGCATATTTGAAATAGAAGGCGGCCCAATTACTTACCTATTGCCTTATTCAAAGAACTTCCCCTTAGATAAAGCATTCCTTTACTGGAAATACGTCGAACGTGTTTGCGCCGACTACTCAACACTGAACAAACCAATCAACCGAGAATCATTTGGGCCCCTAACGGCAACCTTGGTACCTCCTTCAATCACGATAGCCATACAGTTACTAGAAATGCTGCTATCGCTTGAAGAGGGCGTGAAATCATTCTCAGTTTCATTTGCGCAGCAAGGCTCAATGATACAAGACATTGTAACTGGCACAGTGACACGCAAACTTGCTAACCACTACGCTCAATTAATTGGCTGTGAAGATGCGGGCATTCATCTTGTATATCACCAATGGATGGGGGCATTTCCTACAAACCGAGATTCAGCCGATCAGCTGATAAATATGTCTACCGTAATCGCATCCATGGTGGGTGCCGATAAAATCATTACTAAAACTCGAGAAGAAGCGGTTGGCATTCCGACTAAAGAGGCCAATGCCCAGACTGTAGCCAATACACAGTACACACTCAATATTCTTGGCGGACTCCCTGCAATAGTCGATGAACAAGAGGAAGAAATATTAACCGCTGAAGTACACGCCATCATGGAAGCAGTGTTCAATGATCCAGCCGATACCTTATGGCGCAAAGTATTTAATTCAATCAAGAACGGCATAATCGATGTGCCATTTTCACCGCATATTATCAATCACAACAAAATGATCACCATACGTGATTCTCATAAAAACATTCGCATTATAGATAGAGGCAGCGTGCCGATACCCGATAAGTGTTTTGAGTACGAGAAATCTTGCTGCGATCTGGATAAAGACACCACAAGCATTGTTAATGACATTATTCGAGATATAGGAATAATGCAGTGAGCCAAAATGTGAGCACTGACCACTCGGATAGCACACCAACCGACAAAGAAAAACTGCTGATTGATATTGGTAGCACTTACTTCAAGGTGAGTACAAATGCGGCGATAGAGCAGCATTTTCGAGATTTCAACAAACGCATTCTCGACGATTTAATGCATAAATGCGGCGAGACCGTTCAGCGCTTTAAAGCAGAGAATATCAGCATTTGCTCATCCGCTAATGGCGGTCTGAGCACTTTAATCATTGGCCTTACACGTTCGTACTCACTAAAGTACGCAACCAATATCGCGTTTAATTCAGGCATCAACATAATTGATTCTATTGTTTTTCAAGATATTGAAGATCACTCAGTACCAAGTGATCTGATCGATGTGGTCATTGTGGTTGGCGGTATCGACTCCAACGGCGGTGTTTTTGATCAACGGCTTACCGACTATCTTGGAAAATTAAGTTACTCCAATGTTGTTTTTGTCGGTAATGCGAAAGATGCCGCCACCTTACAACCATCAATAGAAAACCTGGTTGTTCTGCCAAACATTATCGATGACCGATTACACATTGTTGAACAACATTTAAAAGAGTACCTAACGAACCTGTATCAGCAGGATATTGAAGGCAAGGATGATATCAAGCACCTTTACGAAATTACAAAAAATCAAATTTATTCGACGCCTTTTGTGGTCAATAAATCTCTACCACTTATCCATGCATCGTTTTCAGTAACCGACCCATTCATACTGTTGGACATTGGAGGCGCGACAACTGATGTCCATTACTCCAAAGACCTGGTTAGCGACAATATCGTAACAGAACAAGGCCATGACAGAATTGTTTTTAAAAAACTAGGGGTATATAAATCACGACAGTCGTTGATCTTTACAGCTGAGCATAATGAGTATGCTTACGAGCTACTCATGCACCTGAAAGTCAATGAAAATATTTACAACGAAAACAGTGAAAAAGCCACCAACGTCATAATGCAGCTTGCGATCTTTTTAGTACTGTGTGAGATGTCTCACTACAGATCGTCTTACGTGACTTTAAAATTATTGGCCATGAATTCCATTGTATTTACCGGCGGCATCACCAAGGTGTTAAGTAGCAAAGACATCGAGGAAGTGGTGGCATTTTTCTACCAGAAAATTCTTAATTCTGATCATAAGCCTGTAACCGTGTTAGACACCAATTACGATATCTGGACACTTGGTGCAAGGGAGCAAGCAACATGTCTATAAACTGTATCCGAATTCTATTAGAAAGCGCGGCACAATCACATCCAGATAAAATAGCGATTACGCACCAGGAAGTTAAACTTACCTACAATGAACTTCTAACGCGTGTTAATCAGGTTGCACTATACCTGCAAGAGCTTGAGCTACCAAAAGGTGCTCGTGTCGGGCTGTATGCCAAAAAAGATGTCTCTCAAGTCATTGCCATTTTGGCCATCCTTTCTACCGATTACATATTGGTGCCGCTTACACGTCTATTAAAACCAGAACAGGTTCAATACATAATTGATGATTGCGAAATTCAATGCGTGATCACAGACAAGCTAAAACTGGAAAGTATCGAAGAAATCCAATTTGAAGGGCATATCGTCTCGATAGAAACCGTAGGCAAAGACATTCCCTCCTTTGAGGAAATTTTTAAGTACTACAAAAAACCCTTTCAGTGCGACATCAACGGACATGACAACGCGGTCATCACCTATTCCTTTGGTTTAAGTGGCACACCCAAGGGCATTGTGATATCTCACTCCAACTTGATTGATTCAGCCAGAGTGGTTTCGCAGTACCTTGGCCTAAATGAAGATGATGTTATTTCAGGGCTGTTGATATTTAATTTGGATTACGGATTAAATCAGATTTTCTGCTCATTGCTGAACAAAGCCACACTGGCCCTGCACCGTTTTATTCTACCGGGTGATTTTTTCAATCATATTATCAACGACAAAGTGACCATTTTACCCTTGATGCCGGTGAACATTTCGCAGATGTTCGATGAAGATTTATACGTACCGGCCAGTGTCGACTTGTTTGACAATGTTCGAACGATCACGTCATCTGGTGGTAAACTGACAGAGCGTATGATCGAAGATTGCGCTAAGACATTTCGAAACGCTAAGTTTTTTTCAATGCACGGTTTAACTGAAGCATTTCGATCCACCTATCTTGACCCGTCCCAGATAAAAATTCGCCCAGACTCCATTGGCAAGGCTATACCCGATGTTGAACTGTACGTTTTGGACGACAAGGGACAAGAGTGCCCCCCGCGAGCGGTGGGTGAATTGATTCATAGAGGCGGGTACATTTATCGTGGTTTCTGGAAGGCTCCTAAGGAAACTGCAGAACGATTTAAATCGGTACAGATTCTTAAAGAAGTGGTTGATCTTCAGGGCCAATTGGCAGATGAAATTGTCGTTGCCACTGGCGACTATGTTTACAAAGACGAAGAAGGTTATTTTTACTTTGTCGATCGCCGCGATGACATGATCAAAACCAGCGGCTTCCGTGTATCACCTTTTGAAATCGAATCTGTCGTAGAAAAAAACCTTCCTCACATACAGCAATGCGCCGTCTTCGGTATGGACAACCCCTTAATAGAAGAAGAAATTGTCATGGTCTATTCAGCGGCAGGTGAAATCTCCGAGAAAGAGATCACCTTCGAATTGAAAAAGCACCTTGCTTCCTACATGGTGCCCAGCCGCATTGTGTATAGAAAATCACTTCCTCTGGTACAAAACCATCAGAACCAAATAAACAAGGAAGAACTCAAACAAGAACTCTACGGGGAATCAAAATGATCAGGCACTGCCTGAAATGTCCCTGAACGTCAGCGATCATCAACGTTCGCTCATCCCGTCGCTTTCGTTTTCGCCACCAACAAGCTCAGCAATTTCGACCGTCACATTTTCAGGTAGCGGCCCAAGTGCCACAGCTTTGGCCAAGCCCTCTACCTGATCCACGGTTCGCGCTCCGGGTATGGGTATATTGTCGCCCGATTTAGCCCACAACCAGGCCAATGCACCCTGCACCGGCGTACGGCCACCAGTTTGCAACAATTCCCGAACAGCGTTAAAGCGATCAATGTAAGTAGGGTTAGGCTTACCATCGACGTAGTAGCTCAGCCAACCCTGATTGGTCGCCCTAATGTCATCATTGGGTAAAACGGAAGACGTATCGTATTTACCCGAGAGCAAACCCATTGCCAATGGTGATCGAATAAGGGAATGCAGATTATTCTTGCGCACCGTAGCCTGCATGGTGGGCGCGTCCATCAAAACATGCATCGCATATTCGACTGCTTTAAAACCCTCCCTTGCCGCCATTTCCTCAGCACTTTTTGTGAAATCTGTACTCCACCCGTACGCCTGAATTTTCCCTTGAGCGACAGCCTTGTCAAGTTCATCAAACGCCAATGCGGCTTTATCTACAGACAAAGAATTATTGTGTAATAACAGCAGATCAATCGAATCACGTTCTAAGCGAGACAGACAACGCTCAACCGCAGGCAGAATGAGTTCGGGGGCCACCTCTTCACCTACAAGCGTTTTGGTGTTTTCATCGATCTTAATTCCAATTTTGGTAACAACCTTTGCATCTGGATGTGCTTTTAAGCCAACAGCCAGCTGTCGTTCGGAGTGCCCCGCTCCATAGGCAGCGGCTGTATCAAACAACGCAATACCGTTTGCCACGGCCGCATGTATTGCTCTCAGTGACTCCTGATCATCTACTTTTGAGTAACCCAGTGACTGCCCGTCGCCTGCAAACATGGCGCCCCCCATGGGCCAACAACCTAGCCCTATAGGGTTGATTTCCGTTCCGAGAAATTTCATCGTGAATGCCCTGGCTATGAATTTGTCGTTATATCAACATGAAACAGTTGCGTTATCAATGGACTTGAATGTAACGTTCATTTCATGAATGAAACGAACTTTGATTGGGATGATTTGCGGCTTTTTCTGGCGATCGCACGCGCTGGCGGTCTCGCTGCCGCCGTAACCGTTACAGGTAAAAGTGCGCCCACGCTGGGTCGACGCATGCTGGCCTTAGAAAACAAGCTCGGCAATGACCTATTCAAAAGAATGCCCCGCGGCTACGCGCTCACTGAACACGGTCAACAACTGATGAAAACAGCCGTCATGCTTGAAGATCAAATCGCACCTATCGTCGCGACTAGAGATAGAGACCAGGCACAGCGTGTAAAAATCTCTGCCGGGACTTGGGTTACGCTGTTTCTGTGCAGGAATATTTCAAAACTCAGTGGGCTCAGACCCGCTAACGTTCAGTTCATCTCCGCTGATCATGTATTGGATATCTCACATCGCGAGGCGGTCATCGGCATCCGAAACCATCGGCCAACTCAACACACACTGGCGGGTCGTCGCACTGGTAATGTGCAGTTTGCGGTATATGCGGCCAATGATGAGGTTGACACTTGGGCCCGTGTGGTCGGGTCTACGCCATCGGCAAAGTGGGTTAAATCGCAAACGGTAAATTCACGCGCAATTGAAGTTACGAGTGCGCGAAATGCGCTTGATATGGCGATGGCTGGCAGCGTGAAAACGGTACTTCCAACTTTCATAGGCGAAAATACATCAGGTGTTCATCAAGTCTCTGAGGAAATTGAAGAATTGGAACACACGCAATGGCTGGTGTCCCACCATGATGACAGGCACTTGCCGGAGGTACGGCGAATGATTGACCGTGTGTACGAACTACTACAGGATGCCTAATTCTACAGAGCATCTTGAACCAAGGTAACTAATGCGAAAAAACCGCGCTGGCGATAAAATCACCAGCCCGGTTTGTGAGAGGAGAATTGGTAGGGCTTTGCTTTATCGAGCAGAGAAAGCGTTGTTAATCACTCGAACAACTCCTTCAGTACCTTCGGCAGCGCGGATAGCCGCAGCCTTGTCACCAGAGTCGCTGTAATAACCGTTCAGCGTAACCACACCATTTTGCTCGGTAACAAAAATATTTGAATTCGAACCAAGTACTCCATTTATTTCCTGATTCAATTGGTTTTTAGAGACAGCGGCCGTAGCAGTGCCAACAAAAAGAGCGGTAAGAGCGATAACGGCAGCAGTAGTTTTGATAGTTGATTTCATGAGATTTTCCTTAAAGTTTAAGTTATTGGTTAAGTTAGTTTTCGTTCAGTTGACGCGTTGTTGCGTTTCCATGTGAATTATTATCGAAGACGGGGTTTTCCAGCGTTTTGCCTGGTCCATACACTTTTGTAAGGAAAGGGGAAATTCGTTTGAATTAGCGCAAATTCCCATGAGCCAACAGGCAACCAATTGATAACATTGGAGTTAAGGGACTGATATCGATTTAAGGTGTTAGATGCATCAGTTGGCGCAATGGACCTCTGATTACGGCCAGCAGCGAAGTGTTCTTTTAGGGCAAGTTAGCTAAATAGAGGTGGAATTAATTCCGTTCTCATGAACACACTTTCACGAATAGTCTTCATGGTTTGCTGATGATAAGGGAGTAAAGCTCTGGGCTGGTTCTGAGTACGAATATCCAGTTTTGGAGAGTGATATTCAAAGAATGCTCGCTGAGCCACCGGGTGAACAACCCAGTCGATTTGCGTGGACTGCCATGATTATTCCTGGCCTGCGAGTTCAATTGATCGGCGCAATTAGTTTTTTAGGGATACCCACATACTAATAACAGCGCGAAAAACCGTTTGATCGTGTGCATCAATAATTTTGACCAGAACCGGAAGTTCGGAAGGAGCGTCAAATTCCGGAATAGGATTTAATTCCGCTATTGCTCGAAGATCAGTTTGCGCTTTCTTTAAGTATTCGACATTCATTCCTTTCGGAATCCAGCGATGTGAGCCAGGTATGCTGGCATCGGTCATAGTGCCACCCGCTAATTCTGCCATATTGCACATGGCAATGGCGTGAACAGTATTCAGGTGATTTAACACCCGTCTTCGTTTCTTAATATGTAATTCGCAGTAGCCAGGACGAAGCGCTATAAATTGAGGTTTAATACTCGCAAAATAGGGCGCTTTCCAGCAAACAAGTTTCGAAAAGGCCCACCTGCCACCCGGCTTGTTGGACAACTGTTTCCAAGCGAGCATTGCTGAACTGTATTTACTCATGATACTCCGCTCTAAAGCTTAACGTTTGACGAGTGTACGCGCGTGCAAACGATACAACATCAAGATCCAAATTTTACTTCTCAGCCTACGCTCAGCCCCACATGTTTGTGCACATCAGGAACATCCATACATCAACCATGTGCGTTAACACTGTCCGTCGGTGCTTCACTACGATCATTCATCGTGTAATCACGTACAACCTCTGCAACCCTGAGATGGTAATCATCGAAAACCGATTGCCTGCCACCCTCTTGTACTTTGCGATGCTCTACGACATTACGCCACTCAGTGACAGAAGCTTCATCTCTCCAGAAGGAGAGCGAAACAAATTTTCCAGGCTCGGTTACGCTTTCGAAGCGTTCAATTGAAATGAATCCGTCAAAGCCTTCAATTACAGAAGCCATTTTTTGGCCCATCTCAAGATAGGTATCGCCGCTTCCGGCCTTAGGCCATGATTCAAATATAACTGCAATCATATTCTACTCTCTAACTGATTCGTTTAATTTGCCACTGGTGACTGATCAACCATTATCAATTCAGCCGTATCAAAGCCTCGCTTTTGAGCTTCCTCTTTAAACCTTGCCAGCAGTTCCTCAGAGACCGTTGGCGTGCGAGAAAGCAACCATAAATACTTTGTTGTGTTGCCACTGACGAAAGCATGTTGATAGCGCTCTTTATCAAGATCGAAAACAGCATAAGATCCATAGAACGGTCCAAAGAATGAAACCTTAAGGTGTGCAACATCCGGTGAACCGACCGCAAAGGCTTTACCCGTGGCTTCTTTCCACTCGCCTTTCTCTTCTGAATAGCCTTTATTGTTCACGATGATTCCACCACCTTTGCGCAAGCTGTAGTTGGCAGTCACATTGCGTAAACCGCGTTCAAAACGGTGATCAAGCCTGGCGATTTCATACCACTCACCCAAATACCGATCCAATTCGAATTCATCTACCGGGCTTACATTTTTAGGCAACCCAGTGCACGCTGAAATTAGCAACAAGATGCCACAGAGCAAAAATCCCACTTTGGGGCTGGTTCTGATCAATACAGGAACTCCAAGGCTTCAGTAATGTGAGGAAATTCGGATTGCGTATCTTTTATTGAATTATTGAACAAGGCGGCCTGGATTTGGCCAGGTCTAGTGCTGAGTATTCTCGCTTTTATCACTTTGCACTGCTTGAGCAATGTAAGCAAACAGGTTTTGATGGGCACTCGGGTTGGCTGTTTTTAACGCCATGGAGATTTCTGTAAAAACACGAACCTGTTTGTCGTGCGCTGCCAGCAAACCATCCAGCTTTTCTCTATCGTCTGCAGTGGGTGATAGGTTGAATTTCTTCTTTTTATTTTCAAGCAATTCCATAAATGCAAAGTGCGCTTGTTTTGATTCGAACATGGCATTGTACGCCTGCCAGGCGGGTTCGCTCGCCTCATCCAGCACCCAGCTTTCCATTTCTGACACGCTTGCATCCGTGACAGAGGACTGGTTTTTTTCGTTACCCATCTTTGCTAATAAGTTTGCCAATAACGCTGCCAATAAATTTGCTAATCATTTTTGACAACAAACTAACCGCCAATAAAGGACATTTCGACCTTAGGTCTGATCACAGCAACCTGGGTGCGCGTTTCCGAATATCGATCTTCACGAGCTTGCCAAAGTGAACGTAAGGCATCATTCAAATCTGTATCGCTGCCTGTACGCAAAGTTGAGCGCAGGTCGTGGCCACTACTGGCAAACAGACAGGTATAGATACTGCCTGTTGCAGACAGACGTGCTCGGCTGCAGTCGCCACAGAATGGTTCTGAGACGGATGTGATAATGCCAATCTCTCCGCCGCCATCGCGGTAGCGCCATCGCTTGGCAACTTCGCCTTTGTAATTTGCTTCTATCGGTTCAATCGGCAAACGCGCGTGTATGGTGTCGGCTATTTCGCGGCTCGTGACGACATGAGATAGATCCCAGGCATTGCTATTGCCCACATCCATGAACTCTATAAACCGAAGGATTTGCCCGGTACCGTGAAAAAATTCGGCCATAGGCAAAATGCTGTGGTCATTGAGCCCTTTCTTAACCACCATATTCACTTTGATGGAATCGAAACCAACAAGGGACGCATTCTCAATGCCATCGAGTACGCTTTGCACACCAATGCCGACATCATTGACCGCCTTAAAAGTCGCATCGTCAATCGCGTCAAGACTGACGTTAAGCCGTTGTAAGCCAGCATCTTTAAGCGACTGTGCACGCTTGCGCGTTAGAAGCGTTGCATTAGTTGTCAGGCTAACATCGCTTATACCATCGATATAACGAATCCATTCGATCAACTGCTCAAGATCGTTGCGCACTAACGGCTCACCACCTGTTAGCCTGATTTTGGTGACACCAAACCGTGCAGCCGATTTAACCACCCGCACAATCTCTTCAAAGCTGAGCAATTCTTTTTTAGCCAGGAATTTGTAGTCTTTGTTAAACACCGACTTGGGCATGCAGTATACGCAGCGAAAATTGCAGCGATCGGTAACAGACACGCGCAAATCGCGAAGCGGCCGGTGCAGCTTATCGCTGACCTGCTCTGCAGCTACGCTAGTGTGTTCGTTACCCTTCATCAAAAACCTTATAAAATTTAAGGAAATAGCTAGTAAACTGACGTTTACCTAGCTGCATTAATGTACCGGAGGATGGCCACTCAGGCAATGTGAAAAAGCTGATATTGAGCTGTGCTGAGCAATGCGCTTGTAAGCTATCGGTCATGTAGTACGCGTTACTGAGACAAATAGCGCCAGCGCGTCACTAATATGTACTGCAGCTAGCCTACTAAAATCAGCCGCCACCTCGCTGGAAATGCATATCGAAATGCTGCTTGAACGCTTGCTGCTGCTGCTCGCTCACACCACTAAAATGGAAATCGACTGAGCAGAACGGGATACGCATAAGCGCGATACGTCGCTCTTGCTGGGGTCCTAAAACAATGGATAATGAACCCTCATGAATTTGACTTGTAATGTTTAAACCCTCTACCTGATAAGCGTGATCGCCCATTGCCAGAGGTAACAACCTGAAAAATTCTTTGTGGGTAAAACCCATGTCACGTGAGTAACGAATATCTTCCACTTAACCACCTGCTACCGGGGGCCAGATGGCAAGCACATCACCTTCTTTTAAGGCACCACTTTGATCTCGATCTGTATCACAAACAAACACACCATTGATGAGTACCAAATGGGCAAGCTTTCTGGGCACCTGATACTTATCAATTATATCGTTTAGTGACGAGTCTTCCGGTATATCTATTTGCGCCACGTTACGAACCGCACTGGCAGGTAAAAGGTGGGCAATGGTTGCATATAATTTGAGAGTAATGCGCATAATTAAAAAGCGACTGTCTTGCAAACAGCGAGTTAACTGGCTAATAAAAAGACAGCATCGTTATGCGTTCATTGCAACATGCTGACTTTGAGCACCCGCCAGATAAGCTTCGCTGATGCGCATTGGGTTTTCCATCAGTTTTTCTTTCCACTCGCCCAATGACGCCCCAGTTTGTATCATGCCGCGCATAACGCCCACATGTTGGGTCATACCCAAACTGCTGGCACCCACCAGTACATCGCCTTTAAATTGCAAATTAATGTATTGGAAATTATCGTTATCAATAAGTTCCGAATATTCGCCGCCTTCAACGCCCATCCACATACCAAACGACGTTGATATAAGCCCAGCAGTATCGAGTACGTTCATATTGACGTTACCCGCATGTGGCGTCAGATGCCCCTTAACCATACTCTGAGCTGCAACTTTGCCATGCTCAACTGCGGTTGGCTGTATCGCTTGTACGTAGTATTCGCCAGTGGAGAAGTCTTTCCCTTGAGCAACATCGCCCGCTGCGTAAATATCAGCAACGCTCGTTTGCATAAAGTCATCAACCACAATACCGGCATCGACATTGATACCACTGCCCTCCAGAAACGCAGTATTAGAACGTACACCGGTCGCGCAGATAACAAGATCGGCATTGATATTTTCACCGGTGTTGGTCTTAACGCCCAGCGAGCCATTGCCTTCTTGCTCAATAGCATCCACTTTAGTGGAGGTCATGACTCGAATGCCTTTGGCAACACACCAATCTTTAATCATGTTGCCCATCGTGTTGTTGGTCATACGCGACACCATGCGATCTTCCATCTCGATAACTGTCAAGTTCACTTTTCTGGCAGCCAGTGATTCGAGGATGATGCAACCGATAAAGCCTGCACCCATCAACACCACATTAGACCCTTCATCAGCATGCTCAATAATTTTGTGAGCATCGGCTAATGACCAACAGTTATAGACTTTTTCTAGATCAATACCCGGTATAGGAGGCCGAGTTGCGGTAGCACCTGATGCGATCAACAATTTATCGTAACCAACTTCTTCAACACCCAGAAGCTTCACCTTCTTCGCCGCAGTATCGACACTACTCGCGCGAGCATGCCGCACAGTGATCCCTAAATTGGAAAAGTGATCACTGTCTTTTCTAAGGTAGGTTCCGGGTTGGTCAATATTTCCGACCAACATATACGGAATGGCCATGCGTGAATAAGGCGGCGCAACTTCGGCTGCGAGCATCGTGACCTGACTGCTCGCATCCAGCTTTTTGATGTGCTCGGCAGCACAAACGGCTGCCGGTCCTGCGCCAATAATTACGTGATGCATGTGCTGTTATCCAGGCAAGCCAAACTTCTGATGGGTTTCTGCAGAGACAACACCATCGGCAGTCCAACCACGCGCTGCATAGTACTCAGGTAACATTTTATCCAGCTCGTTGACTTTCCCAGCTGCCGGGCCAACATTGGCAGGCAGTGACAATAAACGATCTGGCAGGTTGTCATCCGCCGCTGTGAAACCGGCTTTTGCGTTAAATTCACGCTCAAGGTTCCAAATTCGCTCACCCACTTCCATCATTTTCTCGGTTGACCAATTGCCTTCACAAGCGGCATCGACTTGCGGAGCAATATCATCCATACCCCAAGCAAATGTTGTGAAGACACAAAGACCAGCAGAATCAACGGCTGCGGTTGCATCCTGGAATGCCTTTACCAGGCCGGCTTTGCCATCTGATTCCAGAGGATCAGTTTTTTCAGGAATTCCCAAAATTTCCGATGCAATGGTGTAACCACGCAAGTGGCAGGCACCACGATTGGATGTGGCATAGGCGAGCCCGATGCCTTGAATACCGCGTGGATCGTAGGCTGGAAATTCCTGACCTTTAACGGTCATGGACAGTTGAGGTTGACCATACTTTTCACAAAGCCGTTTGGAGCCTAAGCCTAGGTCCTTACCAAACCCTTCACCTTTGGCGGTGACTTCAGCAGCCCAACAAAGCGCTTCGGCAGAGCCAAATTTAAGTTCCATACCACCCGTTTGTGCCGTGGAGATGGCACCGGTTTCGAATAATTCCATTGCAGCGGCCAGGGTTGATCCGAAGGAAATTGGATCCATACCGTCTTCGTTGCACAAGAAATTAGCGTAAGTCAGCGCATCAATGTCATCCACGCCGGTATCCGGGCCCAATGCCCAGGCTGCTTCATACTCAAGACCACCCGAATTAATCCAGTATTCAGGCTTATCTTTTACTGAAAAGTGGGTGCGATCGATGGTGGAGATTCGCCCACAGGCAATGGTGCAGGCATAGCAGGCACCATTTGTCGTCAGGTTAGGTTTGCCATCTGACTTTCTGGGTTCTGCCATGGCTTCAGCCGATACATTGGCAGCGCCTTCAAACTGCACTTCACGCATATTACGTGTTGGCAGTGCACCTACTTCATTGATAACGTTCATCAGCACTTGCGTGCCAAATGCAGGTAAACCTTGACCGGTTACCGCATTTTCAGCGAGTACCGCTTTACCTGCTTTTGTTGTTTCGGCAAATTTCTTTGGATCGTTTATGCCGGCTAAGCCCAAGGTTCCGCGAACGATAACCGCTTTTAAGTTTTTCGATGCCATAACCGTTCCGACACCACTGCGGCCCGCCGCACGGTGAAGATCATTAACAACCGCTGCATATAAACAACCTTCTTCAGCACTTCGACCCACGCAGGCAATACGCGCCTGTGGATCCTGATGCTTGGTGCGCAGGATTTTATCGGCTTCCCAACACGATTTACCCCACATATCGTCGGCGGGTAGCAGTAAAGCTTTGTCGTTTTCAATAGACAGGTACATTGGGCTTGCAGCCTTGCCCTCGAAAATGACCATATCCCAGCCAGCAAATTTTAGTTCGGCACCAAAAAAGCCGCCAGAATTGGAACAGGCAACAGCGTTGGTTAATGGGCTCTTACAGATAACCGAATAACGGCCGCCAGTTGAGGCGCTTGTGCCGGTGAGTGGGCCGGTTGCCATAATCAGCTTGTTATCCGGGCCGAGAGCATCGGCAGCCGGATCCATTTCATCGACCAGATAGCGAGTCGCAAGACCGCGCTGACCCAGATAATCATTCGCCCAATCCATGTTGAGCGCTTCTTCTGTAACGGTACCAGCAGAGAGGTTTACTCGAAGTAGTTTTCTAGTCCAGGACATATCAGTCTCCTCAGCTGTTGGTGTTGTCGGTTTTAGAAGCCCAGGCGCGCATCTTGTCTAAGCCTGTGGCGTTGGCATCAACGTAAGTGATGGCCTCGGTTGGGCAGGCATCGACACAAGCCGGGTCGCCACCGCACAGATCACACTTAACGACCTTGCCAGAGTCTGTGTTGTAGTTAATGGTGCCAAACGGGCAGGCAATTGTGCACACCTTACAACCCACGCAGACATCCGAAAGTACATCTTTAGAGCCGGTTTCCGCGTTAATAACAATTGCATCTACAGGGCAGGCCTGCAAACACCATGCTTCGTCGCACTGTGTGCAGGTGTAGGGTACAAACCGCCCTTCGTCATGAAAACTGAATACCTTTACACGCGACTTGGCCGGGTTAAAAAGGCCTTCGTTTTCAAGCGAACAGGCTGACTCACACTGCAGACACCCTGTGCATTTACCAGGATCGATGTGCAGAGACTTTTGCATGATGCTCCTCCAATTTAATTGTTATTAGCTGTTGATCATATTGTTGATAACCGGCGCTGCAGCTGGCGCATGTTTAGGCAGCAACCGAAAATTTGATAAAACCATAATATTTGTATGTATACAATAAGTAAATCGGAAGATCATTGTCAAGATAGCAACACTATATAAAAGGCCAAAAGGAAGCTAATAAAGGAAGAAATGGGTCCAATTGCGCCATTGTGGCGACATCTACTTGTACGGCTAAGGTGACACGGGGGGATTCACCCCGTGCCCAATAAAGCCAGCATCTAACATGATGGGGCTTAGTTGCCGAAACTCTGCTGATAAAAACGTATCATTTGCACATGCATCTGATCGTGAAACGCCCGCCGATCAAACCCAGCCCTATCGCCACACACCATCTCATACTCATCCGGATCGGCCTGCTTAAATTCCTCACGAGAGCATGGCAGAATTAGGAATGCGAAGTGATTCGCATTCTCCACCCAATGAGTTTCTGGTGTTTTGGGTAAGCGCTCAGCCAAGCTGGCTGCGTTGTACTTGGTTGGGACGCTATTATAGTGGGAACTGCACTGCCCCTTGAATAAAACCTACCCCCGCTAGCTCTACTGGAGTGAAGAACATGCGCAATTCGTCAATTTTGTTCGATATTTCAATCATTTTTTCCAAAAACGTTGCTATTTAGGCGAAAATTGATTACTAATAAATTAGTTTGTATATAGGCGGCCTTAATGTCAAGACCAAAAGGAAAAAGCGATCTTCTCACTGCGGTGGAGCTCGAGTTCATGATGGTGCTATGGCGCGTCGGCAAGGGGACTGTGCGTGAGGTATTGGATATTCTCAACGAACGGGAAAAACGCGCCTACACATCTGTTGCGACCATGCTCAAAATATTGTATGAGAAAGGTTATTTAAAATCGGTCAAACAAGACCGTACATTTATATACTCACCAACTATTGGCAGGGAAGAATACGAGCGTCTTACTTTAAAAAGTATATCGAACACTTTGTTCGATGGTGCACCAACTGCGCTAGTGGCCCGCCTAGTTGATGATGAGAACATCAGCGAAGAGACCATGCAGGAAATTAGGGAAATCATCGATACGCGGTTCAGGAGGTAGTATGGGGCAAATAATGCACTATGTAATACTTGGTAATGCAGCCCTTATCGCTGCGTTTATATGTGCTTTTTTACTCGAAAGAGTAGCAATCGTTTTTAATCTTCGAACCGCTTACCGTCTGCGCTTACATCTCGCGGTTGCTGCTTTGTGCACCGCAGCTCTTCCTCTTGTTTTAACACCGATAATGCCGATGTTCGCATCTTCGTTTGGCACTACCGGCACAGATCTCATTGTCGCGCAATATTTGAAAGGCAACATCAACCTTTCGGCAGTGCAAATATCAGAAGTGTTGACTGTAAAAAACACATTTTTTGAAGGCTTGTTTGGTGGTAAATCGATATTGTCAAAGACGTTACTTATCTCCTTTGTCTTGGTGGGTTTACTCAGGGTCATCTATATCGGAATCAATGTTGCAAAAATTCGTAAGCATCTTGCTGATTCAGTTGTATATTTTCGTACTCGACGTGTTGTTGTTAGTATATCTGGCAAGACCATTGTTCCGTACTCGACTCGCGGTATATTGAAATATCACATAGTGATTCCAGAGAATCTGATCTCGAACCCGCGCGCCTTTCGTATAGCGCTAGGGCACGAAGCCCAGCATATTAGACAGGGCGATGTTGACTGGGAAATTCTATTGACATTAGCTTCGCCCCTTTTTGCACTCAACCCCGCTTTCTGGCTTGTCTCTGATCGCATTAGGAGATTCAGAGAATATACGTGCGATGCAGCATATTTAAAGAAGCCTGGAATTCATCCACGCGATTATTGTCTTCTGCTAGTCGACTTTGCCATGAGGTTGAGACAGGACAAACTCATGAGGTGCAATTCAGCTCATGTCATCAGTGTTCAGTTATGTGGCCAAGATGGGTTGTTTAGTCGTGGCAAAAAGAGTGCGCTACGAAAACGTATTATCGCTCTTAGCCAAGGCTCATCACTTATAGATAGAGGATATGCAAAATACATTGACCTGGCACCAGCGTTTCTATTGTTGTTTTTAGTCGGCTCTGGTGTACTAATGGCAGCGAAACCCGCCGATTGGAGTCATGATCGTTTGATGCTCTCAACTGTGGCTAACCTCGAGCGACTCGATAAAATAAACGGATTTGAAGTAGCACCATTGCGCTAGAACGTTATTAGTTGTTGTATACCTAAAAAATACTTACTTAAAAAGCTTGCAGTTTTCTGTGTTGAGCCAGGTACGACAAAACAACTTTGACTGCAATAATCGGAAGAGGTAACTTGGTCTAATTCTAAGCTTGTCGCATATTGTTCAGAAATGTCGCCAGTATTTCGAAATTTAACAGTACTTAAGACTGCGCCCTTTATTCAAAGCAGGGTTTTTTAAGGTCAGACTTTAAGAAAACAAAATGTAGCCCAGGCAATGGCCAGACCCAGCGGAGCCCATAGCGGCATGCCGAATACACCTAGCCAAAACAGAAAAATATAGGATGTACCCAGGAGTGAAAGAAAGAGCCTGTCGCCACGGGTCGTTTTAATCCGTAAAACACCATCCCGTTCGGACGTGCCCGGTCTTTTAATCTCGATCATAGTAATGATGAACATCGACGAGAATATCCCGACAAAAACAAGTGCAGTGGGCCATGTCCACGCCATCCAACTAAACATTTACACTCTCCCCATCGCAAAACCCTTCGCGATATAGTTTCGAACAAAGTAGATAACAAAAGCACCTGGTATGATTGTCAACGTACCAGCTGCAGCCAATAGCCCTAGCTCGTATCCCGCACTAGAGGCGGTTTTTGTCATTGTGGCGGCAATGGGCTTCGCTTCCACCGCAGTCAACGTCTTAGCCAGCAACAGCTCGACCCAGGAATACATAAAACAAAAGAATGCGGCAACCCCAACTCCGGCTTTGATAGCTGGAAGGAAGATGGTCACGAAGAAGCGCGGAAATGTATACCCATCCACATAGGCTGTTTCGTCAAGCTCTTTTGGCACGCTACTCATGAACCCTTCTAAAATCCAAACTGCAAGTGGGATATTAAAAATACAGTGTGCTAGCGCTACAGCCAAATGAGTATCAAACAAGCCGACAGCGGAATACAGTTGGAAAAAAGGCAGTGCGAAGACAGCAATAGGTGCCATCCGATTGGTTAATAGCCAGAAAAACAGCGTTTTATCTCCTAAAAAACGATATCGAGAGAATGCATAGGCTGCTGGCAATGCTACCGCGAGCGAGATTACGGTATTTAAACTTACATAGATAATAGAGTTGATGTATCCCCAGTACCAAGTAGGATCGGTGAATATGATCTTGTACGCGTCGAGCGTAAAGGTTTGAGGAAACAACGAGAAACCTTCGAGTATTTCATTGGTCGGTTTAAAACTCATTGTGACTAACCAATAGATAGGCAACATCAAAAACAGGATGTAGACGATTGGTACAACGGATCGTTTTTGCATTTCTTATCTTTCCACTTCTTCGTAGTCGTTTAAGTCTTCACGGTTCATCAACGTGTAGAAGAGCCATGAAACCAGTAGTGTAATTGCAAAATAAATCAGACTCATCGCAGCTGCAGGCCCTAGATCAAACTGTCCGAGAGCAATCTTCACTAAATCAATAGACAAAAATGTAGTCGAGTTGCCAGGTCCGCCCCCTG
>CAYSZH010000008.1:0-52456 GCA_964435305.1 uncultured Granulosicoccaceae bacterium
ATGACAATGCCGATTCCCTTAACGACATCATTTGTGGCATTGACGCTGCCGGTGCTACTGAACTTGCGATCCACGCCCGTACTAAGTTTGATGGATACAAACCGCCAGCGTATTGGGATTTGGTACAGCCCTGCGTAACGCCAGCGGCGGATAAATCTGGTTTACGTTGCCGCTCGATCATCAATGGCGAAATTTGGACAGTGGATGATGCCCATGCAGCGTCACAACGCAGTGGCTGCAGGCACATCATGCTTGGCAGGGGCGCATTGTCTGCACCTGATCTGGCTTGGCGTATTGATCAAGGAGATGTTCATGCACCACCGATGCCGTGGCAACTGCTGGTAAATGAGGTTCTGGATCAGTTTCTGTGCAGTGACTGTAATAGTGAGCGGCATATCGGGAATCGCACAAAGCAGTGGTTGGCTTATCTTCGGCGCACTTATCCAGAGGCGCGTTTGTTATTTCAGCGCATCCGCCAGCTACACGATGTTAAAAATATAGTTCTCGCGTTTGAAGATCATCAGAGAGAGGACCTTGCGCTTGGTAATCTAACCGTTGCGTGTAATGGTGCAACCGTGAGCGGGGTTGTAAGTGGGTTTGAATGAGGGTTGATCTTTCGATATGCCCACGAGTGTTTTGCGCATTTTTCTCAACCATGCCCCGGCTTTCAAGCGTTGATCACTTGTCATGCTGCTCACAAATTTAATACCGAAATCTCGCCAAAGTGCTCTATTGGCTTGCCATTCCTCTGGATGAGCGTTTTCGAGCAAGGACCATAATTGGGTGACTTGATTTGCCATTTTCTGTTCGTAGTCTGGCGCGTTCTGCTTGCGCGCAATCTGAAACAGTTTGCGGTTCCAGGCATCCACTGCTTTGTAGTATTGCTTTCGAAGGCTGATCTGCTTTTCTAAGGTTTCATTGAGTAGGCGTTTTTGTTTGTTGGTAAAATCAAAGTTGGCCCTGCCAGCCCATTTAATAATATTATTGTATCGGCGCTGTTTTCTTTCTTCGGCTGTGCGCGAGTTATAACGTGCAAAATTTTTGCGTCTCTCTCTGGCAAAGCGGCGCTCTATAAAATTCACTTGATTATCTTCAAGAGTCTGAATCGAATCGTAAGAGAAATTAACCGGGTGGCATTCTCTAACTGAGCGCGTAAAACCTTCGGCTGTATTAATCCAGTTGTTAATGTCTTCTCTGGTGGTATCGTCACGCACGCGAATGGAGCTTTCGATCGTACCGAGCAGCGCTGCATATCGGGGTAATTCAACCTGTCGATGCCAGACATGAAAATGGCCAACGCGCTGTTCGAAGTGCGCAATTTGTGAGTCGTTAAATTTTGCCAGCTTGTGGAACTCGCCGCGCATTTGATCATCTAGACGGTTATACAATGGCCCTACCACGAGCTTGGTGGTACATCCGCCAAGTATTAGTGTGGAAAGGACAACTGCAAGCACACCGCGTTTGTGCCATGAAGATGGACCAAAGGAGAGCCGGCTTGCCTTTGAGAACTTACGCGCTGAGAATGTGCCTGACGAGACTATTTTTGACAGCACACCTAAGAATGCGTCACGCATGTTAGAGACTTTGCTGACAGTTCTACTGACAACTTTGCCCGCAACTTTGCCCGCAATATAGCTGACAATATTACTCGCATCTTTACTGACTATGCCTGGTTTGGCTGCTATTGGTATCATCATGTTCTAATAATAAAGCTGGTTTGCTGACGCAATCTTGATCGGCCGAACTAGCGACAAGGTAAGGGGGCAGCAATGACAGATTTGGCAATAGGGCCGGGGACAATAATATCGTTTCACTACGACCTGTACGATGACAAAGGAGAAAAGATAGAGTCCTCTGACTCTGGTGAACCCTTGCTGTTTTTATTCGGCCAAAACACCATACTGGCAGCGTTGCAGGAAGTATTCCTGAATAAAAAAGCCGACGAGGATTTTTCGGCCACGATACCCCACAGCCAAGCCTACGGTCGGTATTATCCAGAGCGCAAACAACGCATTCCAATTAGTCAAATTGACGGTGGAAGGAAACAGAAGTTCCACAAAGGGCAGGTAATCAACTTGCAAAGTGAACGTGGCGGTTCGCCGGGTACAATTGTCAAAGTAGGTAAATTCAACCTCGATATCGACGCAAATCACCCGCTAGCTGGCAAAGATCTCACTTTTGACGTAAAAATAGTGTGTGTCAGGCTGGCGACAGAGGAAGAAGTTGCCGTTGGCCATGCACGTGGTCCGGGTGGGCACAACCACTGAGTGTTTGTTCGCTTCTCGCGTATCTGCACTCATTCGCAGTAACATGTTAGGTCCCGCAAGGTTAACTTATTAATCAAGCGTGGGAATGTAACGGAGGATAACTTAATGATTACCCGTAAGCTTTTCAGATCGGTATTTGGAAAAGTCGGTCCAAGCCAGAATGTTCAGTCATCACGAACCTCGGTTGAGAGTACTGCAGCTGTTTCTTTGTCAGAAATGAAGCTGCTTAAGCGCCGTACATCGCCGCTGCAATGGGGGATCATGGCTTGCCTTGCGTCTGTCATTGTTGGCGCATGTGCTACTAACCCCGTGACCGGCAAAAACGAATTACTGATTGTTGGTGAAGATTGGGAACTCGATGTTGGCAGGAAAAATTATGCGCCGCTGCGTCAAGCGCAGGGTGGGGACTACGTCGTTGACCCAGCCGTTGAGATTTATGTTCGGCAGGTAGGGCAAAAGCTTGCCGCGCACAGTGATCGAGAACTGCCTTATGAATTTCATGTCATCAATGATTCAACCCCGAACGCCTGGGCATTGCCTGGTGGAAAAATTTCAATTAATCGTGGATTGCTTGTTGAACTTGGCAACGAGGCAGAGCTTGCCGCGGTGCTAGGCCATGAGATCGTGCATGCTGCGGCTAAACATGGAGCACGTGGACAAACACGAGGCGCCTTTTTACAAGGAGCAGCGGTTGCTGCCACTATTGCAGGTGCGCGAAATGGCTATGGACAGGCGGCACAAACCGTAGCCACATTAGGTGCTCACCTGACCAACAGCAAATACGGCCGTGATGCCGAACTTGAGTCTGACTTGTATGGTATGCGCTACATGTCCGAGGCAGGGTACGATCCCCAGGGTGCCGTGGATTTACAAAAAACGTTTGTACGTCTCTCTCAAGGTAACAATCCCGATTTTATAAGCGGATTGTTTGCAACCCATCCGCCTTCTCTTACCCGCGTAAAAACCAATATTGAAACAGCCAAAGCCTTACCGCAAGGTGGTGACCTCGGCGAAGCTCGATATCGCAGCGCGATGCGCACCTTATTGCGTACCCAGCCAGCATACAAGGTACTGGATGAGGCAACGGCCGCGCTGCAGGCTGGCAATACAGCGCAAGCAAGATCGCTCGCTCAAAAAGCGATTCGCATGGAACCAAAAGAGGGGCACTTCTATTCTTTCTTGGGTGACATTGAGAGAACAACTGGCAATACCCGTGCAGCGAAAAGCCTTTTTGATAAAGCCATTTCGTTAAACCGAAATTTCTATTATTACCATGTGCGACGTGGTGAGGTACACCAGCAAACTGGCAACCAAAGTGCGGCTAAAGTTGATTTTGAAAACAGCATGCGTCTGTTACCTACGGCAGAAGCGCAGTTTGGTTTAGGGCAAATAGCACAGGCGACCGGTAACACATCTCAGGCACGCGAATACTATGCTCAAGCCGCACAACTTGGTGGCGCGGTTGGAGAAAAAGCGACCAAGGCTCTAGAAACAATGGGTGGTAGCTCTGTCGCGGCCGCCTCACCCAATGCTTCAAATTCATCGACAGCGGCGTCGCGGCAGGCGGCGGCGAATCGACAAAGTGCATTGATAGTTAACAAGGGTTTAAGTCAAAGTGGCACATTTGCTATCCAAGTGATTAATAAAACATCCCGTCCTATGACTAACATAGTTCTTCGCTTATCAGGCGTCGGAAATCTAAAACCCTATGCGCAAAAAATAGACGGTACCCTAGGTGCCGGCCGGGCACAGTTCTTGGACACAGGTCAGCGTATGACGAGGGCACAGGCGAATGCGATTCAGGTCAGTGTTCTGGATTTTACGGCGAGATAAAAAATGCGTTTTCATCAACACTCGATGTATGGCCTTATTTTATTGGGGCTGACCGCCGGTGTGTTTACCAAGCCGGTTAGTGCACAAACTGAGCAGCTTCAATTATTACTTGGTACAGCGCTCGGGTGTGAACTGACTGGGCAGGCACTAGCTAATATGCCAGTTGCGCCTTTGTACAGTAGAAGTGCAGATGGCTGCGTTGAAACGGATCCTGTCGGTGCAAATACAGCATTGTTTGAAGATGGCAGCTGCACCACGCCCACAACATTTGTTCCAACATCGCTGCAGGCGTTTTGTTCACAGGCAATTGATCGTGCCGCATTGGGAAACGGGCTTGGCATTGTTGCAGATTCCTGGTCCTTAACCCCGGGTAATCAGGTCGATCTGGGTTCAAGGACGCTTGAAGGTGTGCAACAACCCTATGTGCAACGATTGGTTTACCGTCAAGTGCAAACAGATGGCGGGCGCTGCGATCTCGAAATGCGCGTGTATAAATCTCACCCAAGTGCTAGTAATAACAAAAGTCTGGTAGCGTTTCACGGTGGCAGTTGGACCAGTCGATCGTTTGGCTTTCTTGGGCTTGAACTTACGGTGCCGCATTTTGTTGCACAGGGCTTTACTGTATACGCGCCATTCTACCGTTTGCTGGATAGCTCTGATTCAAGTATTGCTTGTCATAACGCAAGCTTTGAAGACATTACTGATGATGCCAGTGCGGCATTAGATTGGGTTCTTGAAAACAGCTCAAGCTTTGGCGATAGCGGTACACCACTTGTGTTCGGGCAGTCCGCTGGGGGGCATTTGGCATTGTCTTTGGCAATCAACCGACCTTCTGCTGTGGCAGCAGCGGTGTCTTTCTATCCACCTGCTGACTTTGGTGACTTTTTACAACGGGTGCAAAACGGGCGCTATACCAACCCGCAGGGCTTGGGCGTTCTTGATCGTATAGTGAATGCTGATGCACTCAATGTCAGTGCGAGTTTACCCCTGGTGCTTGACAACAGTTTTCCGCAACGTGTTGTGGATGAGGGTGCAGCCTGGCCGCCGATGTTTTTACTGCAAGGTGCATCGGACGATCTGGTTGAGTACCGGCAGTCTGTTCGACTATGTGATGCGCTCGCTAATAGAGAGTTGACGCCTGCTGATACGGAAGTCGCGGCGGTTAATGAACTTGTTGAATCGTTTACGTGTTCAGCGCAAACCAACCCTGCGTCGACATTAACATTGGTTCAACAAGGAGAGCATGCCCTTGATGTATGCCTTGATGACAGAATAGCCTCACTTTGTCCGGCAGGGAATGCAGCCAGCCGTGCGTTGGTTTCTCAGGCCATCGGAGAAGCTGTGCAGTTTGCTAAAAGTGTGGCTGTCTTTGCCGAAGAACCCGACAACGCCGATATTGGTTTGAGTACCGGTGAAGGTGATGAAGATGCCAGTGATGCCAGTGATGCCAGTGATGCCAGTGATGCTGATATGATGGCTGCGGCTGTACCGGTAGTACGAAGTGGTGGTGGCGCCGCTACCGGTTTGTTATTAATGCTCTTGGGTGCTGTGTTTCGAAAGCAACGTTGAGTTGTCGAATTAATTTCGACAGTATTCGCCGGATTCCACGGAACCCTTGTTCGTCACGATTCCTGTGTGTACTGGAAACAGTTAGAGTCTACCTTGTCGCATCTGATTCAAATTCTCAACAAAACGGGGCAGAGCACAGGTTTTAGCCCCAGAGCGCATGAAGCTCCAAAAGCGATACGATGCCCACATCGGTTAACTCCTGCCACTCGAATTTGCCGTGTACATCGATGTGTATTGTGCTTAGGCCAGCGCGTTTTCCAGATTCAAGATCAAATAAGTAATCACCAACCATGACAGCATCGGCCTTGTTGGACTGCCAACGCTTTAGTAGCAGCTGTATGCCCGCCGGACTAGGTTTGGGCTCACAACAATCTCGGCTAATAATGTCACCGTCGCTAAAAAAATCACTTAACCCGGCAGCCTTTAAAGTTGCTTTGGCGATGCCATGGCCATTGCGTGTCACAATGCCGATATTAAAATCTTGTTCTTTGAGTGTGGTGAGTAACGCATGTGCACCCGCTTGCTCGGTCGCGTTCTCGGCAATAGTGTATTCCATTGCATCAAGCTTTTCCGATATGTCCTTAGCCTCTTGGACGGGTAGGGCGTCGATTGATTCCAGAATCGGTTTGCCTTCGGGTAATCCCAGTTCTGCTCGAATCGCATCAAAGTCGTGAATGGCATTCGTTAGCGTGCCATCCATATCAAAAAGCCAGTTGGTTTTATCTTGGAGTATGTTCAGATTTTTCATTGCGTGGTGTAAGACGCTATTGTACGTGGCCTTTAACGCCATTTAATATTGATAAGGGAAGATTTTAACCGCTATTACTGATCATTAGGTGGCAGCAGCACAGGCCCTTTGTCGTTGAATGCAACACCGACAGCTTCCGTTGCTTTAAAGACCGTGTCCACATTGTCGGTTGTCGCAAACCACTGCCCAAAATCGGTATCCACAACATATTCCATATGGTTGCCAACATAGGTACATTTGCTAACGACGCCACTGACACTATTGTTAGACCCAGGTGGGCACAGTTTTATTCTATTGGGCCTTACTGCCAGCCTTGCTTTGCCTGGTTTAAGCCCACGGGCGTCAAGCCCCAGTGCCATGCTGCCTAGTTGAATGGAAGCATTGTTGTTTGATGAGTCTATGTTTTCTATCGTGACATCAATGATATTGGCCTCACCAATAAAGTCAGCGACAAATTCGTTTGCGGGTGCTTCATACAGCTCGCGCGGCGTGCCAGACTGAGCGATAGTGGCATTACGCATCACAATGATGCGATCCGAAACGGCAAGTGCTTCTTCCTGGTCGTGCGTGACATAGACGACCGTTAGGCCAAGCTTGGTTTGCAGTTCGCGTATTTCATCCCTGACTTGCCTGCGAAGTTTGGCATCCAAGTTTGATAAGGGTTCATCAAATAGCAGCACTTGTGGCTCTAACACCAGGGCGCGGGCCACAGCCACCCTTTGTTGTTGTCCACCGGAGAGTTCGCTTGGCAGGCGGTCGCCATAACCTTCAAGTCCAACCAGTGACAAGCCTGTTTCTGTTTTTTCTTTGATGTCTTTTTTACTGACCTTTGACACACGTAGCCCATAGGCCACATTTTCACTTACCGTCATATGAGGAAACAAAGCATAGGATTGAAACACCATGGAAACGTCTCGATCGGTTGCCGGTAAAATGCTGACGTCACTATCTCCGATGAGTATTTGACCGGCGCTTGCCATCTCTAAGCCTGCGATCATCCGTAACGTGGTTGTTTTACCGCAGCCTGATGGGCCAAGCAATGTGACCAGTTCTCCTGTTTCCACTTTTAGAGAAACATTATCAACGGCGGTCACTGTCGATCCATAGATTTTACTTACACCGATAAATTCAACGGATGCTGCTTTGCTTTTAATGCTTGTATTCATACAAAATTCCGCTTAAGCCGCCCGTTGGGTTTGGACGCTGCGCCGCCCGGTTTTAGCTTTACCCACAGTAAATTGAGCCAAAGTCACCACGGTGAGCATAACAACAATCAATGCTGTGCTATAGGCGATAGCTATGCCGTAGTCATTGTTTTCAACCCGCCCAATAATGTAGCTGGTGGCCATATTATGTTCGGCGCTCACTAGAAAGATCACAGCGCTGATTGCCGTCATGGCACGAACAAAACTGAACACAAGCGCAGCCAGGATGGCCGGTCGCATTAGTGGCAGAATGATGGATCGGAACGTGCGCCATGTGTTTGCGCCCAGTGTTAGCGACGCTTCATCAAGGCTTTTATCTAATTGGGACATGGATGCAATACCAGCTCTAACGCCCACTGGCATATTACGAAAAATAAAACTTAATACCAAGATGACACCCGTACCGGTAAGTTCAATTGGCGGTACATTAAACGCCAGTATGTAAGCAACACCAATGACTGTGCCGGGTATGGCGAAGCTCAACATGGTGCCAAATTCAAATGCGTTTTTCCCTGCAAAGTTCTGCCGAACAAGAAGGTAGGCTGTTACCAAGCCAATGGCTGCCGTGAGGGGTGCAGCTGTGCCGGCAATGCGCAATGTTGTCCAGAAAGAATCCCAGGCACTGCCGCGCCAATGAATACCATGGTCAGTCAGTGATACATCAAAGGCTGTGATGTAGTGTTTAAACGTTAAGGTATGATTTAAACCCCACACCTCGACAAAGCCCCCGTAAACGATCATGCCGTATACGATCAAGGTGAAACTACCCCAAAATGCAACAAGGACATAGCTTGGAAACAGGATACGCTTAGGAAGGGCCGCTGGTGTGCCGCCATCACCTTTGCCTGTTTGGGTTGTGTACGATTTCTTACCCAGCCAGCGGCGCTGAGCATAGAACGCACTGAGTGTGAAAATAAGCAGAACGATCGCCAACACAGCCGCTTTGCCCTGATCGTTTTGTGCGCCGACAATAGCAAAAAATATTTCAGTGGAGAGCACATCGTAATTGCCCCCTAGCACCAAAGGGTTTCCAAAGTCGGCCATACTTTCAATAAAGCCGAGTAAAAATGCGTTGGCAAGCCCTGGGCGCATTAATGGTAGTGAAACAGTTTTAAAGGTTTGCCAGCGCGAGGCCCGCAAGGTTTGTGAGGCTTCTTCCATAGACGGCGATACGCCTTCTACTACGCCAATTAATACCAAGAACGCGATAGGTGTAAAAGAGAGCATTTGTGCAATGAGGATTCCGGGCATGCCGTAAATCCAGCGTGTGGGTTGTAGCCCAAGTGCATCAGCAACAAACTGCGTCACGCTACCAGACAAGCCGAATAGCAAAATTATCGCAAGCCCTATAACGAACGGCGGCGTAATGATCGGCAATACGGTTAAGGGACGAAGCAGATGGGCTTGACGCAGGCCAGAGCGGGTGGCTACCAGTGCAAACACCAACCCAAGCAGGGTCGTTAGCGCACCCACCAAAATTGCTAAGGCGAGAGAATTCCAGGCGACACCGCAGCCACGGTTTTCAGTTAAACACCCCAGGCCCCAAATTTTATCATCAAAAAATTTACCAATAAATTCACTAAGCGAATACAGACCATCGTTGGTTTGCAATGCGCTTGAAAGCATATTCAACACAGGGTAGAGAATAAACATACTCACTAGAGCAATCACAAAACCGATTGCCCCGAGGACAAAGACATCACCGTTTATGACGCCGCGAGCAGCGATTCCTGTAGTGAGCATGAATAGAAAAGCAGCACTGACAAATAAAGCGCCGTACCCGAGGCCGAACTGGCGTTGACCATCGAGGTCAATGAGCGCGCTGAAGATCTCACTGTTCCAGCCGCGTATGCCAATGGCAAAGCCCTGAGCGAGCAAGTACGCCAAACCGCCGGTACCGGCAATAATCAAAATCTTGCTGATAAAAGGGTCGTTTTTGAGATGCCCAATAGTGAGCAGAGGTAGAGAAATGAATAGCGCAATGGGTACAAGCCAAAGCTTTTCACCTTGGGCGATCAGAAATACAGCGGGGGCGTAGTCTGAATCAAACGGATAACCGTCTAACCATTCAAAGCTAAACAGTCCATCTTCTAGAATGTACCAGGGCAAAAACAGAAAGCCCGTGAGTGCGACAAAGACCCATAACGCGATTGTGCGATTCACTTTCGTTTAACGCTCAACGCTGATCTTTTATCGACTGACGGGCTTTCACGGCCTTAATTAGTTTCTTAATTTACTGCGGCAATACTGACACTTCATCGTCCCATTTTTTTAACAAGCGTTTGCGCTCGTCCGCTGATCCATATTTTTTAAAGTCATAGTCGATCAGTTTTAGTGTGGACAAATCAGGTGCTTTAGGTGAGCTTGAAGCACTCTTGTTGGACATCACCTGAAACGCATTCACTTCTAAAGAACGAGACTGTACATCGGCGCTTAAGGCCCAGTCGTAAAACTTTTTCGCGTTCTCAATATTTCGGGCACCTTTGACAATGCTCATGCCGCCAATTTCATAACCCGTGCCTTCGCATGGGGCCACCGTTTTTATTGGAAAACCGGTTACACCTTGCTTTACCGCATCATGCATAAACACAATACCAATGGTGTTCTCACCACGTGCAGCGGCTTTAATTGGGGCCGAGCCAGATTTGGTGTATTGGTTGATGTTTTTATGTAAGGCTTTCATGAATTCAAACCCTTCGTCTTCGCCAAATAGCTGCACGATAGTGGCAAGCGTTGTATAAGCTGTGCCTGATGAATTCGGGTTTGCCATTTGCACATGCCCTTTGTATTCAGGCTTGATCAAATCTTTCCAACAACTCGGGGTCGGCAGGTTGTTCGCTTTTAAGACGTCTTCGTTATAACCATAGCCAAGGCCGCCTGAGTAAATACCAATGGTGGCATTGCCGCCAGATTCAGCCTGGCTGATTGCCCAGTCGTGTAATTCGCCGCGCATCGAAGATTCGTACGGTTCCGTTAGGCCTTCTTCTGCTGCCTGTAGATGCGGGTCGCCTGTGCCACCCCACCAGATATCACCTTTGGGGTTGTCTGCTTCGGCTTTGATTTGCGCTAACGTTTCGCCTGAAGACTTTCGTGTCATATTGACTTTGATGCCTGTTGCTTCTTCGAAGCCGTTGGCCATGAGTTGACACCAATCTTCTTGCGCGCTGCAGTAGTAAGTGAGTTTTCCTGCTGCTGTCGCTGTTAGGGGGAGCAGGCTCCCCGTGGTGAAGCTACCCAGTAGGATTACTGCTCCAATACCGCCTTGATAGACCTTTTTCATTGTATTTCTCCATAATTAAACGCCGTCGATGTAGGCGGCGTCGCCAAGTGTGCCTGTTCATCATGACAGAAGTATTGAACAGGACGCAAATGGATCTTATGGAAAGTTTCCTCAAGATTTCAGATTCCATCTTGAGGTGAGACAGATTGACCTAGGCTGTTGAAAGAGGCATATCAAAGTGAATACGCCAAGCACACTGGGGCTGCAGATCAGAACACTAAAATACTGAGTATGCCAAGCAAAGCGGGTACTGATTGCACAAACAGAATACGTTTTTCGACCGTGAGTGCGCCATAGATGCCAGCGACTAAAACATAAACCAGAAAACACAGAGCGACGTTCTTTTGCCAAACCGGGTCAGAAATGACAACAGACCACAATAAACCGGCCGCTAGAAAACCGTTATACAAGCCTTGATTGGCGGCCATGGTTTTTGTAGGTTCAAATAGATCTGTTGGGAACGAGCGAAATATTTTGGGGCCTCGTTTGGTCCACAAAAACATTTCGAACACCATGATATAGACATGCAATAGCGCGACAATAACAACCAGCACATTTGATAATAAGGACAAGATCGACTCCCAGTCAGTTTCTTCGCTGATAAAACGCCAGTAAGGCATCGGCTAGAGCATCATACACAACCCGCAGCTTCCTCGAGACCTTCAGCTCTTGCTGTGCAACCAGGTACAGTGGCATTGCGGGTAATTGCAACCCAATATCAATTGCCTGTAGCTGTGGTTCATCGTATGTCAATCGATCTTGCAAAATCGCCAAGCCTAATCCTGCGACTGCACAGTTCCGCTGGACCATGGTTGAATCGGTTCGAACATGGAAATCATTTTTTTTAAAGCGAAAGCCCATTTGTTTGGCGCCGTCGATGAAGAGTGTGCTGGCATCAAAGCCAATAAATTCGTGTTTGCTGAAATCTTCGGCTTTTTCCGGTGTACCATGGCGTTTAAGGTAATCTTTGCTGGCATAAAAACCCACAGGAATATCCAGCAAGTGTTTGGCAATCAGGTCTTGCTGCGACGGTGGAAACATGCGCAATGCAATATCAGCCTCACGATCAAGTAAGTTGGATGCATCGTTCGAGCTGACAATTTCAATCTGAAGTTCCGGGTTGTCTGACAATACCTTGTCCAAACACTTGGGAACGACGGCGACGGCTAACATTTCGCTTGCGCTGATGCGTATTGAGCCACTGACGGTACTGGAGTAATGTGCACTTTTTGCTTGCAGCGCATCGGCAATGGAATCCATTTGCTTGGCAAGACCGAGCAATTCACGCCCCTTATCCGTTAACACAAGCCCTGTTTTACGACGATCAAAAAGCTGCACGGATAGTTGCGATTCCAACTGTGAAAGGTGGCGGCTGACGGTGGATTGGGTTATATCCAAATGTTGAGCCGCCGCCAGCGACGAACCGTGTTCGGCCACCATCAAATATGAACGTATCAGATTCCAATCCATTTTGAAGTCTCTCAGTGCAAATCCATAGTATGCATATATGCATAGTTCAATGCATAGAATTGATATTTATTATTCGTAAATGCGCCGCTAATCTGTATCTAGATTCTCAATAAAGGTGATTAGCATGACAAAAACGGCCATGATTCTTGGTGCAACAGGTGGTTTTGGGCAGGCGTTGACTCGTTGCCTGGCGCAACAGGGGTGGCGGGTGTATGCCGCCTCCCGAGATGGTCAAATGCCCACAAGCTTTGAACAGCATTCGTTGCGGCCATCTGAACTTGCCAGCATAAAATGGGTAACAGTGAATTTGGATTTACCTGCATCCTTGCCATTAGCCGCTGATCAGATTGATGTGCTTGTGCACGCGGTCAACGTGCCTTATCCCAAATGGAAAATGCTGATGGTGCCATACACACGCCGTATCATTGAATTTTCCAAGGCCAAACGGGCTCACTTATTGTTTGTAGGCAATATCTATAATGCGGGTATTCCTGCAAACGGTGTTATCTCGGCAGATACCTTGGATGCGCCTGTTAATCGTCTTGGTGTTATCCGATCGGAATTGGAAACGATGGTAAAAGCCAGCGTTGACGAAGGTGTGTCCAGCACCATTATGCGATTTGGCGATTTCTTTGGGCCGGGAATACCCACCTCAAATTGGTTTAACGAGTCTACAAAATCGCTGGAATCTAACAAACTCAATGTGCCAGGGGGCATGAATACACCGCATACATGGGCGTACTTACCCGATGCCGCCCTGGCAACGGAAAACGTATTGTCGGTACGATTGCAGCAAGCTGACATAGCATCACACACAGTCTTGCCATTTGCTGGGCATGTCTTTTCGTTTTCTACATTACGCAACGAACTTGAGAAATTAACTGGGAAGCGGCTCAAGATCAGTTGTATTCCTTGGCTACTGTTTAAGGTGCTGGGTATTGTGATTCCAATGCTGCGCGACTTGAGCTCCATGCGTTATCTGTGGAGCCACGATATTAGAATGAACAACGATGCGCTAGGCGGTTTTCTTGGCAAGGCACCTTTTCAAACAACGTTAAGCGATGCCATTGCGGCTACGCTACGGTGGGAGGCAAACATCACTGAGGTATCACAGGTGCATCAGTGATGGACGACTGCAGCGTCGCAGAAACAAGGTGGGGGCGTATTTAGCGCCCCATCCATCCGCCGTCAACAGTGATTATTGTGCCATGCATATAATCCGAAGCAGATGATGCTAAAAAGACCACAGGCCCTGCAAAGTCTTTGGTTTCGCCCCAGCGTCCAGCTGGGATTCGCCCAAGGATTGCGTCGTGACGTTCTTTGTCATCTTGTAAAGCCTGTGTGTTGTCGGTGCGAATATAGCCCGGTGCAATCGCATTAACATTAATGCCTTTTGATGCCCACTCGTTGGCTAAAGCCATAGTCAATTGTCCAATGCCGCCTTTGCTTGCTGCATAGCCTGGCACGGTAATACCGCCTTGAAACGTGAGTAAAGACGCTGTGAATATGACTTTGCCGGAACCTCTCTTGATCATTCCCGCGCCGATGTCACGTGTCAGCATAAATTGAGCGGATAAGTTGACTTCAATGACTTCGTCCCAAAACTCATCCGGGTGTTCCGCGGCAGGTGCTCGTTGTATGGTGCCGGCGTTGTTTACCATGATATCGATGTCGTGTTGCTGCTGTACCGAGGCCGCAAAGGCCTTAAGTGCTGTGCGGTCAGAGAAATCGCAAGTAAAAGCTGAAAATTGACGACCAAGCGCAGTAACTGCTGTCTCAACATCGCTGCCAGATGTTTCAAGAGTTGCGCTAACACCCACAATATCGGCGCCAGCTTCTGCAAGCGCGATGGCCATGGCTTTTCCGATACCGCGCTTACAACCGGTGACAAGGGCTGTTTTATTTTCGAGGCTAAATTGATTTAAAATACTCACTATGCCGCTCCAGAACACTGAATCAGTGTTTTCATTGACTTGGGGTTGCCAGCAAGCTCGTCGAAGGCCGCCTGAATGCCACTTAATGGCTCAATGTTGGTTATTAGCGACTTAACATCGATTTTTCCATCAGCCACTAAGGCTATTGCATCATCATAGTCTTGCGGTTCGTAAACGCGCGCGCCGAGCATTTCAATCTCTTTCCAGAAGAACTGAAAAAGATCCACCTCTTGCTTTGTTGCGTGAATGGCAACCATGACGATTCTGCCGCGTGTTGCCACCGCCGCGCTCATAAGGTCCACGCCAGGCTGAGTGCCTGACACTTCAAACACAACATCTGCACCTTTGCCGTTCGTCTTGTCAGTAATCGTTTTTACAGCATCTGTTTCTAAAGGGTTGATGGTGTTCATACCCAGCTTTTCGGCCATGGCTAAGCGATGTGTATTGACTTCTGAAACGGTGACATTAGCCCCTGCGCTTTTTGCTACCAGGGCAACCAACATACCAATAGGGCCACCACCGATAACCAACACATCTTCACCGGCTTGCACTCGACCTCGGCGTACGTCGTGACAGGCAACCGCCATGGGTTCTATAAGGGCTGCCTGATCCAGTGGCAGGCTTTTGGGTAAGGCGTGTACCGTGTGTGCAGGCACTGTCCATTTTTGCTGAAACGCACCGTCGGTATCAAGGCCAAGAAACTTCAGGTTTTGACACACATGCTGATAGCCGTTTTTGCAAGCCGCACATTCGCCGCAATGATCAAGTGGTCTTACAACCACATGATCACCTACCGACATGTGAGAGACGTTGTTGCCCACGGCGCTAATCACACCAGACATTTCGTGCCCTATAACGCGGTGATCACCAATTCGCTGATCCATATGCCCAAGATAAACATGTAAATCAGTACCACAAATTCCGCAGTAGGCAATGTCGATTTCGATTTCATCGGCATCTGGTGATTTATTGGATTTTTGCTCGATACGAAATGTTTTATCGCCGGTATAGTAGGCTGCTGTTATGTCCATAAATACTCTTTTAATTTATCTGTGTTAAAAATTACACCTGTACCTGCCTGATCTGATGCTACTGCTTTATGGTCCTCGACAACGAGTGGTCGTGTGGTGTATTGATCGATTGGGAATGAATGCACTTCCAACCAACCAGCATTGGTTTGCGCTGAAACCAGGCTCACATGCAGCTCTTGCATGCCGTGGCTGCATACCGGGATATTATGTTGTTTCGCCAACGCAGCTACTTGCAACCAGCCGGTTATACCACCGCAGTTACTGGCATCAGGCTGTATAAAGCCTAACTTGGAGTACGCAAAGGCGTATTCAAATTCATGAATAGTGTGAAGATTTTCACCCATGGCTAACGGCATGCCCGTGGCCTCGGTGATGGTTGCATACCCCGTGTAGTCGTCAGGGATCGTGGGCTCCTCAAACCATAATAAGTCGAAGGGTTTAAAGGCGAGCGCCGCTTCAATTGCCTGGGGCACACTCATGGAATAGTTTGCATCTACCATAAATGTGGCATTTGGCCCAATGCAGTCACGGATACGTTTAACCCGCTCAACGTCTGCTGCTAATGTGGGTTGCCCCACTTTTATTTTTACAGCAGAAAACCCTGCATCTAAATACCCCTCGGTTTGTTCGATGAGTTTGTTTAGTGAAAAATTTAAGTCTATGCCACCGCAGTACGCCTTGCAGCGATTAGAAGCACCACCAGCCATTTGCCACAGCGGTTGATTATGCCGTTTGCCGCGTATGTCCCATAGCGCAATGTCGATTGCAGAAATGGCGAAGCTTGCGATACCACCTCGGCCAACATAATGAATATGCCATTGCATTGCATCGTATAAGGACTCAATGTCGTCTGCTGCTTTTCCGATCGCAAACGGGCTTAAATCCTGATTGATGAGCGCAAGAATCGACTGGCCGCCGCGGCCACCCGTGTAGGTATATCCGGTGCCCTCGACGCCATCACTATCGGTGATGGTGACAACGATCAATTCGAAGTGGGTATGAGCGCCGTGCTTGGCATCATGCAATACTTCGCCTAGCGGTACTTTATAAAGCGTAGCATCAACTGAGCGAATAGACGCTGCATATTCCATTGCCATATGAACTTAAAGAAGTGTAGGAAATGGGTGGCTTACGTTGCATCACCTTGTTTACGATGTGTACCATCGCACATGGGGGCATTTGAGGATGCGCGACACCCGCAAAACGCTACGGTTTTGGATTCTTCCGCTGTGTATTTAATTGGTGCGAATTCAGAGCCCTTATGCGTGCCATCGCAAAATGGTTGCTTACTGCTTTGACCACATGAGCACCAAAAATAAGTTTCGCCTTCAGCGACTTCGACGCGATATGGCTCATTTTGTGTTGATTTTCCCTGACTCATGGGTTTTCCTCTCGTAAGTGATCCTCATATGGTATCACCAAGAGTCCGGTGTTTGCTGCGGGGCTGCGCCGTTTACATCACCAACCGCCACTGCTTAACCAACGATCCAGCTGTTCTAATCGATCATTGCCCCAGAACATTTCATCGTCAACGATCATGGTTGGTGAGCCGAACACGCCACGCTCAATAGCGTTCTCTATGGCCGCACGCAGCTGATCTTTAACCGCTTTTTCACCTAATGCTGTTTTCAATGCACTGGTATCAATTCCAACGGAGCTCGCTGTCGCCAGCACCACCTCAGTTTGGCTTAGGTCTTGTCCGTCAACGTAGTACGCCTTAAAAAAAGCATGCACAAGCTCACCTGTTTTATTGGCCATGTCGGCATCGCTATTTGCGGCTAACCAGTAAGTGGCTCGACAGGCAGCAACCGTACCGATCGGGAAATTTTCCGGATGTTTATAAGGTGTTTTGTGTTCGCGTGCGGAGCGGCTGAAATCGATAACAGCGTAGTCGCCCTTAAGAGGATAGCTTGTCAGTGGTGCTTGCCCGGAGACTTTAAAAATCGCGCCAAGTAAAATCGGATTCCAATTGATTGATCTGTCGTGGGCCTTGGCAATCGATTCTATTCTACGACTGGCCAAATACCCGTAAGGTGATGAATAGTCAAAATAGAAATCGATTGTTTTGCTCACGGTAGTTTCCTCAAGTGTTATTTCGATTGTTTTTTCATGTTGCTTATGGGCGTTGCTATCTAGCCGAACAGTTTAACGCGTGGCAAGTGAGCGGCTGATAACCATTCGCTGTATCTCAGAAGTACCTTCATAAATTTGACATACTCGAACATCACGCGCAATACGCTCAACAGGGTAGTCCTGTAAATAGCCATAGCCACCGTGAATTTGAATGGCGTCGGAGCACACTTTTTCGGCCATTTCGCTAGCAAACAGTTTTGCCATTGAAGCTTCTGTCAGGCAGGGCTGTTTTTGGTCGCGTAAAGAAGCTGCACGCAATACCAAAAGCCTTGCAGCATCAATTTGTGTAGCCATATCAGCCAATTTAAAGGCGATCGCCTGGTGTTCAATTATTGCTGAGCCAAAGCTGGTTCTTTCGGTAGCAAAACGCAGCGCATGTTCGTATGCTGATCGTGCCATACCAACCGATTGTGCGGCGATACCAATTCGACCACCTTCAAGGTTACTAAGTGCAATGCGATAGCCTTCGCCAGATTCACCAAGACAGTCTGACAATGGCACCTGACATTCGTTAAAAGTGATTTGGCATGTATCGGATGCGCGCTGGCCGAGTTTTTTTTCGGTGCTACTGACTTCATAGCCTGGATTTTCGGTATGCACAACGAAGGCATTGAGGCCTTTCTTGCCCTCAGATATACGGGCAAACACGATTGCAATATCAGCGTGTTTGCCAGAGGTTATAAATTGTTTAACACCATTGAGCAAAAAGCCTTGATCGTTTTCGGTGGCGCTTGTTTTAATCGCAGCGGCATCTGATCCGGCATCGGGTTCTGTCAGGCAAAACGCGGCTAATTTTTCACCACTGGCGAGCAGGGGCAGCAGGGTCGTTTTCTGATGGTCGTCGCCGAAGTTCAGAATTGGCATGCAGCCAACGGAGTTATGTACACTCATGATGGTTGAGCAGGCACCATCGCCTGCGGCAATTTCTTCAAGGGCCAAGGCATAGCTTATGTTGTCAGCATTCACACCGCCGTACTCTTCTGGCACAAGCATGCCTAAAAAGCCCAACTCACCCATTTGCTTAATCGCATCGCCTGGAAAGCTGCATTGCTCATCGTGAATCGCCGCATTGGGCGCCAGAACATCTTGCGCAAAATTTCGAGCGGTATCTCGAATCAGTGTTTGTTCTTCGCTTAATTGCATCATGGGTTTACTACAATAGTTCGATCGCAAGCGCTGTCGCTTCGCCACCGCCAATACACAGGGAAGCAATACCGGTTTTGAGTTGATTGCGCTTTAAGGCGTTCAGCAGGGTGACAATAATGCGTGCTCCCGACGCACCAACAGGGTGGCCTAATGCACATGCACCGCCATATACATTCACCTTATCGTGTGGTAAACCAAGTTCGTGCATTGCTGCCATGGTAACCACCGCAAAGGCTTCGTTGATTTCGTAGAGATCAATCTCATCACTGGTTTTATCAAGCTTTTTTAATAAGGTGTCGATGGCGTGTACAGGTGCGGTTGTAAACCAGGCCGGTTGCTGGGCATGGCTTGCATGGGCAAGAATTTTAGCCAAGGGTGTCAAGCCTTGCTTTTCCGCATCGCTTTGACGCATCAGAACCAGTGCTGCGGCACCGTCTGAGATTGAACTGGCGTTGGCGGCGGTTATAGTCCCATCCTTTGCGAACGCTGCGCGCAGGTTTCTGATTTTTTCGATGTCCGCTTTGGGAGGTTGTTCGTCTTCGTCTATAGTGGATTCGCCGCGCCGGTGTGTGATGGTGACAGGCGTTATTTCAGATTTGAATAGGCCGCTGTCAATGGCGTGTTTTGCGCGCGTTACGGATGCAATAGCGAATTCATCCTGGGCATCACGTGTGAACTGATAATAGGTGGCGGTCTCTTCAGCGAAGCTTCCCATTAAGCGCCCCGGTTCGTACGCATCCTCCAGCCCGTCCAGAAACATATGGTCTTTTAGTTCACCATGGCCCATTCGTAAACCTGCACGCACTTTAGGCAATACGTAAGGAGCGTTGCTCATGCTTTCTAGCCCGCCTGCAACAATCACGTTGCCGCTGTTGGCTTTCAAGGCATCGTGACCCAACATGACCGCTTTCATCCCCGAGCCGCACATTTTATTCACGGTGGTACAGCCAGCACGTTTATCGATCCCGGCGCCCAGTGATGCTTGTCGGGCCGGAGCTTGGCCTATGCCTGCAGGTAATACGCATCCCATCAAGACTTCATCGATTTGCTCTCCACTCACGCCCGCCTGTGACAAGGCGGCTTTGATACTGGCACTGCCCAATTGAGGTGCTGTCGCATCCGCAAGGGACCCTTGAAAGCTGCCCATGGCTGTGCGCGCGGCACCAACGATAACGATCGGATCTTGATTAGCTTTTAAACTCATTTTGCTACCTTTTTATGGGTGATTTGCTGCAATTGATGTTGGCACCGTGCTGCAATTTCATCAAATTCCATCAAGGCGATTGTGATATCTTCTTGCTGCTTGAGCAAGGCGATACGGCTTCGCTCAACTTTGTCCAGCATCATCTCCAATTGCTGTTTTTCACCATCGGGTTGGTTGTATAACTGGATCATTTCGTGAATTTCATCCAGCGGCCAGCCAAGACGCTTACCTCTGAGCACAAGCTTTAGGCGGGTGCGGTCGCTATTGGAATAAACACGTGTTTGCCCACGCCGACTTGGCTTGAGCAATGCTTTATCCTCGTAGAACCGGATTGTTCGAGTGGTTATATCAAACTCTCGAGCAAGCTCTGTGATGCTGTACTGCGTCTTATCTGTACTCATGCTCGCAAGGATAAGTTGACGTTAACGTAAAGGTCAAGCATTATATAGGCCTAATTTGAGGAGTTTTTATGTCAACCACGGCTGAAAATCTTGTCATTGCTAGCCCGGCAGGGCGGCTTCGTTTTGTGACGGCTGCCAGTCTATTTGATGGGCATGATGCGTCTATCAACATCATGCGACGCATTTTGCAGGCCAGTGGCGTCGAAGTTATCCATTTGGGCCACAATCGCTCGGTCGCTGAAATTGTTGCGGCGGCCATTCAGGAAGATGTCGACGGCATTGCCATAAGCTCCTATCAAGGTGGTCATGTTGAATACTTTCAGTACATGATCGACAGCCTGCGTGAACAAGGTGCGGGCAACATCTGTGTGTTTGGTGGCGGCGGTGGTGTCATCATTCCCTCTGAGATCGAAGCCTTACATGCTTATGGTGTAACCAGAATCTATTCGCCGCAAGATGGGCAGGCGATGGGTCTAAAGGGCATGATCGAACACATGATTGCGACAGCATCAGCTGCCCGGTCAGGTTTGACAAATGAATCATCTGAACTTTTCGCCGCTCAACATTCTGCGTTTACATCTGACAAACATTTGCCCTTGGCGCGCGCCTTATCACGCATCGAAAACAACACTCTGTCACAGAGCGATCTGGAGCGTTTGCTACAGGCCTCAGATGCCTTGGAAAAGCGCTCGCCAGTATTGGGAATAACGGGGACTGGTGGTGCAGGTAAGTCTTCAGTAACTGACGAGTTGATTCGGCGTTTACGTTTAGATCAAAACGATAGCATCTCTGTTGCGCTTTTGGCGGTCGACCCATCACGTAAGCGAAGTGGAGGTGCTTTGCTAGGTGATCGTATCCGTATGAATGCAATTGATCATCAATCCATATTTATGCGTTCACTTGCCACACGCGATGCCGTGGGTGAGGTGCCAGATACGCTGCCATACATGATTGCAGCATGCCGCCTGGCAGGTGTTGACCTTGTCATTATAGAGACGCCTGGAATCGGGCAGGGCGATGCCGGTATCGTGCCTTTTTGTGATGTGTCGTTGTACGTCATGACGCCAGAATTTGGCGCTGCTAGTCAGCTTGAAAAAATCGACATGCTGGATTTTGCTGATGTTGTGGCCATAAACAAATTTGAACGCAAAGGTGGTGATGATGCCTTGCGTGATGTGCGTAAACAGGTGCAACGCAACAGAGAAGCCTTTGGCGAAGCTGTCGATACTATGCCGGTGTTCGGGACCATTGCGGCCCTTTTTAATGATGATGGAGTAACAGCTCTTTATCATCGACTGGTCGATCAACTTAAAGAAAAAGGGCTGTCTTTACAGTCTGGGCGCTTAGCTAAAGTGCCAGTAACGGCCAGCACACGCTCCACCAGTATTATTCCCGCACGCAGAGCAAGGTACCTGGCCGAGATTGCTGAAGGTGTCCGTGAGTATCACGCACAGGCATTAGATCAGTCGCGTATTGCAAGAGAACGGCAACAGTTGCAGGCCAGTGTCCACATGCTCGCGGCCAATGCCACTGAAGGTAAATCCGCAGAGGATTTACAAGCACTGATAGACACAAGAGATAAGTTATTAAGTGCAGAAACGCATCAATTGCTGGATGGCTGGCAAGCGATTGTCGATGATTATACTGGCGAAGAGTACCTTCCTCCTGCTGCATCAACGGCTGTGCCGCTTACGGTTGAATCATTAAGTGGAACCAAAATTCGGCGCGTGCAATTGCCGACTACATCGGACCACGGTGATCTACTAGCTTGGATGATGCGTGAAAATTTGCCTGGTTTTTTCCCGTTCACCGCTGGTGTGTTTCCATTTAAACGCCAGGCTGAAGACCCAACTCGGATGTTTGCTGGTGAGGGTGACCCGTTCCGTACCAACAAGCGATTTAAAAAGTTGTCTGAGCATTCTGCTGCGAAACGACTTTCCACTGCGTTTGATTCTGTCACCTTATATGGCAACGACCCTGCAATCCGCCCCGATATTTACGGCAAGGTGGGTAATTCCGGTGTTTCTATCGCAACGGTTGATGACATGCAGGTACTCTATGACGGATTTGATTTATGTGATCCGACAACGTCTGTATCAATGACCATTAACGGCCCCGCTCCAACAATTCTAGCGTTCTTCTTAGTCACAGCGGTGCGCCAGCAAACGCTTGAGTTTTCAGAAGAGCATGGGCGAGCACCCGATGCTCGTGAGCTTGAAGAGATAAAATCGAATACCTATCGTCGTGTGCGCGGCACGGTACAGGCCGATATCCTGAAAGAAGATCAAGGACAGAACACCTGCATATTTTCTACTGAATTCAGTTTAAAAATGATGGCTGATATTCAAGAATGGTTTATTGAACATGAAGTGCGTAACTTCTATTCGGTGTCTATTTCGGGCTATCACATTGCGGAGGCGGGTGCTAACCCGATTACCCAATTAGCGCTGACATTGGCTAATGGTTTCACTTATGTTGAAAGTTACCTTGCACGTGGTATGGGCATTGATGACTTCGCACCGAATTTATCATTCTTTTTTAGTAACGGAATGGATCCCGAGTACACCGTGCTTGGCCGAGTGGCGCGGCGCATATGGGCCGTGGCGATGCGCGAACGATACGGTGCTAATGGCCGTAGCCAGCGGTTGAAATACCATATTCAAACCTCTGGGCGATCGTTGCACGCCCAAGAAATGGCATTTAACGATATCCGTACCACGCTTCAAGCGCTAATTGCCGTATATGATAATTGTAATTCTTTACACACCAACGCATACGATGAAGCGGTGACCACACCGACCGACGAATCGGTACGTAGAGCGGTGGCCATTCAGTTAATCATAAACCGTGAATGGGGCCTGGCTAAAAACGAAAACGCTAACCAGGGTAGTTTTGTTATTGAGGAGCTTACCAATCTGGTAGAGGAAGCGGTATTGCAGGAATTTGAACGTCTCTCCGATCGTGGTGGCGTGCTGGGTGCGATGGAAACCGGTTATCAGCGTGGCAAGATTCAGGATGAGTCGATGCTCTATGAACACAAGAAGCACGATGGCAGTTTGCCTATCATTGGTGTTAATACCTTCTTGAATCCGGATGAAGAACCGCTAGGAGAAATTGAACTGGCGCGCTCCAGCGATGATGAAAAACAGAATCAAATAAAACGCCTGGCTGAATTCCATGAGTGTCATCAGGCGGTGTCTGCAGATGCGCTGGAAGCAGTTCAGAACGCGGCAATTAATGGTGACAATGTGTTTGAAGCTTTGGTTTCAGCCGCAGAAGTGTGCTCCCTGGGCGAACTAACCGATGCCATGTTTGCTGTAGGCGGGCAGTACCGGCGAAACATTTAGTGGCAGCTTATCTGCTCCACAGCGTCTAAATCGCCATATAGCCCTCTTGTTGTGGGGCAGGGCTTTTAGTCTTGCAAGGGCAGGGCGCTTTAGGATAAATTGCGCAAATTGGCGAACCGTCATTTTGAGAGAAAAGCGCAATGAGCAAACTGTCCGCAGCGCAATGTGACCAATACTGGGACGATGGGTTTCTTTTTCCGTTGCAGGTTTTATCTACCGACACGGCTGCCGCTTACAGACGTCAGCTTGAAGCAATTGAAGCCCAAAGTCAGTCTTTTCAAAAGCCAAGAGTATTGAATGAATACTTACGCGCTCACGCAGAACTTGTGATGCCAATGGCAGCAGAACTGGCCACCAATAGCCACGTGCTTGATGCAGTTGAAGCTGTGCTAGGGCCTGATCTTTTTATCTGGAGTGCTGAATTTTTTATAAAAGAGCCGCAGACAAAACACATTGTCTCCATGCATCAAGATCTCACTTATTGGGGTTTTGGTGAAACCTCTAACCAAGTCACTGCATGGATAGCACTCTCGCCTTCGACAACTGAATCCGGGTGCATGAATTTAGTCCGTGCAAGCCATAAGAACCCGATATTACCGCACAACGATACCCATGCCAAAAACAATATGCTGTCGCGCGGTCAGGAAGTTAAAGTTGAGGTGGCTGAACGGGACAAGGTGCGAGTAGAGTTGCAGGCTGGTGAAATGTCTTTGCATCACGGGCTTGCCATTCATGGTTCAGATGAAAATCAGTCCTCCGACAGGCGAATTGGCTTTGCCATCCGTTACGTTAATCCAACGGCTGGAGAACAATCGCCCAATACGTACCATGCCATGCTTGCAAGAGGGCAGGATAAGCATGCTGTGTTTAAACTTAGCGAAAAGCCCCAGTCGCTATTTAGCGATGAATCTGTGGAGACCTATGAGCAAGTTCGCTCGCATATCGATACGATATTGGGTGCCGGGATGGAAAAAGACAAAGTGCTGTTCAGCTAATCTAAGCAACTTGTTTAGAAGCGTTGTTTATAATCCAATAAAACAACAGGCCATCCACACAACTTAAGTGCCCTTTTTTGTAGTGTGGATTGCTGAATTCATTTATTGCAACTGACTTACTTGTACCGCAACTGACTACTTGGCTAAAAACCAATTGGGAATTGAGGTGCCGCTAGTTTCCCCTTCTTGCTTATCACCAGCCCAAAAATACAAAGGTTGGCCTCGCAATACCCATTGCTGTGTGCCGTCTTTGCGATCAATCACTGTCAGTTCTTCAAAGTCTTTTGCGCCAGCCTTAGCATAAAATGGTGGCCAGGCGGCTGCACAGGTTTCGTAACAAACCGAGTTAAACGATGTGTCTTTGCCGAAGGTGTATAAGGTTAAATTGTCTGGACCCGCGGCTAAAACCGTGCCCACAGGTGAATTGACTTCCTTAACTGGTGAGGCTGGATTGCTCGCTTTTGCTGTTGTGGCGGGTGCTGAACCGTAGCTATCGTCACCATAGGCGTCGTTTCCACCGGAATACCCAGCGGTGCCACAGGCACTAATGAGCCCTGAAAGACAGACAGTTACAACGATGGATGCAGGTAAATTCATATTAATAGGTGATCCTTTCCGGACGAGATTGGGGTTTTATCGAAGGCTACGCAGCATAATCAACCGAATGAGTACCCGCGGCAATAGCGCATGCGGGCCAATGCTACATATACAGATGGGTGACTTGCACCTGTACATTGGGGTCGACCGCAGCGGTGCCGTTTTATGGGTAGGTGTACCAAATTGATGTTTTTAGTTGGGATATTTGTGATGAGGCACTACCTGATCTACGTTTTAGTACTGTGGACCTCCTAACATATTGATATTAAATAAGAATATCCCATTTGGTAATGTGCGACGCTATCGGTTTTCCAACGCGATAGTTTGTCTATACTCTTAGGTCACATTCGAACTTGCCTAAATCAGATTTTTCGATGACTTCGATCAACATTTCACGGATTGACCCATTTGCAGGAGTGCAGCGATGCGAATGTTAAGCAAAGCGGATTTGCTCGGCCAGCAAAGTGACCGTGTTGCACTGAAGGACGATAAGTTGATTTATCGGGCCAGCTCGATCGGGTTTGCTCAGGCGCTGGGCTTTGACAGCCCTGACGACATTATCGGAAAAACCGATTTTGATTTGATGCCTTCAGAACTGGCTCGCGTACAGATGCAGCTGGATAGTCAGGCAATCTATTCTGCTCAGGCTGATATCAGTTCTATCGAGTTAGGTGATAACCGCACGGCGGCGATGATTGTGCGTACACCAGTATTGTCTCCAGATGGCCAGGTTAACGGTATCGACTTGCGCCTTATAGGCGGGCCCAGTGTTAGCTTGCCTAAATCGGCTGTCACCATCGATTATGAAACCTTGGTAAACGATGGTATTCAGGGCAGCTTGATATTCAGTAAATCTGAAATATTGTTTGCTAATGATAATGCCGCGAATGTGCTGGGTTTTCAGAACGCCCAGCAGCTTACCGACCGAGGTAAGTTGCAAGAATTGATTGATGATGCAACCCTGGCCAGAATCACAGAATCAGCGGCCGATGAAATCGAAGCACCTTCCAGCAATAGACGCCGCAGGCTCCCGCTCTCTGCACGCTCTGTTGATGGTCAATTGCTCAGGTTAGTAGCCCGGGTCACTCAAGTTCAATGGGGTAGTACGCGGGCGACGCTACTGTCATTCGTCGACGTTGCTATGTCTTCAGCAAATGTACAAACTGCTGACACAATGGCATCGAGTTCGCCACAGCAGGCATCGCTTAACCTGCCTGCCGAGCTTAGAGAGCTGCAGGTCAGTGAGCAACGATACCGTCACTTTGCAAAAGCATCGGCTGATTTTTTCTGGGAGCTGGATAAGAATTTGATGTTTCGATTCGTCACCGATGAATTGGAAAGTGTGCTGGGTATTCCCAGAGAACATCTAATCGGCAGAACACATCGTCAGCTGCTTGAACACCCCGCCAATATAAACGAAGACAATCACTGGCAACGTCACCTTGAGGTGTTGCTCGATCGGCAATCGTTTCGTGACTTTGAATTCAAATGGGCGGTTAATGGCGAGACCAGAGTGATTCGTTATAGTGGTATTCCAGTATTCGATCAGGCGAAGCAGTTTGTTGGTTATCGCGGTACTGGTTGTGATGTGACTGCTGCGGTTAAAAATGCGCAAGCGATTGAGTATCATGCAAACCACGATGCCTTAACGGGTCTGGTTAATCGCCGTCAGTTTGAGGCCCTGGTCGACAAAGCACGTTTGTCCGCTATGAGTGATAGAAAAACACATGCCATGTGTTTTATGGATCTGGATAGTTTCAAGATCGTCAACGACACCTGTGGCCATGAAGCCGGGGATGAGCTGCTACGTCAGCTTGCCCAACTCTTTAATAGTCTGGTTCGCAAGAGCGATGTGCTTGCCCGCCTCGGCGGAGATGAGTTTGGCGTCTTCTTGTACAAGTGCAGTGTCGCTGAAGCGCTAAAACTAGCGAACCAGATACGTGCTGAAGTTGAGAATTTCCAGTTCTTATGGCGCGAGAATAGATTCACCGTTGGTGTGAGTGTTGGGCTAGTGGTGGTGGATGATCGCTGGGAGAGTTTGAAGTCACTATTCAGCGCTGCGGATTCAGCCTGTTATATCGCTAAAAACGAAGGTAGAAATCGTGTGGTGGTGTATCGCGAAGGCGATGGTCATGCGAGTAATCGCAATGTTGCAACCCACTGGGTAGAAGAGATCAACACAGCACTTGAAAACGATCGTATTCGTTTGGCTTATCAAAAAATACAGCCTCTGCATAATCAGCCTGATGGTTTGCGTGTTGAAATGCTGTTGCGACTTGAAAGTAAGGAAGGCAAACTGATCAGCCCGCAGTCGTTCCTGCCTTCGGCTGAACGGTATGGTTTGGCGATGGCGCTGGATGAACGGGCGCTGGAACTGACACTGGACTGGCTTAATTCGAATCCGCAATTGCTGCATGGCTTACGCCATTGTTCTCTTAATCTTTCAGGCGCAACGTTTGCCAACATAGAAAACGCCCATGCGTTTGTAGAAAAAATTAAACAAAGCGGTATTCCACCAGAAAAATTGTGCTTTGAAGTGACCGAAACTGCCACCATCGCCAACTTATCCAGTGCCTCTGAATTTATGCAAATTTTGAGTGAATTTGGATGTCGGTTCAGCATTGATGATTTTGGCTCTGGGCTGTCTTCATTTGCCTACTTGCGAAAACTGCCAATCGATTTCTTGAAAATTGATGGTTTGCTGGTTAAAAATATTCTGAAAGATCCGACAGATTTTACCTTGGTAAAATCGATCAATGAAATGAGCAAATCCATGGGTAAGCGCACCGTTGCCGAATTTATAGAATCGCCCCGTTTGTTAAATGCGGTGCGTGATATCGGCATTGACTTCGCGCAGGGTTACCACCTGGGTAAACCTGAACTGATCGGACGCGAACCGGCTTCCTCATCAACCTAGAAAACATTTCTCGGTGAACATCCTTTACATTGCTGTGCACCGCCATGTGGGTTGGGGCGCTGAGCACTGGCTTGCCAATGCGTTTGAGAGGCAGGGGTGTACAGTGACACGTTTCGATTACCGTGCCCGCCGAAAGAAATTTAAACCTTGGTGGCTTTTACGCCGTGAGCTTACGCGCCTGGCTAAGTCTAACCCACCTGATGTAGTCTTATTTCAGCGCTGCGAAAATATGCCAGCGTCAATAGCGCAAGTCTTTACCTGTCCAACGGTTTTCTGGAGTACGGAGCCGCTGATACGTCGGCGTGATGTCGATCGTTTTCTCGGCATTCCAAAACTGTTCGATTGGGTTTATTTACACACCTATACCTGCGTTGATGTGTGTAGAGAAGTGTTCCCACATTTAAACGATTCAAGCTCAGTCATGCACAACGCCGGCGCGATCGAGAACGATCCGGGTGGAACTGATCGGCCACGATTTGCGCTATTTAATCGAAATGTCTCTGCCAGAAGAGCCATTTGGCTCAAGGAGGTAGATGACCTGGTGGAGGTTATCGGTGGTCGCTATGGAGATGCGTACTTTGCTGATCTGAGAGATTCGCGCATCGCCGTCAATATCCATTTTGCACAAGAGAGTGTGGATGATTTTGAAACCGGTATCTTTGAGGCGATGGCAAGTGGATGCGCGGTAGTGAGTGAAACACTTAATGACGATACTGTTTCCGATATGGGGATGGAGAAGGCCATAGTGCAAGTAGCCAATCCAAAGGAACTGCGCCAGGCATTACTGCGGTTACAGGCCGATCCTGCTAGTATTCAAGCCTTGCAATCAGAAGCTCGCAGGGCCATGGCAGAAAATCGCTGGGATTCACGTGCTGAGCAAATGATCGAAAAATTCAAAGCACTGCTGCAGGAGTCGCAACGTTGAATTACACCCCGGAATCTCTATATGCTTTTTCATCTGCGGTGCTCACTGCGATGGGTTGCGATGCGAATGAAACTGATGTCGTCGCCTCACATTTAGTAAAAGCTAACCTGACCGGACACGACTCGCACGGTGTAGGCATGTTACCTATGTACGGTGAGCAACTTGAAGATGGCAACCTGGTAGCAAACCAAACACCTGTATTTAATGATCCGGTGGGTGCGATTTCCATCGTTGATGCAAAACGTGGTTTTGGTCATCGTATGGCGCTGCTGGCACTGGATCATGCTATGGCCACTGTGCCAGAACATAAAGTCGCTATCTTAGGCTTACGCAATGCAGGCCATGTTTCACGTGTGGGTACCTACTCCGAGTATTGTGCCTCACGTGGGTATGTTTCCATACATATGGTGAATGTGGTTGGTCATCCGCCGCTAGTTGCACCTCATGGCGCCAGAGAAGCCGGTTTCTCAACTAATCCTATCAGTATGGCCATGCCTGTGGACAATCAGGCTAAGCCTATGTTGGATATGGCCACTAGCACCGTGGCTTTTGGCAAGGTGCGAGTGGCCAATAATAAAGGTGAAAAAATGCCACCAGGGAGTATTGTCGATGCAGAAGGTGTTCCGACTATCGACCCAGCGCCGATGGCCGAGCGTCGCGAAGGTGCACTAAGCGCGTTCGGTGGACATAAGGGCTCTGGTCTTGGCTTGTTTGTAGAATTGCTTGCAGGAGCATTAGTGAGTGAGGATACGATTGCCAGTATGGATTACTTACCTCGTGGTGTGATTAACAATATGTTCTCGGTGATTATCGACCCATCCGCCTTTGACAGTGCAGATGCCGTGGCACAACGCACTATAAGCTTTTTTGATTACATTAAAAATAAACCAGCGGCGAAGGGCTGTGAGGCGGTATTGATGCCTGGTGAGCCAGAGAAGCTTAGTGAAGCGACTCGTCAGCGAGAAGGTATTCCGGTGGATGATGCAACAATCCAACAAATAGTTGATACCAGCGCTTTGTTTGGCTGTGAAAAAAATGTAATCAGGAATTTACTAAAGCCAGTTTAGTGGCTCAGAAAAGTTGGAAGCGCTTGAGCGCTAGGCCATGCCTGTAAGGCTTTGTTAGTGTCTAATACACTTTCAAGTGATAAGTGATAATGTGCTGGCATAAGAAAGCCAGCACAGGATTCCAAAACAATTATTGTTTTACTTACCGATTAGGAAAAGCCAGGTTAATCACTTTTTTGACACCCTCAGTGCGTTTAGCGGCTTGAATAGCGCGATTCTGGACACCTGAGTCTGCATAATAACCACTTAGTGTTACGACACCGTCGCGTTCCCTTACATGGATAATTGAATTAGCACCAAGTGACCAACGCACATTTGAGCTTAACTCTTTTTTATTGACTGCAGCAGAAGCAGGCCCGGCAAAGAGAGCGGTTAAAGCGATAACAGCAGCGGCAGTTTTGATAGTCGTTTTCATGGGTATTCCCTCAAGTATTAGTTAATCGAATCTGTTTTTTAAAAAACGCTTTATTGCGTCTCCATGTGAAACAGTATCGGGTATGAAGTTTTCGAGTAATTTGCCCCTTATATACGCCTGTGTAAGGTAGAGAAAGTAAAGAGGTGGCTTAAATGATGTCGTGTATACCGGCGTAATCCAGATGGCGAAAACGCAAAAGCCCTGCTGGCGAGAATTCGCCAGCAGGGCTTGTTAGAACCTAGCTGTTAGGGCTAGTGTTATCGAGCAGAGAAAGCGTTGTTAATAACTCTTAAAACACCCTCAGTGCGTTCAGCGGCTCGAATTGCCGCAGCCTTGTCACCAGAGTCGCTGTAATAACCGTTCAGTGTGACAACACCGTTTTGCTCGGTAATAAAGATATTTGAGTTAGAGCCAAGTGCTGCATTGATTGACTGGTTTAGCTCGCCTTGCGAGACAGCTGCCGAGGCAGTGCCAGCGAAAAGAGCAGTAAGAGCGATAACGGCGGCAGTTGTTTTGATAAACGTTTTCATTCGATATTCCTTAAAGTGTAGTTACCAGTTAAATTAGTTTTCTTTCAAATGACGCTGAGTTGCGTCTTCATGTGAATCATTATCAGGTAAGAGGTTTTCCAGCGAATTGCCTGGTCTTTACACTTCTGTAAAGAAAGCGAAATGCAGGTAATTTTTATGATTTTGCGTAAGAAATCGTGTGCTAAGTCGCAAAAACCCAAACGAACCGTATTGGCGATTATCGCCAACACGGTTCGTTTGGGTAATTTGTTATAAGGCTAGTGCTATCGCGCAGAGAATGCGTTGTTAATAACTCGAACGACACCGTCAGTACCTTCAGCCGCTCGGATCGCCGCAGCCTGGTCGCCAGAGTCGCTGTAATATCCGTTCATTGTCACCACACCGTTTTGCTCAGTAACAAAGATATTTGAATTAGAGCCAATGGCGGAATAGACATTTTGGCTAAGCTGCCTTTTTGAAACCGCAGCCGTAGCTGTGCCTACAAAAAGAGCGGAAAGAGCGATAGCAGCAATGGTCGTTTTGATCAGAGTAGACATGGTTATTTCCTCAAGTATTAGTCAACTGAATCTGTTTCCAAGAACGCGTAATCGCGTCTTCCATGTGAAACAGTATCGGGTATGAGGTTTTCCGCTGATTTGCTAAGATTTTACACTTTTGTAAAATACAATTACCGCGTGGGAAAGGTGAGCTGCCGAGCAGCAGCGCTTGAACAGAACGTGGTTTCAGGTGTCGCCTGCGACCGCTTCTGATTCATAGCCCGAGTGAGAAGGATAGAAAAGCCCGTACCGGTCGGACGGGCCGCTAAAAGCGCTACACCGGGCCGAAAAAAGGGCTTAGTTGCCCCTTCGCCAGCTATGAAATTTCTCTACCCATTTGAGCATCGTTTCGGGCTGGTGTGCTTTTTTCCAGTTACCGGCAACGTACTTGTTGGCCTCAGTATTGGTGGGATAGATATGGATGGTGCCGAGTATCTTGTTTAGCCCAATATTGTATTTCATTGCCAGTACGTATTCAGCAATCAGATCACCTGCACCAACGCCTACAATAGTGACGCCTAAAATTTTGTCCTTCCCGGGCACTGTGAGCACTTTGACAAGCCCGTGATCTGTCCCATCAGCGATTGCGCGATCCAAGTCGTCAATGCCATAGGTGGTGACTTCGTAGGGTGTTTTTGATTCCTTGGCTTCGGTTTCGTTTATGCCAACGCGAGCCACTTCAGGGTCGGTAAACGTTGCCCATGGAATAACACGGTAGTCTGCTCGGAATTTTTTAAACGTGCCAAAAAGAGAGTTAACGGCGGCGTACCAGGCTTGATGAGAAGAGGTATGTGTGAACTGGTATGGACCTGCGACATCCCCCACCGCGAAAATATTCGGGAAATCGGTTTGCAGGAACTCATTTGTCTCAATTGTGCCGTTCTCTCGTGTGCCTATATTAAGTTCTTCCAGTCCAAAGCCGGCTGTATTGGGCGCTCGTCCCACGGCCACAATTATTTCGTCGAATGGCAGGCGTGTGGTGCCATCGGCTGTTTCGCAAAGCAGTATCTTTTCACCACCATCTTCTATTTCAACGCCCACCGCTCTGGTGTTGATCATCACATTGATGCCTTCGGCAACAAATTTTTCGTGCACCATTTGAGATACTTCTGGGTCTTCCTGATTCATAATGGCGTTTTTCATTTCGATCTGCCACACGGTACTGCCTAAGCGACTGAACGCTTGGGTGAGTTCACAGCCAATGGGCCCACCGCCGAGTACGACCAGTCGCTCGGGTAATTCTGTTAGATCCCAGAGATTGTCAGAGGTTAATGGCTTGGCCTGATCAAGCCCTGGTATAGGTGGAACAAATGGCCTTGCGCCTGTTGCGACAATGATGTTGCGTGTCGTGAGCGTTTGCCCATTCACTTCAACAGTCCACGGAGAGCTAATTCGTCCTTCACCAGTAATGACGTCGACTCCAAGCCCGGTATAACGCTCAACTGAGTCGTGTGGTGCTATCTTGGCAATCACATCATGAACGCGCTGCATGGTTTTGGCGAAGTCGATTTCACCTGTCGCTTTTTCCACTCCATAGTGCTGCGAGTGGTTAATGTTGTCCATGAGCTTGGCACTTCTGATCAATGCTTTCGAGGGCACACAGCCGGTGTTCAAACAGTCGCCACCCATCTTGTGACGCTCAATTAGGGAAACCTTTGCTTTAACAACCGCACCGATGTAGGCCGAAACCAGGCCGCCGGAACCGGCGCCAATGACAACAATATCGCGATCAAATTTTTCAGGTTTTGGATAGTCCTGGTATATCTTTCGAGCCTTAATGACATCGACGATTTTCTTTGCAATCAGTGGAAAAATACCGAGCAAAGCAAAAGAGAAAAGCAGTTTTGGTGAAAGAATGCCACTCAGACTATCAATTTTCGCCAGCTGGGTTCCGGCGTTAACAAACACGATGGTACCAGCGAGCATTCCGATCTGACTGACAAGATAAAACACACCGGTTTTTATCTTGGTCAGGCCCATACCCAAATTGATTAAAAAGAATGGGAATACGGGCACCAGGCGCATCGTGAACAGATAAAAAGCACCTTCTTTGTCCACGTTATCGTTAAGCGCTTTTAGTTTGCTTCCAAACCGGGATTCTACTGTGTCCCGTAGCAGAAACCGCGACGCTAAAAATGCAAGAGTGGCGCCGATTGATGATGCAAAAGAGGCGATGATTGTGCCGGTAAAGAGGCCGAAGATAGCACCAGATGCCAATGTCAAAATTACAGCCCCTGGTAGGGAAAGGGCGGTTGCGGCAACGTATATCGCGAAAAAGGAGACGATGACAGTGAACGGTTTACTTGTGTACAGCTCATCAAGAGCAGCCTGCTGGCTTTTCAGAAAATCCAGATTAAGAAAGCGTCCTAGATCGAATATGAAAAATAGCGTTACAAGTAACGCCAGGACTAAAAATAGCCATTTTTTGTTAAGCATATCTGGTGTTTTCCCTACGTCCCGCTGTTATCGGCTGTTATTTAGTGTTGTTTATGATAACCCGTTACCACACTAGTTCCCTCACTGGTTGTGGATTAGCTTTTTCGCTACCATGCTTCTCATTTCAAGTTTTGATCCCTTCTCATGAGTCCAGCAGTGTCCAAGGTTACTTTGTTAGCGCCTGGTTGTTTTTCCCCTGGCGTGCAGCCAATCGCCGATGAGCCCTTCTCTGATCAGAATACGGTCGCTGCAGGTGCAACAGTAAGCCCGGCACCGACCAATAACCACGCTGAAGTGCTTGTCACTGATACCAAAAGTGTGGAACAAAGCCTTTTCTCGGTTTTCGGTCTGCCACCACCCTCGCTTGGCGCCATACCAGCTGCGGCACTATATACGAGTACTGAAGGAAATCCCAGCGTTTGCGCTGTGCCAGTTCACCTGCAGGCGGATAAGGATAATGCACGTTTGGTTCCTCCTGAGGCATTGGCCATCGAAGAGGCCGAATCAGCAATGCTGGTCCAGGCCTTCAACAATCTGGTTAATGATGATGGGCTGGTGTTAACGGCGCATAATGCTTTGCATTGGATCCTGACCGGTCAAGCCGCTGAATCGCTTGATACCTGGCCTTACCATACGGTGGCCAATGGCAGAGTGGCGGCATTTTTACCGCGCGATCCAGCCAATGCCGCCTGGCGCACGCTAATGACGGAGTCTCAGATGTTATTTCACGCTCATCCAGTGAATGAGAAAAGACTCAAGTTAGGCAAGTTGCCCATTAATGCCATCTGGTTTTGGGGTGGCGCTACCTGGCCTTCGGCTGTAGCGAACGAGCATACCGCTTTATATGCCTCTGATGATTTCACTCGTTTGTTTGCGCAAAAATTAGGGTTTGAGTGCAAGGATTTGCAAGAGGCACAAAACGTCATTACAGCTTTGCAAACGGTGGAGCCTCTCAAAAATAACAACAGCGTCACAGCCTTTGATGATCCGACGGCTATCGTCATCGTTGATATGTCGATTTATAAAGCGTGGCTCAGCGCGGACGCCAATGCTGATGCAGCAGCCAGGGCGGCCTTGATACAGCACTGGATTGAGCCATTGCAACAGGCTGTGGCTGAGGAAAAAATTAAGAAATTTGTGCTTGACGGTTGTGAAGGGCAAGCATTGCTTGAGACAAGCGCACAAGCAACTGTATCTTCGAATAAAAGCACCGTGTTGCAGCGACTCAATAAACTACTCCGGCGAAGGGGTTATAAGTGAGCCTGAAGGAATGACTAAATCGATTGTACGGCGTGAGTTGGTCAACTTAACTATCAGATTGCATGAATCTTCACTTGTTCACCGAATTTTATCTTCACGAGGGGTAACAGACCCAGAGGACGTGACGTTTGCATTGAATACCTTGCCTAAGCCCGATAAATTACCGGGTGTCAGTGCCGCCGTTTCCCGCTTGTGTAAAGCATTAAAAGAGAATCAGCATGTCTTGGTTGTTGGTGACTATGACTGCGACGGAGCCACGAGTACCACATTGGCGGTGCTCGTCCTGCGCGCGTTTGGTTTTCAAAAGGTCTCTTTTCTGGTGCCTAATCGATTTGAATATGGCTATGGTTTATCTCCTGCTATTGTCGATGCTGCAGCCGAGCAAAAACCTGATTTGATCGTAACTGTGGACAATGGCGTGGCTTCTGTTGAGGGAGTTGAACGCGCTCGCGAGCACGGCATTGATGTTGTCGTAACCGATCATCATTTACCACCGAAAGATTTACCTGATGCGGTCGCAGTAGTCAATCCAAGCCTTAGAGGCTCAGCCTTCGAATCCAAAAATCTTGCGGGTGTAGGTGTGATTTTTTATGTGCTCGTTGCGCTTCGTGCTGAACTGGCTAAACACAACTGCGCTGGGTCTGATGCGCGTCTTGCAGATTACCTTGATCTTGTCGCCATTGGTACTGTGGCCGATGTGGTGCCACTGGATGCGGTTAACCGCAACTTAGTTGAAAATGGACTGCGTCGGATTCGCGCAGGGCGTACTCGCTCTGGCGTCAGTGCGTTGTTGGCACGCGCAGGCAGAGAGCAACATCGAACCTACAGCGAAGACATAGGATTTGCGATAGGTCCTCGTTTGAATGCAGCAGGTCGCCTGAGCGACATAAGCAAAGGCATTGACTGTTTGCTCACTGAAGATGATGTTGAAGCTCATAAGCTGGCAGCTGAACTGGAAACCCTAAACCAACAGCGTCGTGGTATTGAGAAAAAAATGCGCCAGGAAGCAGACGCCATTCTCGGTTCGGCGCAGGCGGAGGCGCAGGCGGATCGGGCTGATTCTGGATTTAGCGTCGTACTGTTTGATGCGGGCTGGCATCACGGTGTTATAGGAATTCTGGCTGGAAGGCTCAAAGATGCCTTACATAAACCCACTGTGGTTTTTGCCTCTGATGGGCCTGATAGCATCAGGGGGTCAGCTCGTTCAATTGAAGGAGTCCATATAAGAGATGTTTTCGAAATTATCTCAACTGAGCGCCCTGGTCTAATCGAAAAATTTGGTGGACATGCCATGGCGGCTGGATTGTCTCTAAAACGTTCAGCACTGGATGCATTTCGTGCCGCTTTTGATAAAACCATAAAACGCGTCACTGACTCAACACTCCCCAGCAAGCAATGGGTCAGTGACGGGTCGCTTAACGATAATGAACGCACGCTTGCCAATGCACAGCTTTTGCAAAATATCAGTCCCTGGGGGCAGGGTTTTCCAGCGCCCTTGTTTGATGATGAATTTTTGGTCGAAGAAGCGCGCGTGGTTGGAAAAGTACATCTAAAACTGGTGTTGCGTTCAGTCAATGCAGATCCAGCTATTGCGCAGGGTAATCAATTTGCGGCCATTGCCTTTAACCAGCCAGATACCGTAAGTCCGGGTGAATCGATCAGGCTGGCGTACTCTTTATCAGAAAATCGATTCAGAGGTGCCAGTTCGTTACAACTTCTGATCAAGCATATTCAATTAATAGAGAGCTAATTGCGCTACACTTGCATAAATCGATTGATCGACAATGCAAGCATTATCATGATGGAAATCAACCCTCACCTTCAACATATTGAGGACCTTCGGCAGCGTGCCGACTCCCTCCGGGGGTACCTTTGACTATCAGAGCAAAAAAGAGCAGCTAGAAGAAGTGCTGCTAGAGCTCGAAAATCCTGACGTCTGGAACGAGCCTGAACGTGCTCAAAAGCTGGGCCAACAGCGAGCATCTTTGCAAGAAACCATCGATGTGTTCGACACACTGGAAAACGGTCTGGGCGATGCTGCCGATTTGCTTGAAATGGCGCGCGAAGAAGATGACGAGGAAACACTGCAATCGGTGCTGAGCGACCTTGAAAGTTTCGAGGAAAAGGTTGCAGGTCTTGAATTTCGACGCATGTTTGCTGGTGAACACGACGGCTCAAATGCTTTTTTGGATATTCAGTCGGGCAGTGGCGGTACCGAGGCTCAGGATTGGGCCGAAATGCTGCTGCGCATGTTTTTACGCTGGGGTGAGCGTGAAGGGTTTAAAACAGAATTAATCGAAGTGTCGCCTGGTGATGTCGCCGGCATAAAATCGGCGACCATCAGTGTGCAGGGTGAGTACGCCTTTGGTTGGTTACGCACCGAAACCGGCGTGCATCGTCTTGTACGAAAAAGTCCTTTTGATTCAGGTAATCGTCGGCATACCTCTTTTGCGGCGGTGTTTGTCGCGCCAGAAATTGACGATGATATCGAAATAGACATCAATCCTGCCGACTTGCGAATTGACGTTTATCGCGCTAGCGGCGCAGGGGGCCAGCATGTCAACCGGACAGAGTCTGCGGTAAGAATTACACACGAGCCGTCGGGCATTGTCGTGCAGTGTCAGAATGATCGTTCGCAACATAAGAACAAAGCAACCGCCATGAAGCAGTTAAAATCCAAGTTGTATGAAGCTGAGCTGCAGCGCCGCAGTGGTGATCAGCAATCGGTTGAAGACGGAAAATCAGATATTGGCTGGGGCAGCCAAATACGTTCATATGTATTAGATCAATCGCGTATAAAAGATTTGCGCACCCATGTAGAAACAAGCAATACACAGGCAGTGCTTGATGGCGATATTAATCAGTTTATTAAAGAGAGCTTAAAAGCCGGTCTGTAGCAATTTCTTTTGGCACTGTAGCTTTGGTTACCCACATTATGAATGAAGAAGACAATCAACTGATCGTACAACGCCGGGAAAAACTGCAGGCGATGCGCGATCGCGGCCATGCGTTTCCCAATGGCTTTAGCCCAGAACACAAAGCCAAAGCCTTACAAGCTGCGCATGCTGGAAAAGACAAAGAAGCACTAGCCGAAGAGGGGATAGAGGTGAGTGTGGCCGGGCGTATGATGTCGCGCCGCATTATGGGTAAAGCCAGTTTTGCTGGCTTACGTGATGTCGATGGCAATATTCAGCTTTTTGTGCAAAAGCAACAGTTAGGTGATGAAGCCTACGATGATTTTAAGCATTGGGATATTGGCGACATCATTGGAGTGAGCGGTACGCTGTTTACTACAAAAACAGGTGAGTTGAGTATTAAGGCATCGTCACTTTCATTGCTAACAAAATCACTTCGCCCGCTACCGGAAAAATTCCACGGTCTAAGTGATCAGGAAACCCGTTACCGACAACGTTACGTCGACCTCATCATGAATGAGGACACGCGCCGTACGTTTCGCATGCGTTCTGCTGTGGTCAGTTACATTCGACAATTTATGATTGAACGTGAGTTTCTTGAAGTGGAAACACCGATGATGCAGGTGATACCGGGCGGTGCGGCTGCTCGCCCGTTTATCACACATCACAATGCGCTAGATATGGATCTGTATTTGCGAATTGCACCTGAACTGTATTTAAAGCGCCTGGTTGTGGGTGGTTTCGATCGTGTGTTCGAAATCAATCGAAATTTTCGTAACGAAGGCTTGAGTACGCGCCATAACCCAGAATTCACCATGCTCGAATTTTATCAGGCCTATGCAACGTATGAGCATCTGATGGACCTCACCGAGAGCATGTTCAGAGGATTGGCAACCGAGGTGATAGGTTCTTCTTCTATTCCCACAGAAGATGGTGAGTCGCATTTTGATTTTGCTCGCCCGTTTACTCGTCTGAGCATGTTTGACTCCATCTTGCAGTACAACAGCGACATTGCTGCCGATGCTTTGGCCGATCTTGAGCAAGCGCGCGGCATTGCAAAAGGTTTGCATATCGATGTTAAGTCGAGCTGGGGTGTGGGCAAGTTGCAAACCGAGATATTTGAAGCAACTGTAGAAGATAAATTACATGACCCAACCTTTATAACGCACTACCCAACAGAGGTGTCTCCATTGTCGCGTCGCAACGATGAAAACCCGGATGTGACGGATCGGTTTGAGTTGTTTGTCGGTGGTCGTGAAATCGCCAATGGGTTTTCGGAGCTAAACGACGCTGAAGATCAGGCCGAACGCTTTAGGGCTCAAGTGATGGACAAAGATGCGGGAGATGAAGAAGCGATGCATTACGATGCTGACTACATCAGAGCATTAGAATACGGCATGCCTCCCACGGCGGGTGAGGGTATTGGCATTGATCGACTGGTTATGCTGCTTACCGGCTCACCCAGCATTAGGGATGTGGTGTTATTCCCACATATGCGGCCTGAAGCCACGAACTCAGATACAGGGCAGTCGTCCGAGAGTTAAGTGTGTGCCCTGAGCCCAAATCAGTGGTTCAGGGCACGGCTCAATCTGTTTGCAAACGCCTTATTGCCTGGCTGCTAAGAATCCAACTGCCATTTTACCCACTCTACTTTACGACCATTAATGTAGATAGCTTGTGTAATATAGGTGTGTTTGCCCTGATCGCGCACGCGTGTTTCAATTTCGGCAAAGTACGAGCGGCAAACTCGTGTATCGCCAAGCCGAGTTGAATTGGTTTCGGCATCTTCTGCTCGTAATGCGCAGCCTCCGGTGATTGAAAATGGATCGCTGGATTCGTTGAACGGGTGCTGTAAAAAATTAACCGGCAGATCGAAACTAAATTGATTGCTGCGTCGACGCACACGTTGCGTATTAACAAGCTCGAATGAAGCTGCGTCTTGTGCCCAATCGTGTTCTGCTGCAAGGTCGATTGTTGCTGATGCGCGTTTACGCCTTGAGTCTTCCCAGGCTTTAAGCAGAACAACACCGTTTAACAGAGGTGCTTGTTCAATATCCTCAAGATCAAACCCTGTTTGTATCACTTTTCCATGGCCTTTGTTGCCAACACATTTATAGCGTGTGCCAGAACCACCTCTAAATTTGCGCTTTGTCAGGCTTGCAAGTATGCGCTTAGAGTGCGAAGAGAGTTGTTTTCGCGACGGCAAGTACAGTGCGTTAATCTCAGCCGCTGAAGTGTCGGTATCGACTTCAAAGTAATGCTCACCCATAGATGAGAACGCGATGGATTCAGCGCCGCAGGTGCTTGCGTGAGCAGCGCCTGTGAATGTGCCCATCAAAAGGCAAAGCGCTGAGAATTTTATTTGTGTTAATCGATTCATATGCATCTCCGTACACCCATGCTAAACAAGCCGAATAAAAAAGATGGCGATCAGCTCACAATATACCCAGCTTATGCAAGCCAGCAAGCCTCCGCTTGCCAGCGCTTTGAACTGGTGCGTTGATTTTGCTTGTTACAGGCTTTGGCCCTATCGATCTACCTTGCTGGCGTAAGAACTCGCAGGCATTACCAGCACAGCGAATCAAAGTTGGCTACACTGCTACAAACCGATATCTCTGTCACATTTTATGAAGCTTTATTTCCGGCTGCTCTGGCTTATATTGACGCAATCGAGGCGTTCACGCTGCACGATTCTGGGGCCTGTGGATAGCGCGTTTCGTGTATTGCCAAACGATCTCGATGCGCTTTTACACATGAATAATGGCGTGTATTTTACTTTGATGGATCTTGGCCGGACAGATTTACTATTGCGCAGTAATCAGTATTCAAAATTGAAGAAGAACGGCTGGTATCCGGTGGTTGCGGCTGAGACGATTCGTTTTCGTCGTTCATTGAAACTGTTTAGGCGTTTTATCATTCGCACCCATGTGGCTGGCTGGGATGATCGATCAATTTATCTTGAACAACAATTTATCTCTGGCGATCAGCTCATAGCAAAAGGTGTGATTGATGCGCGATTTTTATCAACCTCCGGTGACAAAGTGACACCGGCTGAACTGCTGTTATTTCTCGGTATCGATCAGGCTTCACCGGAATTGCCCAACTGGATTCAGCTATGGGCAGAAAGTAACGCGGCTATGGTAACGTCTGAATAGGAGAAAATTGACCATGGAAACGTTTCAATGAACACACTTGCCATATGTCGTTACGAATGGGCCCGTCTTTTTTTAACAACGCGTGGCTGGCTATCTATAGTTGCGTTTGTTCTTGTCTGGGCCGTGTTACTTAATTATGTTATTGCCCCTGCTGCCAGTCACATCAATTCACCTAACACGAACAGTATTCCTTCGCTGTTGTTCAGTCGTTTCAGTTTAGCGGCCTTGGCAAACTGGCCGCCAATTGAGATTGGTTTGTATTGGTATATTGCGTTGTACCTCATGCCATTTTTTTCGCTATTGATTGCCGCAGATCAGTTTGCCTCTGATAAAACCCGCGGTACCCTGCGCTATATTCTTTTGCGTACCAGCCGAACCGCACTGTTTTTTGGCAGATTTCTAAGTCACTGCCTGCTACAAGTGTTGCTGGTGCTGGTCACTCTTGGCAGCGTACTGTTGCTCATTGCCCTTAATTCCCCCCAATTTTTACCAGACGCGATTCAAACAGCCACAGTGACGTTCATTAACCTTGCATTGCTTTTAATGCCGTATGTTGCCTTGATGGCACTGGTCTCCGTTCTGGCTAAATCGGCACGGCAGGCAACCTTGTTTGCCATTGTTGGCTGGATTGTCTTATCACTATTGTTGCGTTATGTGCAAAGCCGCTTTGGGCCGATTGCCATTCTCGATTGGGTATTGCCCGGTTCTCAGGTGCCCTCATTAATAAAGCTCTCCGGTTGGGACACATTGAATTTGGCACCAGTGCCGCTCATTCACACCGTATTTCTCTTGTTTATAGGGTGGTTTGCTATGCGAAGGGCTGAGCTATGAAAACAAGCACAGCAACACCGGTTCTGGAAACTCACGGGCTGACCAAACGCTATGGTGGGGTTACCGCATTAGATAACGTTGCTATAACCCTGGAAGCGGGCGAACCCATTGCTTTAATTGGTCCTAATGGCGCTGGTAAAACCACGCTCCTAAGCTTAGTGTGTGGCTTTATTAGGCCCTCTGCCGGGCGGGCGAGTGTGTTGGGTTTGCCTGTAGGCAGCAGTAAACTCAGCGGGCGCGTTGCGGCTCTTCCTCAAGATGCGCAATTTGATCCGGCGCTATCCATAAATCGCCAATTAACCTTTTTTGCACGCCTTCAGGGGTTGTATGGTAAAGCGGCGAAAGACGATGTTGCGCGTGTATTGGATGTAGTGAAGCTGGGTGATGCAGGTGGTAAACGTGTGGATGAACTTAGTCATGGTATGCGTAAACGTATCGCACTTGCTCAAGCTTTGTTGGGTAAGCCTGAGCTGGTACTGCTTGATGAACCCACCGCTGGTATCGACCCTCCGAATGTCAAAATCATCCGTGATCTTATCCGCTCCGAATCGGCTAACACCACGTTTGTCATCAGTTCGCACAATTTGGACGAGCTTGAAAAACTGTGCTCGCATGTAGTCTATTTAAGCGAAGGGCGTTTACTGAAATCAGAGTCAATCAGTTTGTCTGAAGATGCAGGGTTTATTACCTTACGGCTGCCAACCGCCCCAGAAGAAGCATTTATGCAAAGCGCCCGTCAACTTGATGGTGTACTGGATGTGCAAAGGCAGGCTCAGGGCGATTATTTGTTGCGCGTTGATGATGATATCGCTGTGGATCAGGCGCTATTGGTACTCTTGGCAGAGCAGGGTTGGCAGTATAAACACATCATTAAGGGGCGCTCTTTGGAAGAGCGTCTCTATGGTTGAACCGTCGTAGAGCTGAAGATTTCGTGGATTTGTATCTGAAATGAGTTAGTGCGCTTCTACTGAACGCTCTGTTTAAGTACACTGCGTGTACATGCCACTTTGCTTAGGGCTCAACAGTGCAGTTATTGTTAACGGGCAATGTTTGCGTCAGCAAAAAAGCTTCAACCTGCTCATCCACACATGGGTTCTGTTGCGAGAACACCACCGTGTGCCCAAGATGATCTGATGTGATGGACACCGCTCCGATTACCGGACGCATCTCTTCAAGCCACTCAATTGGGGTTTGCGCATCGGTTGTTCCGCCGATAAGCAATGCGGTTGGCGCTACGCTTGCTGCGATTGGGGCTAGTGGTTCTATGGCATCCGGCCATCCTGCGCAAATGGACGCCAGCGGTAAAATGGCTTCTGCAAATAAATCGTTTGTTGCGTTTAGCTCTAGTCTTAGCGAATTGAGCGATTCAAACGTAGGGCGCTCTGCGTCGTCTGCACACTGTACTGCAAGGGTTGCGGTGTCGCTGAAGTTGTCTTCATCATCATCTTGCTGGCTCACAATCTGTACAAATTCAGTGAATGAAGCCAATGCATCTACGTTAGTCGTGTTGATATATTCAATTAGTGGTGGCAGCGCAAATTCTGCAAGGCCGAATTCAGTCGTTATGGTTAGCAGTACGTTAATTAGCAGCTGTGCTTCAAATTCGAGTGCAGCCGGTGAGTCAAAGTCAGCGGGTAAGGGTTCAGTGTTGAACGCGGCGACCAATTCATCTGCGCGTTGTTGCAACGCGGTTTTAAGTGCCTGTGCATCACAGGGTGGATCGGATTGTTCACAGGATGTGAATAGTAAATCAAGGTTGCGCTGCATCGCATTTGCCTGACCAATAGCAAGCCTTGCGGTATTGGAAAACGGTGGTAGTACAGCATCAAGTACTATTGCGCCACTGTGCTGTGGAAATTCCTGTAAGTACACAGCGCCCAATCGGCTACCGTATGAATAGCCAAGGAAGTTCAGTTCTTCTACTCCTGCTGCGATACGAATTTCATTCATGTCGTTCGCGACGCTGCGGGTGCCAAGGTGTAACAGGTAGTCGCCATGTTTTTCACTGCATAGCTGTGCTGCGGCAATCGACTCATCTACAAGGTTTCGAACATCCTGGTCGGTGCTAGGGTAAATATCACGATCGGCAACACCAAATTCGTCGCAATCCACTGGGGTGCTTTGTCCAACACCGCGTGGATCAAAGCCAATGATATCGAATTGATTTCGAACGGTTTCGGGGAAGGGGTTGTTACTGGCAAACAAATTGATTAGATCAATACCCGAACCACCTGGCCCGCCTGGGTTGAGTAACAGTATTCTTTTTGTATTGGCGTTGTTAGCTTCAAGCCTGCGCAACCCAATGCTGATTAATTCCCCATCCGCATCGTTATAATCCATGGGCACATCGATAGTGGCGCAGTCCAGATCGGCATTGTCAATGCACTGTTCCCATTCAATTTGCGCGACCGGTGCTGCATCATCAGTGCTGTCAGATGAGCATGCGCTCAGAAGCATCAAACCGGATAAGCACAGCAGTGGCAATCGAATTGAAATAGCAACTGTGTTTATGTTTTGAAGTCTTGTTGAATTTATCATAGCGACCCGTCTTGTAATGCACGCAGGTGAAACCCTGCTGCTTAAAAAGGATCTTAGATTCAATGCCGCTTTATTCTTGTAACGCTGTGTTGGATTGTAACGGCGTGTATCCGTGTTCGTCGACAGTGCTCGTACAGCTACTTTTGTCGGCTGCATAAGTGCTGTGTTCTTTATCGCCGTCACCTAAGCACTGTTGGTTCGAATCGACAATTGCCCGGTTAGTGTTTTATGCACTGGGCATCGATCAGCGATTTCCAATAAGCGTTTGCGCTGCGCATCATCAAGTTCACCGATAAATTGAATATCACGATCAATGACATCCAGTTGCTGCGGGTCTTCTTCGCAGCCTTCACAATCCACTCGGTGCTCGCGCGAATGGCGCAAGGTGATGCTGACATCTTCCAGTGGCCACTCTTTACGTTGTGCGTACATTCGTAATGTCATGGCTGTACAAGTGCCAACGGCTGCGAGTAAATGCTCGTACGGGTCTGGGCCTGTGTTGTTACCACCAGAACGTGTGGGCTCATCCGCTCTCCAATGATGGGTATCGCTGAACACATTTAAGGAAAATTTATGGTTGTGTTCGCTTACGAATACTTCACCGCCTGAGACGGCGGGGCGATCAACTTTAGGTGTTGGCAGAAACCGGCTCGACCATGATGCTATCAGCCCTGCGACATATTCAGCGTCTTTTGCACTGGTGAGTAGATGGTCGGCTGAATCAAGGCTGACAAAACTTTTCGGGTGATGCGCTGCTCTGTAAATACGTTCGGCTTCGTCAATGTTTACGGTGGTATCTACAGGTGAATGCAGTACCAGTAAGTCTTTTTTCAATTTGCTAATGGTGTTAACCGATGTTTGGCTGATGTCATCCAGAAATTGTTTTTTAATGGTGAACGCACGGCCGGCAAGGTTCACTTGCGCTTCACCTTCTGCCTGAATGGTTTCGATATCGCAGGCGAACTGGTGGGATACATGCTGAGCATCAGCAGGTGAGCCGATTGTTACAACACCACGAGCTTCACCTATGGCTTGTGCTGCGTTCAGAACAGCCGTGCCTCCCAGGCTGTGTCCAACTAAAATGCTCGGAGCCATACCTTTTTCACGTAAAAAGTCGGCCGCGGCGATCAGATCTTGTACGTTGGATGAAAAATTGGTGTTTGCGAAATCTCCGTCGCTATTACCCAATCCGGTAAAGTCAAAGCGCATCACTGCATACCCTTGTTTTACCAGTGAGCGGGCAATACGGCTCGCGGCGGCGATGTCTTTGCCACAGGTGAAGCAGTGTGCAATGAGTGCCGTGGCTTGCGGTTCGGCGTCAGGGGTTTCTAAAAGGCCTGCCAATGTAGAGCCTGTGGCTCCAGTAAATTCAATTTTTTGTCGTGATGGCATCAGTGAAACTCCCTAATATTATTCAGTTGATTTATTGTGCAAGCGATTCTTTAGCCATCAAAGGCAACAGCGTGTTGAGTACATGTTCAGCAAGCAAGGGTTGGGCGGCTTCGTTTGGATGAATGCCATCACGCTGAAAATAGGCTGGTGGGTCCGGCAGCAGTGGTTCAAACATAAACGGAATGAGATCAGCCTGTACATTCTCGGCCGCAGTGACAAAGGTCTGTTCAAACTTACTGGTGTAGGCCGGGCCGTAGTTGGACGGGATTCGCATACCAACAATAACCACTTCTGCGCCAGCGCCCTGGCTCATTGCAGCCAGCGTTTCCAGATTTTGTTGCAGTTTTTTGAGCGAATAGCCCCGTAACCCGTCGTTGCCGCCGAGCTCGATAACGACATAGTCGGGTGTAAATCGCTCAAGCGCGTCAGGCAAACGGCGCAGTGCACCTTCGGTGGTATCGCCGCTGATACTGGCGTTGACGAAACGGGTGTCTGGGTCTTTTTCTTGCAGCTGCTTTTGCGCTAAATGAACCCAGCCGTCTTCGTCTGCCATGCCATAGGCGGCACTGATACTGTCGCCGAGCACTAAAATAGTGCTGGCTGCGGCTGAACCACTTTGTATGAATCCAATCAAAGCAAGGATGAGTATTAATCGCATAAGCGTGTGTGCTGCCCGTCTGCCCAGATATAATAGACACTAGAGTAACGGCTTTTGTTCATCAAAACAGCCTTGTTCGGCACTGCACAATCAACATAATGATCAACATGGCTAGCAGTATTGCCTAATCCACCCCAAATTTATGAGTATTGCAACGAATAACACGTCAGAGGCGCCCGATTCCAGCCATCACGGGGTGCTTAGTGCCGAGCAGGTCGAAAAGACCGTCACTGGCCCGAGTGGCAAGCTGACGATTCTGCACGCCCTGGATATCCAGGTAAAGGCCAGCGAGGCGGTGGCCATAGTCGGGCCTTCAGGTTCCGGCAAATCCACACTTCTGGGGCTTCTGGCAGGGCTCGATTCGCCCACTGCTGGCACAGTGCAAATGCTCGGCGAGAATCTGAATGAACTTGATGAAGACGGTCGCGCCAAATTGCGTGCCGGTAAGGTTGGTTTTGTGTTCCAGTCTTTCCAGTTGTTGCCTGGTCTGAGTGCGCTTGAAAACGTCATGTTGCCACTCGAATTGGCTAATGCCGATGAGGCTGAAGAGCACGCTCGCAATATGCTCGAACAGGTCGGCCTTGCCGATCGGGCCACACATCAACCCTTGCAATTATCAGGCGGTGAGCAACAGCGTGTTGCGGTTGCACGCGCGTTCGTATCAAAACCTGCGCTGCTGTTTGCAGATGAACCAACAGGTAATCTTGATTCAGCAACCGGTGGTCGCATTACTGATTTGATGTTTGCACTTTGTGCAGAACAAGGTGCAGCGCTTGTATTGGTGACACACGATGATGCCTTGGCACAACGCTGTGATCGTTGCCTGCGCATGGCAGATGGCAAGTTGGTCGCATTATGATACTGGCGCACCAATTAAAGTTTACCTGGCGTGCGCTTAAGCGCGATGTAAGAGCAGGTGAGCTGCGTGTACTTGCGCTAGCTTTGATCGTGGCAGTCGCCTCGGTGACAGCCGTTGGTTTTTTCACCGACAGAATTGGCCGTGCAATGGAGCGGCAAGCGGCTGACGTGTTAGCGGCTGATTTACTGGCCACATCAAGTTTTGCCTTATCTCCATCCATCGCAGAAGAAGCAACAAAACGCGGCTTAGCCACCGCAAGACACACTCGCTTTCCTAGTGTAGTGATCAATGCCGATGATGAGTCGCAATTGGTTGCCGTCAAGGCTGTAACGGCTGGGTACCCATTACGTGGCGCGCTACAGTTAAGAACACTTGACGATCCTGCGATAAGTGCACCTTTACCCGTTCCCAGCCCAGGTTCAGTTTGGGTGGATAATCAGTTGCAAAGTATCTTGGCGCTATCACAAGGCGATACGCTAACCCTCGGTGCCCGCGATTTCATTATTGAACGGTTAATTGCATATGAGCCTGATCGTGGTGAAAACGTATTTGAAATAGCCCCGCGCGTGATGATGAACATGGACGATTTGGCAAGCTCTCAATTATTGGGAGAAGGTAGTCGTGCGCGTTTTACTTTTTTGATGGCTGGCGAACCGTCGCAAACTGATGCTATGCAAGATTGGCTAGCGGAGAACATGGCCAGTGAGGTGCGCGTGCAAAGCGTACGCGATGGCAGCCCACAACTGCAACGTGCTTTAAACCGTGCGCAACGTTTTTTGGGTTTGGCATCGGTTGTAACGGTATTGCTGGCTGGTGCTGCAATCGCATTGGCGGTCAGGCAGTTCGCTTTGCGTCAATCGGATGCATCGGCGGTACTGCGAACACTGGGTGCAAGTCGTAAGGAAGTCATTATTTGGTTAGTGCTGCGTTTATGCGCAATCGCCTTAATTGCCTCTGTTATTGGTATTGCCATTGGGTGGTTTGCACAGCTGGTATTGGCTCAGTTACTTCAAGGTTGGTTTAAGTTGGAACTGCCTGCGCCTGGTATTTGGGCACCTGTGGTGGGTGCACTAACCGCGTTTATCTCGGTTGCAGGTTTTGGCATGATGCCGGTGTTACGGGCAGGTCATGTGGCGGTGATGCGTGTGTTACAGAGAGATTATTCTGATTTAGATACCAGCATTATTGTCACCACGCTCATCGGTCTTGTTGCCACGTATTTCGTTGTGCTTTTGCAGTCTCGCGATTGGTTGCTTAGCGCCATTGTGGTTGCAGGCGTGGTCGTCATGCTTGGTGTGTTCGCATTTTTCGGACGCTTTATTGTGAAAGTGGTACGCAAGCTCGCAGGTAAACGTTTTCGTTTAAGTGTGGCTGGATTACAACGGCGTGCGGGCAGCAGTGTGGTGCAGTTAGCCGCGTTTGCCATGGGCATTATGGCCTTGTTACTGATTGCCATTGTCAGAGTGGATGTATTGGCTGCGTGGGAACAGGACATTCCTCAGAATGCACCTAACGTTTTTGTGGTGAACATTCAGCCAGATCAGGTGGATGGTTTTAAGGCGCGTCTGGATGCGCAGCAGATAGACAGTGCAGGTGTGTTTCCAATGGTGCGAGCGCGGATGGTAGCACACAATGGTGAACCGATACTGGCGGATCCTGAAAACGAACGCGACCAACGTCGAGCGCGCCGTGGATACAATTTGACCTACAGCGATAAGCAGCCGTTGGCTAACGAAATTGTCGAAGGTGAGTGGTGGGCCGAGGATGGCTCGGCGGAAGCGGCATTTTCAATAGAAGAAGAATGGGCCAATGAGCGCGGTTATGAGTTGGGCGACTCCTTAACCTTTAATGTGGCTGGTGTTGAGACCACAGCAAAAATTGCCAACATAAGAAAAGTGGATTGGGAATCGTTTCAGGTTAACTTTTTTGTTATGGCATCCCCTGCGGCACTGGCCGATATGCCGGCAACCTATGTTACGAGCTTTCATTCAGAAGAAGATTTTTCAAAAGCCACCAGTGGTTGGGCAAGAGAATTCCCTGGCATTGCTGCGCTTAATATCGGTGCCATTCTAGATAGGGTGAAGCTGCTCATGGAACGTGCATCATTAGCGGTTGAATATGTGTTTATGTTCACTTTGCTTGCAGGTATTTGTGTGTTGTTGGCAGCGGTGCAAAGCAGCCAGGCAGAGCGTAAACGCGAGGCCGCTATTTTAAGGGCTTTAGGTGCCTCCCACGATCAAATCAAACAGGCCATCATTGTGGAATTTGCCATTCTGGGTGCAATAGCCGGATTTTTGGCAGCGCTTTTTTCCACATCAATTGCATGGGCGCTGAGCCGCTATGTTTTTGAACTGCCGTTTCAGTTGAATCCCTGGCTTTGGATTATTGGTGTTGTTGGTGGTGCGATCGGTATTAGCATTGCAGGCTTTGTTGCAACAAGACCTGTACTCAATACTCCTCCGGTTGTGGCGCTGCGTCACAACGCCTAAGCGTAATAAACACTGATTCTTGCAAAGCTGACCGGTAGGCTAGGATAATACTGTTTTCCTGCTAGCAAACAATTTGTTAGCTTAACGTCGGTGTAATTGCTTGAAGCATACTTTTTCTGCAGATGAAACACACTTTGCCACCCTAGAGGCGGCTGGTGATCGTCTGTGCGAAAACTGTACACGTGCTCAATCACTTATCATCCGGCGCGCTGTGGAGTATTACTGGCAGTACAAGGATGAACCTACGCACTACCCATGCGCACTTTTTGTCGCCGCGCAACTTAAAAGTATGCGGGCTGATACGCCCACCATAGTCTCTGCGTTACTTGGGCATGATGTTATTGGTCGCGCGGTACCAGTGGACGAGGTGCGTACTTTATTCAGTAACGAAATAGCGGATCTAACAAGACAGGTTCGCTGGCTGAACGAACTCTCAATGAGTGACCCGGCGATTGCTGGCACTGTGGGGTCAGCTGATCAGGCCGAGATGCTAAGGCGCATGTTGTTGTCCATGGTTGAGGACATTCGAGTTGTGCTTGTAAAGCTTGCTTACCGCACACAACGTTTGTACGTATTGGCAAAGTCGGAAAAACAATCGGCTATTGATGTGGCCAGCGAAACACTCTCAATCTATGCACCCATTGCCAATCGACTCGGTCTTGGACAACTAAAGTGGGAGCTTGAAGATGTGGCCTTTCGTATTGTCGAGCCGCAGGCCTATAAACGCATTGCTGCAGCGTTAGAGGAAAACCGGGCCGCTAGAGAAGAATATATTCGAATGTTTGTATCCGATTTGCAGCAGCGCTTAACTGATCAATCGGTGACGAGCAGTGTGGTGTTTGGCAGGCCCAAACACATATTCAGTATCTGGAAAAAAATGCGCGATAAGCGCATTGAGTTCTCTGATCTATTTGATGTGCGTGCGGTGCGTGTTCTGGTTGATAACGTGACGGAGTGCTATGCGGTGTTGGGCACAGTTCATAATGCCTGGCAACCGATTCGACGAGAGTTTGACGACTATGTAGCGAACCCCAAAAGCAATGGTTATCAATCACTGCACACAGCCGTCATTGGTCCGCAGGGAAAATCGGTGGAAGTACAGATTCGCACTCGCGATATGGATGATGAGGCCGAAAACGGCACCGCGGCACATTGGGCATATAAAGAAGGTGGTGCGGCGGATGTGGCCTTGCAACGTAATATCGATGCACTTAGGCAACTGCTCGAAGACACAGACGAGCAGCTCGTTGAAGGTTTTTCACAGCAACTGGATGCTGACAGAGTGTATGTATTTACACCCAAGGGCGAAGTAGTGGATCTTGTAAAGGGTGCAACACCCTTGGATTTTGCTTATCACGTGCATTCTGAAATTGGCCACCGCTGTCGCGGTGCCAAAGTGAATGGCAGCATCGTTAACTTAACTTATGCACTGCACAACGGCGATAGAGTAGAAGTGTTGACCACGCGTGAGCCTGCACCAAGTCGAGATTGGTTAAATAAATCACTCGGGTTTTTAAAGAGCAGCCGTGCACGAGGCAAGGTACGCACTTGGTTTAATACTCAAGACTACGACCAGCATTTGCATGATGGCCGCGCCATATTAGATCGTGAGCTCAAGCGATTAAAAGCCACTGGCATCGGGCTTGATAAAATGACGCAACGGCTGCGTTTTGACAAACAAGCCGATTTGTTTGTTGCCATTGGTCGCAATGATGTGACGCTGGCTCAAATTGCCGGTGCTATCGATCATTTAGGCGAACCGGCCCGCAAGCAGGTCAATATTAATGATCAGGCAAGACAAAAACTGCAGTCGCCTGATTCAATCAACGTGAAGGGTGTGGGTAATCTACTCACCAGTATTGCGGTGTGTTGTCAGCCGGTGCCTTACGATGCCATCGTGGGTTTTATCACGCGCAGTAAAGGGGTGAGTATTCATCGCGCAGACTGCGGCAATATGCTGAATCTGCCAGAGGCTGAACGAGAGCGATTGATCGAAGTGGAATGGGGTGCCGATTCGGTTGAGAAATTCCAGGTGGACGTTCGTATCAGCGCGTTTGACCGCGTTGGCTTGTTGCGAGATGTCTCCACAGTGATGGCCAACAACGATGCTGATGTGGTTGCGGTGAACACTTTGAGTGATTCTGCAGAGCAAACCGCTGAAATGAAAATCAGCGTTCTGGTAAGCAATATGTCGGAACTCACCAATTTGATGGACCGGATTCGCCAGCTGCGAAATGTCACCTCTGTTGAGCGCCAGATCTAGCCGTAGATCTTCAAATTTCTCGGCTTTACGACCTGGTTTTCACAGTATTGCCAGGCCTGCTCGCGGTATACTGGTGGGATGGCTGGAAATACAATAGGGCAGGTCTTTAC
>CAYSZH010000009.1:0-5447 GCA_964435305.1 uncultured Granulosicoccaceae bacterium
CCCGCCACTGGGTATCTGGGCTACCAGCTCTCCAATGGATATGACTTATATAAAGTGATCAGATCGGATAAACACTGCCTTGTTGGTACGCTTTTTTGAGCCAGCTGATAAGCCCTCCCTTTACAGGGAGGGCTTATTCTTCCATAGGCTGCCAGCCTTCGTTAGATCATGATAATTTTCCCACCTTTGACTAAGCCTGCACTTTGAATTTCCTACGCTCAGTCTTTCTACGCACACTCTACGCTGCGCTACTGCTCATTGCCGTTCTGGTTCTAAATTTCGCCATGATGCACATGGCACCTGGCGATGTTGCCGATACGATAGCGCAATCGATGGGTGGCGCCGATCCGGAAATCATGGCGCAGATTCGCACCGACTACGGACTGGACAAACCCTTTCCGGCTCAACTAGGCACCTACATTGGCAACGTGCTGCAATTCGATTTCGGGTTTTCGTTTTTTTATAACATGCCTGTGGTGGATTTAATTCTTGAGCGTATACCCGCAACCCTTATTCTGGTTATAAGCGCGCAGTTACTGGCACTGATACTAGGTGTGGTTTTGGGTGTTATTTCAGCGCGAAACCCTAATGGCCTTGTGAGCCATTTCGTCACAGGGCTTGCGTTATTTGGTTACGCAGCACCGGTGTTCTGGACAGGTATATTATTTCTGATCGCATTTTCATTGCATCTGGGTTGGTTTCCGACCAGTGGCATGCGCGACGTTACCATTGAAGGTGGCGCGTGGTCGCACTTTATCGACATTGCGCATCACGCTGTGCTGCCAGTAGTGACGTTAAGTTCAATTTACCTTGCGCTGTATTCACGCCTATGTCGTACTTCAATGCTGGAAGTTTTAGGGTCGGACTACGTACGTACCGCAAAAGCAAAAGGCTTAAGCACACGACAAATCGTGTATAAACACGCACTGAAAAACGCCGTATCGCCCGTCATTACACTTGCTGGTCTGCAGTTTTCAGCCGTGATATCCGGCGCTGTACTGGTGGAGGCTGTGTATAGCTGGCCTGGGCTTGGCACCTTGGCATTTCAATCAATCATCGCACGCGATACACCCACCATCCTGGGTATTCTGTTCTTCTCAGCACTCGTGGTTGTTATCGGTAATCTATTAACGGACTTAGCTTTACGCACAATTGATCCGCGGGTCGGAGGCAAGCAATGACTCAGAATGCCGGACAACGTACGGCCATTATTGAGGAAAAAGCCCAGTCGCCTATGGGCGAAGCCTGGGGCATGTTTCGCCGAGATCATGCCGCAATGGCAGGTTTCTTTGTCTTATTGCTGGTGCTCATTGCAGGCTTACTCGGACCCTTTATTTATCCTGCTGATCCATTTGAAATGGTATGGGCACCTTTCTCCCCACCCGGTGAGGAAGGTTATATATTTGGTACTGATTACCTCGGCCGCGATCTTTTTCTAATGATTGTGTACGGCGCTAGAGTCTCAATTGCAATTGGATTATCTGCCGCCTTTCTCACGGTGGCTATCGGTATTACTGTCGGTGCGCTTGCAGGTTTTTATAAAGGTTGGGTAGAAGAGTTACTAATGCGTCTTACTGAATTCTTTCAGGTTCTGCCCACATTGTTGTTTTCAATGGTGATTGTTGCCTTGTTTGGCGCATCCTTACCTATGATCACGTTTGCTATTGGATTGGTGAGCTGGCCACCCGTAGCGCGCATAACCCGGTCTGAATTTTTGCGTATTCGCGAACTTGAATTTGTCACTGCAGCGCGTGCCTCAGGCGTTTCTAACTGGAGAATTATCTTTGCTGTCATTCTGCCTAATGCATTGCCACCCATCATCGTACAAGCAGCGTTGATGGTTGGGTCTGCCATTTTGTTTGAGGCGGGCTTAAGCTTTTTAGGTTTAACTGATCCAAATGTTGTGAGCTGGGGACAAATAATAGGCTCAAATCGTCAATACATTTTGGATTCAAGCTACACCGTAACCATTCCCGGTTTGGCCATATTTGTCACTGTCCTGGCTATTTCACTTGTAGGTGATGGTTTAAATGACGCCTTGAATCCCAAATTGAGAAAGCGTTAATGAGCGCGCTACTGGAAGTCAACAATCTACGCATTGAGCTCACTACGCGCGATGGAGTTGCACCCGTTATCGATGACTTGTCATTTGAATTAAACGCAGGTGAAACCTTAAGTTTTGTTGGAGAATCCGGTTGCGGCAAATCAATGACAGCGCTGGCACTGATGGGTTTGCTTCCTGAAAAAGTCGGACGAATTGCGGCAGGAAGTATTCTGTTTAATGGTGAAGATTTAACAGCTGCAAGCCAATCTCGATTAAACGAAATTCGCGGTAATGATATTTCGATGATTTTCCAAGAACCAATGACATCGCTGAACCCCTTGTATACCATCGGTGAGCAAATAGCCGAGGTGCTGCGCCGTCATCGTGCAATGGACAAATCGGCTGCATGGAATCGAGCAATAGAGTTATTGGATTCTGTGCGTATTCCTAACCCCAAAAACCGTGTTAAGGACTATCCACATCAGCTTTCTGGTGGACAACGACAACGGGTCATGATCGCCATCGCCCTCGCCTGTGAGCCAAAAATTCTTATTGCTGATGAGCCTACCACCGCTCTGGATGTCACCGTACAAGCGCAAATTTTTGATTTAATAAGGGAGCTTGGTAATGAATTGGGCACGGCAACAATTCTAATCACACACGATATGGGTGCCGTAGCCGAAATGGCAGAACACATGATTGTGATGTACGCCGGGCGAATAGCAGAATCTGGCCCAGTACAGCAAGTGATAGAGCATCCACGTCACCCTTATACTGAAGGCTTGGTCGCTTGTGTTCCGCACCTGCTGGCGGAAGTCACTGCAGAGCGACCGCCACTGGCAGAGATCGACGGCATCGTACCCAGCCTGAAGGAATTTGGACGTGATGAATGCCTGTTTGCTTCTCGCTGTAATCGTGCCAACGAACAGTGCCTTAATAAGCGACCATCGATAGCTCAATTCACTCATGGTCAACAGTCCGCTTGCTGGCAGGCACACGAGATTTGATCATGCACAGCAACAATGATTCGCTGCTCAAGGTCGACGATCTCACCGTGCGTTTTGCAATAAAACGCGGTGGCTTTTTATCAAAAAAATCTTACCTGTACGCTGTAGACAGTGTCTCATTTGAAGTAAAGCGTGGCGAAACACTAGCCATTGTAGGTGAAAGCGGTTCCGGAAAAACGACTGCGGCATTAGCCGTAGCAAGGCTTGTATCGGCACACGCCGGACGTGTGCAATTAGCTGGGCAAGATTTTCTAGCCTTAGAGGGAGAAGCTCTACGTCAGGCACGCACCAAGGTTCAATTTATCTTTCAAGATCCTTACTCCAGCCTGAACCCTCGCTTGCGAGCACAATCAGTTGTCAGCGAACCACTTGATAGCCTGACAGACTTAAGCGACACAGAAAAACAAGAGACTGTCGATCGACTGTTTGCTGAAGTGGGCTTGCGAAAAGAGCAGCAGAAGCTTTTCCCACACCAGTTTTCAGGCGGCCAGCGTCAACGCATTGGAATAGCCAGGGCCCTATCGACTCGACCCGAACTCATTATTTGTGATGAGCCTGTGTCAGCCTTAGATGTTGCGGTACAAGCGCAGGTTTTAAATCTACTGCGAAAGCTACAGGATGATTTAGGGCTCACTTATCTGTTTATCTCGCACGATCTGGGCGTGGTACAACACATGTGTGACTCAGTTGCGGTTATGTATATGGGTAAAATTGTGGAATATGGCGATCGAATTAGCTTATTTAACAACCCACAACACCCGTATACTCAAGCCTTGTTATCCGCAGTGCCATCGGTTGATAAGAAACGCCGAGCCGAAATACAGCGTATCGATATTACCGGCGACCCTTATGACCCGGTAAATCCGCCCGGTGGATGCCGCTTTGCAAATCGATGCCCTAAGGCCCAAGCTGTTTGTAATCAGAGTCAGCCTGAATTAAAGCAGCAATCGGCAACACACTCTGTCGCGTGTCACTTGGTAGAATAAAATCAAAAACGGGTATCAGTACGCCCCTTTTCAGCCAGGATCTACTACAAGCCTGGCAACCATAGCGCAAGCTTTGGAAATACTACCAACAAGAACACCAACAATAATGAACAGCCAATAAATGGAAATGCAGCAACATAAATATCACGCATGGACGTATCGGGTGGTGACACGCCTTTCATAACAAATAACAGTAACCCAAATGGTGGAGTGGTGAAACTGATTTCTAATGCCAGAAGCATAATAAGCCCAAACCAAACGAGATCGAACCCTAGCGTTTGAGCCAGTGGAAAGAATATTGGCACAGTCAGCAACATCATGGAAATTTGTTCCATGAACATTCCAAGTAGTAACAGCACAACAAACATCACTGCCAACATAGCCAATGGTGCCAAATCAAAGCTGGTTGCCCAGCTTATAAGCCCTCGAGAGGCACCAGAAAAAGCGAGTAGCTGACTGAACGTGGCTGAGCCAAACACGATCAAGTACGCCATCAACGTCACTCGAAGCGCACCTGTTAACGAATTTTTTAACGATTGAAGTGTTAAACATCGGTAGAAAACAGCAAGAATAACGACCCCTAAAGCACCAAAGGCGGCCGCTTCAGATGGCGTTACTATTCCTTTGATCATTAAAATGATAATGAGCACCATAACGCCGATCATGGGTATCACATCGGTGAACAATAGCCGCACACGAGCAATGACCGACATCGCTTCAACTTCATAGGCTGGCGCAGCGTCCTTATCAAGGCGTGTTTGTATGGCAATAGTCGCGACATAGAATCCAGCCAGGATTAATCCAGGGATAACACCTGCGATCAATAACGCCGCGACATCAATTTGAGCAAGCGTAGCAAGTAATACTGCCAGCGCTGATGGCGGTATGATGATGGCAAGCCCTCCGGTACCCAAAATAGGCCCGATACTCATGTGTTTTTTATAACCACGTGCATTCATTTCAGGCACCATCAACGAACCCAGCAACGCGGTTGAACCCATTGAGGAACCTGATAATGTAGAAAATGCGGTGCCACCCAACACTGTGACATAGCTTAAGCGCCCAGGCAGCCTGCCAAGCAGGCGATCAATAGCGTTAAACATGCGCCCGCCAAGACCTGTATGAAAGAAAATCTCTCCCATCAATAGAAACAAAGGTATGGGAACCAAAGCGTACTTTGTCAGTGAGCCGAAACCATTGTTGAGTAACTGCGTGATGCCACGCTCACCACCCATGAAAATCCACGCACCAACAATGTTTGCGGCAAGAAATGCAAGTGCGACTGGCATACCTATCGCCATCAGCACGATAATGGTACCCAGCAAAACTCCAAGGGCTTGATACCACTCCACTAGTTAATCCACCTAAACTTAATCCACCTAAACTTAATCCACCTAAACTTAATCCACC
>CAYSZH010000009.1:5547-52347 GCA_964435305.1 uncultured Granulosicoccaceae bacterium
TTAATCCACCTAAACTTAATCCACCTAGCAGGCTTAATCCAGGCTATCACTCGTGTATCCCTGCGTCACCGGTGTGTAGCAGATCGCGTCCAACGACAAATCGAAAAAACTCGATAGTCATAAATCCGAAGCTAACAGGAAATGCAATAGTGAGTATCCATTTTGGAAAGTAATAGGCTCGGACATCGAAATCGTTTCGTTGAATATTGGACAGGCAAAATTCATAGCCTTTGTACGCAAGAACCAAACAGACCATCACACACAAAAGCGCTACAGCTCGGCTGACGATATTGCGTAACCAGGCAGGCAGTATCGCAGTAACAAGCTCAATGTGCACATGACCTTTTTCCCTGACAAGCCAGGGTGCGCCGAGCATGGTCATGTACAACAAACCATACTCGGCAGAGGTAAACAGCCAGGCAAACGGTTGCAGCCCGGCATTTCGCATTACGACAGACACAATGACCGATACCATCAGCCACAGCAATGTGAAGCCGGCTACCCACGCCATTGCATAGAGCAATCCGGTATAAATCGACACCATTCGCCGAATTAGCATAGGTAGCCCTGCAGCATAGATATACGTATACAAGAACTAAATTTAGCGAATGCTGGGTCAGTCTGCCGCCGAATCGTAGTACAACTCAATCAATTTATCGTAATTACCATCACCTTGTGGACTTTCAGCCATCAGGCCTTTCATACGCTCCCAGGTCTTTTCCCGTGCGGCGGCCAGATAGTTGGCTTTGGCATCACCTTCCAGGGTCACAACTTTCATTCCAGCAGCATCAAGCGCAGCGAAGTCGTCATCACGCTTACTTTTAAGTGCATTAACACTGTCTTTTTCATGCTGAATAGCGACATCTTGCAATACTTTTTTGGATTCGTCGCTCAAGCTATTCCATTTCTCAAGGTTGACGATAACCCCAAGATCGGTTGAAAAAAAGCACGGCTCGATACGGTAGTTAAGGAATTCATTCCATTTCAAATCAATAAGGCCGATTTGAGTCCAACCAGTGGCATCAACCACGCCTCGCTGCAGCGCAGAATACACTTCACCTGTGGGCAGATCGATAACCTGAGCTTGTAGATAATTAGTGAAAAATGCGTTGTAGACTGCGTTGCCCCTGAGTTTTAGCCCATCAACTTCGAGGTTACCGTCTGCATCGAATGCGGGCTCATCTCTGGTCCAAAGGTTGTAGCACACACCGCTGTCAAACCATCCGAGATACTTAAGACCCATCTTTTCCTGATGAATACTGTCCATTAACTCAGTACCGCCGTTTGCACGTGTTTCGACTGCAGTTAAATTCGATGCCACCATTGCATCTTTTTCAGGCAAGGAACCACCATAGAAACTACCCGGTGTGTAAACCATATCGACAATACCGTCGCGAACCGCATCCGGTTGCTGAAACATGCCGATGGCTTCCGGGCCACCCCTTACGTCAATTTGAACAACGCCTTTACCTGCTTCATTAACCTTATCTACAAATCCCAAAAAGCTTTTCGTATAAATTAATGTTTCAGGAAATGCGTGAACAGCACTTATGCGATCCTCTGCATTGACTGTGCCCATTAGCAGTAAGGAACCTGCCAGCAACACTAATAAATTTCTTTTTCTCATAGTTTATCTCCGGTATTGGTTTTTTGAACGGGCCATGCCCAAGTTATGGTTTGGGAACGTTGTTCCCTGTACTGCTTAATTTCGTTACGGTGATTTAAAGTTATGTCAATATCGTCCCAGCCATTAACAAGTTTCGTTTTCCACGAAGCGTCAATCTCAAAACTGATGGTGTGATCACCAATTGTAAAATTTTGCGCCGACAAATTTACTTTGCAGTACATCGCAGCAGGTCCCACCAATGCGAACAACATTTCGATATCCTCTACACTGACTCTCGCGGGTAGCAACCCGTTATTAACCGCATTGGCTGAAAAAATGTCACCAAAGCTCTCTGATACCAATACTTTAATGCCGGCATCGTGCAACGCGTATGCGGCAGCTTCACGTGAAGAGCCAGAACCAAAATTTTTCCCACACAACAACAAGCTTGCGCTGCTATGCCTGTTTAACGGAAACGATGGCTCCAATTCTCCTTCGGTGTTTTTCCGAATATCATAAAAAAGAAAATCCTGATAGCCATCTATACGCGGTTGTGACATGAAGCGTGCGGGAATTATCTGATCGGTATCGATATTCGGCATCGGCAAACAAACCATAAGTCCTTCGTGCTCTTTCCAGCCACTCATAGGGCGCGCACATCCACAATTTTGCCATGAACAGCAGCCGCTGCGACCATAGCGGGAGACATCAAATGGGTTCTTGAACCCAGCCCCTGTCGACCACGGAAATTTCTGTTGGTGGTGGATGCACATCGCTTTCCGGAAGCGACTGTATCCCCATTCATGCCCACGCATGAAGAACAACCCGACTCCACCCAGGTTAGTCCGGCTTCAGTAAATATTCGATCAAGACCGATTGCTTCAGCCTCACGTTTAATAAAACTAGAACCCGGAGAAACCAAACCGGATACTTTCGCACGCTTGCCTTTAATCACATCAGCTGCGATTTGCAAATCTTCCAATCGACCGTTGGTACACGAACCGATAAAAACCTGATCAATCGCCAAGCCTTCCAGCGGTTGGTCTGTTTTTAAACCCATGTAATCAAGTGACGCTAAAACCGCATCTCGATTATGGTCACTTGGTATTGGTGTATTGCCTGTAATTGCCACGGATTGATCCGGCGTGGTCCCCCAAGTTACAATGGGTGCAATCGCTTTTGCATCTATGTTCAGCTCTTTGTCGAACACGGCATTTTGATCTGAGTGCAGTTGCAACCAATCATTTTCGCACTGTTGCCAATCAGTGGGCGCTAGAGGTCTACCCTTAACATAGTCTACGGTGGTGGCATCGGGTGCTATCATGCCAAAACGCGCACCTCCCTCTATGGATAGGTTGCACAATGTCATTCGAGCATCCATAGACAAAGCCTCAATGGTTGACCCACAATATTCCACAGCATGTTGCGCAGCTGCTCCGGGCCCAAGCATGCCAATCCAATACAAGGCTATGTCCTTCGCACTCACGAATGTACCAAGCTCGCCATCAATTCGAATGCGCATCGATTTCGGCTTTTTTTGCCACAGGGTTTGAGTGGCCAGCACATGGGCAACCTCTGTTGCACCAATACCGAAAGCAAGTGCGCCGAACGCTCCATGCGTGGAGGTATGACTATCGCCACAATTGATCAGTAAACCAGGTGTTGTCAGGCCAAGTTCAGGCCCGACAACATGTACAATACCTTGACGTGAATCGTTTAGCCCGATAAGCATGAGCTCATGTTCTTTCGCATTATTAGCTAGCGTATTTATCATGCGCGAAATAGTCGCATCACGTATTTCTAATCGATCAGTCGTTGGAGCATAGTGATCGGTAATCGCATAATTCAATGCAGGTTCCGCCACAGCCAGTCCGCGTCGTTTTAGTTGAGCGAAAGCATGGTGCGACCCTTCGTGTACGAAATGCCGATCAACCCAAAGAAGCGATGTTCCGTCTTCACGCTTGAGTATTTCGTGAGAATCCCATAATTTATCCAGTAAGATGCTTGGTGCCGTCGGGCTCATCTTTTCTATTGCCTGTTATGAGCCGGCGATAACCGCAGGGTTTTCACCGCATCTGCTGGGCGTGTGCTGGGTGCAACCATCTGCCTGTCCATTTTTCGAAAAATGCTGCTTGTTTATCAAGCTACAGTCGATGTAGCATGTGTATAAACACAAGCTGTATTACTGACAATACATGTGTCCGAAACAGAATACAAATCCGCAGGTGGGCCAATGCCAGTAATCGAGGTACATTTGCTTGAAGGTTATTCTGCAGACGAAAAAAAGCGTTTGAGCGAGGCGTTGACAGACGCAACCAGACTGGTTGTGCCGGCATCCCCAGAACTCATCACAATCATGACACATGAAATGCCGGCAAGTAACTATTGCCGCGGTAGAACCATGCGCACCCCAGCACCAGCCCTCCCCGACCCATGCAAAATTGTTAAAACCTTTTTGCAACACCTCGGTTCACGCGAATTAAATAAGGCGCGTAGCTTTTGCCATCCGGATTTTACAATGATCTTCCCTGACAGTAATCCGATGAGTAACTTGGAAGCACTGATCGAATGGTCAAGGCAGCGCTACACACGAATTAAAAAAGACAATATGGCATATGAAGCACTACATGCACCGGGTGATGAAACCATTGTGTATTGCACTGGCACTTTGCATGGCGAATTTCTAGATGGTAGTGAATTTAACGACGTCAGGTTCATCGATCGTTTCGAACTTATAAATGGAAAAATCATTCAACAACAGGTTTGGAACGATTTGGGTGAAGTGATGAGAAAACGCTAGCCCATGACAGTTGAGAGAATAGACCCAACCACGCTAGCGGTGTTGGCAGGTCGAATGGAACAAATTGCCGACGAAATGGATGCCACTCTGTTTCGCGCCGCGTTTAACCCCATCATTGCTGAAGCTCACGATGCCAGTCATGGCATCTATCATGCGCAAACCGGTGACACGCTCATTCAAGGTAAATCGGGTTTACCCATTTTTGTTGGTGTCATGGCACAAGGGGTAAAAGCGGTTATTGACAAAGCCAGCAACGACAATGACCTCGCCGACGGTGACATCTTTATTTTTAACGATGCACATATTGGCGGAACACATTTGTCTGATATGCGCTTGATAAGGCCTTACTACTACAAGGGCAAGTTGTTTTGCTATCTTGCATCGGTGGGGCATTGGCACGATGTCGGCGGCGCAGTACCAGGTAACTATAATCCTGCAGCTACCGATGTTTTTCAGGAAGCATTTGTTATTCCTCCAGTAAGACTTGCACGTGCAGGCACCATCAATCAAGACATCATTGATATTCTGCTTCGCAACACCCGCATACCGCAATCTGCACAGGGAGATCTTAACGGACAGTTAAGTGCGCTTGATCTTGGTGTGCAACGAATGAACGAACTTTTAGATGAGTACAGTGCTACAACCATTGAGAGTGCATTGGCAGCACTCAGCGACAGTGCCGAAACCTTAATGCGATCTGAAATAAAAGCATTACCAAACGGCCGTTGGTCTGCTGAAGACTTCCTTGATAACGATGGTATAGTCGATGAACCATTGGTAATAAAAGTGTCGCTGGAAATTTCCGACGATGAACTCTCAATTGACTTCACCGGCACAGCCGATCAATGCGCAGGACCTGTTAATATTGCATTACCCACGACACTTGCGACCGCCTATGTCGCGCTAAAACACTTGTTTCCGAATTTACCTGCCAATGCAGGCGTGATGAGACCCGTCAATATTCAAGTTCCGAATGGATCAATATTGTCCGCAGAATTTCCAGCTCCCACCGGAGGCTATACCGAAACGATTCTTCGTATGATTGATGCCATTTTTTGTGCAGCTGCACAAGCCTCGCACACTCTCTCAGTTGCAAATGCTTACGGAACGATCAATGCGCTCAGCATTGCAGGTAAACGCGATAACGGTAAACCGTGGGTGATGTTCAGCTTTTACGGCGGCGGGCATGGTGCAAACTGCGAAGGCGACGGATTAAACCATGGCAATGCGCCGATCTCAACCGCCACCATTCCACCCATGGAAATTCTGGAAGCCGCTTATCCAATTATGTTCAGAAAATGGGCATTGCGACCCGACAGCGCTGGTGCTGGAAAATTTCAAGGCGGTATGGGTGCGGTTTATGAAATTGAAGTGCTCGAAAGCAATGGTGCCGAAGCATTCTTGTTTGGAGAGCGTGGAAAATTTCCACCCCAAGGTATCGCAGGTGGTTCCACTGCCGCGTTGAATCGTTGTCAATTTGAAAATGATGGGCAATGGAAATCCCCGGCAATGGTCTCAAAGATGCGGCAAGTCATACTAAAACAAGGTGACGCCGTGCGGTTGGAAACACCAGGTGGTGGTGGCTTTGGAAATCCTGCCGAACGTGCACCAACGCTTATTGCAAAAGATGTTCGGCTGGGTTTGATATCAGAAACGTATGCCGACTCCGTGTATGGCACTAGCTGGCGTACCATTAAAGATGAGCGATAGAAGGACTACATCTTCAGATTCTACCCACCTCGGTATGGCAGGTGTCGATGTCGGTGGCACCTTCACCGATGTGTTTATTCTGCATGAGCACACGGGTACGGCAAAAGTTGCGAAAGTTCCCACGACACGCCCCGACCAATCAGATGGTTTTTTAACCGGTCTTTCCAAACATGTTAGTAGCATGTCCGACTTAGCCGTGGTGGTTCACGGTACAACCGCTGGAACAAACGCATTGCTTGAACGTAAAGGCGCAATTACAGGTGTGATTACCACGGAAGGCCTGCGCGACGTTTTAGAAATGAGGCGTCGTGATCGACCTAGAACCTGGGGGCTACGCGGCAATTTCACACCATTTGTTGAGCGGCAAGTGCGTTTAGAGGTAGCCGAACGAACGCTGGCAGACGGCACAATTAGAACTCCTGTTGATTTGGACGCCGTTAAACTAGCAGCGGAGCAGCTGCTATCCAAGGGTTGCGACTCCATCGCTATTTTGTTCGCTAACGCGTATGCAAACCCGGACAATGAAAATAAAGCCGCTGAAGCGGTCAGAAACATTTGGCCGAACAATCATGTCGCCGTATCGTCAGAGATTCTCCCGGAAATTCGTGAGTTTGAACGATTTTCAACGACGGCCTTGAATGCGTATCTTCAGCCAGAAGTCTCCGGATATATAAACCGCCTTGAAAACGCACTGACCAAAGATGGGTTCGCTGGCGAATTCATGATAGTTCAATCCAATGGCGGCGTTATGAGCGCCGATGTGGCATGCAACTTCCCAGTGCGTACCGCTTTATCAGGGCCCGCTGCTGGCGTTATTGCCGCAAGTCACATCGCGAGTAGTGCCGGATTTAACAACGTTATTACAGGAGATGTTGGCGGTACAAGCTTTGATGTATCGCTGATTGCTAATGGTGAATCCATGCTAAGTGCCCAAACATCGGTCGACTTCGGCATGGTAATTAGAACACCGATGATCGAAATTACCACCATCGGTGCTGGCGGTGGCTCTATAGCTTGGGTAGACAAAGGCGGTCTGTTAAATATAGGTCCAGAAAGCGCCGGCTCTAATCCGGGGCCAGTTGCCTATGGACTCGGTAACGATAGGCCTACGGTGACGGATGCAAATATAGCACTTGGACGAATTAACCCGGAACAACCAATAGGCAAATTGACCGCACGCTTAGACGCTGATGCAGCTGCACGTGCTATTGATAATCACGTGGGCATCCCCTTAGGGCTAGATACCTGTGCAGCAGCAGAAGCCATACTGCGTGTGGCCAACTCTCGGATGGCCGGAGCCGTAAGGCTCGTCAGCATTGAGCGTGGTTTTGACCCAAAACAATTCGTATTTATGCCCTTTGGAGGCGGTGGTGGTTTGCACGCCTGTGCCATGTTGAAAGATGTCGGACTATCTGCCGCATTGGTTCCACGTTATCCGGGTGTAACCAGTGCTATGGGTTGTGTCATTGCGGACATGAGACAAGACTTTGTGCAAACCATCAATAGCAACTTGTCAGAACTCAATATCAGAAGTCTTACTGCATTCATGCAGACACACATTGAGCACGGAAACAAGCTTCTAAAGAATGCAAATACACGCTTCGAATCCGTTGAAATGAACTTTGAACTTGATATGGCATACATTGGCCAGACGCATACTGTGTCCGTCCCCATCCCAGTTTCTGTTACGCAGTTTATTGTCCAAACAATAGATCAATCCAGTATCAATGAGGCGTTCGACGCAGCCTATCAAAATAGCTTTGGTCGACTGTTACCCAATGGTGTGAAGCGCATAATCAACTTGCGAAGCTCGGTCATTGGCGTACGCCCGAAGTTCGATTTGCGTACACTAATTACAAATGAGAACAAGCAAAGCGACGTTGCGCCTTATCGGTCACGACAGGTTCATTTTTCCAATCGCTGGCATGAAACACCACTATATGATCGCCTAAGCTTAAACGTAGACGATGTAATCGAAGGGCCTGCCATTCTAGAACAAGCTGACACAACTGTTCTGGTTGAGCCCGGATATCAAGGACGAGTTGACGAATTCGGCAACACGATAATCGAAGTGAGGGAGTTATAATTGAGCACCTTTGACTTGAACACATTCGAGAAATTGGATTTTTCACAAGTCGCGCTGTTAAGCATCGATCTGCAAAACGATTTTTTACATCCGGATGGCGCTTACGGGCGAGCAAGACAAAACAGTGAGGCTATCGGCGCTCTTCCGAAACGCATTAAGCCGCTGATCAATGCATTACGCAACCGTGGTGGATCATATATTTCAGCGCAATTTACTCTGGTACCAAAGCCTGACGGGAACCCACTGATTGCATCGCACCTTAAATCATTGCGCCCTTTTCTAGGTGCAGGTGACTTTTTACCAGGCAGCTTTGGTCACAAGCTCGTCGATGAGCTCTCACCTGCCGACTACACAATAGAAAAAATCGCCTACTCCGCTTTATACCAAACCAGACTGGAATATCTGTTAAAAGCAATTGGGGTCAACAAGCTTATCGTTGCTGGCATTGTCACCAACGGTGGCGTTGCCAGTACAGTACGTGATGCACATTTAAGAAATATTGACACGGTGCTGCTCACAGACGGCTGTGCTGCCTTCGACAAGGCCGTTCACGATGCAACGCTATTGTCGTTAGGTACTGTTACACAACAAACAACGTGCAACGATTTGCTGCGTGGTCTGGAAAGTTAAGCATGAGCCTATTAGCGAAGCGGCTTGGCCGCAAAGAAATTCTGAAAGCGCCGGGCGTTTACGATGCGCTTACCGCATCACTTGCCACCGACGCCGGCTTTGAATGCTTGTATCTTAGCGGCGCCGCGGTTGCCTATACAAAATTAGGCAAACCAGATATCGGCTTGACATCTGTCAGCGAAATGGCTGACACCATGACATTGATTTCTGAACGTGTTGAAACTCCAGTTATTATAGATGCCGATACTGGATTTGGAAATGCACTTAACGCACAACGCACTATGCAACAGTATGAACGAGCTGGTGCATCAGCACTTCAAATGGAAGATCAGCAGTATCCGAAAAAATGTGGGCATCTTGCCGATAAAAAACTCATCAGCACTAAGGAAATGTGCGGGAAAATTTCAGCCATGGTGGATGCTCGCAAGCATCAGAGCACCTTGCTAATCGCCCGCACCGATGCCATCGCCGTAGAGGGTTTCAACGCTGCGATTGATCGAGCATACGCCTATAAGGAATCTGGTGCAGACGTACTGTTCATTGAAGCACCACAGACGCTAGAGCAACTCACCAGCATTGGCGAAACATTTAGCCCATCCATGCCATTACTGGCCAACATGGTTGAAGGCGGCACCACACCAATAAAAAGTGCGGGCGAGCTTGAACAACTTGGGTACTCAATTGTGATTTTTCCAGGCGGTATTGTTCGCGCCCTGGCGAAAACAGCCATTGCCTATTACACCAGCCTGCACAAAAACGGCAGCACAAAGCCGTTTTCCGATCACATGTTTGATTTTAACGGTTTGAATGAGGTTTTAGGCACCAAAAATATGCTGGCAAAGGGCAAGCAGTACAGTGACGACACATGACTACTCGCCAAACGTCTCACCCTCACCTTCAGGTGGGTTCGACTTGTCGACTCACACTGTCATTATTGGCGCTGGCGCTTGCGGATTAATTGCAGCACTAGCAGCACTTAAAAATACCAATGACATACTTGTCATTGAAGCCGATGCGGTGCCAAGCGGATCAACCGCGCTATCCGCAGGGCTTATACCGGCAGCGGGTTCCCAACTTCAAAAAGCCGCCGGTATCGAGGATACACCTGAGGCCTTTGCACATGACATCCAGAAAAAGGCCCAGCATGAGAACAATGAGGAACTCGTTAACTGCCTGGCTGGCAAAGCTGCATTGGTTATTGATTGGTTGCGTGATGCGCATCAACTGCCTTTCACTGTTGTCGATAACTTCGATTATCCCGGGCACAGTAACCGCCGCATGCATGGATTACCCACCCGTTCAGGCAAAGAATTAATTGATGCCTTACGAAACGCCGTTGAAAAAGCCGGAATCGATATTGTTTGTAACCGTCGTGCCATAACGATACACGGTGACATGAATGGTATCCACGGCGTTAGCTTACTTGACCCAAACGGACACAAAGAATCTATAGAATGTAAGAAGCTTATTTTGGCTTGCAATGGTTTTGGAGGAAATCGCTCAATGGTGTCGCACTATATGCCAGACATAGATAAAGCGCTATGGTTTGGCCACTCCGGTAACCTTGGCGATGCAGTGAACTGGGGAAAACAGCTGGGTGCAAAGCTTGTTCATTTAGGCGCTTACCAGGGTCATGGCAACGTTGCACACCCTCACGGAATTCTAATTACCTGGGCTGTCATCACTGAGGGCGGGATTCAAGTTAACAAACACGGGGATCGCTTCTGGAATGAAACACTGGGGTACTCTGAGGCGGCCCGCGCCGTACTGGCACAACCCGATGGGGTGGCTTACGCCATTTTTGATGCACGAATCGCTGAAATTGCCAGGCAATTTTCAGACTTTAAAGATGCCGAGGCAGCCGGTGCTTTGCATATGGCAAATTCATTAGAAGCGTTAAGTGTGAAACTGGACTTGCCATCAGGTTCACTTGATAAAACATTGTCCGCTTTGCCAAACAATGGCACTGACTATACAGGACGCCGATTTGATCAAGGTAAAAAACTACAAGCACCTTATTTTGGCGTGCGTGTAACCGGTGCCTTGTTTCATACTCAAGGTGGGCTGATGGTCGACGACAATGCACGCGTACTGCATGCTACTGGTACGCCCATTAAGAATCTGTTTGCAGGTGGAGGCGCAGCGTGTGGTGTATCTGGAAGTCAGGATAGTGGCTATCTGTCCGGCAATGGATTACTTTCCGCTGTGGTCCTGGGGTTCCTGGCTGGCCGTAGTGAGTAAAAAATACCTTGCTTATGAAACATCACCTCGTGAAGACGCTGCCCACGGAATCACAGCATCGTCAGGCACATCGACTTCAAACGTATTCAGGGTCATTGCCAAGAGAACATAGTATCCGAGCAAACCGGTCATTTCGACTGTGCCTTTTTCACCAAAAAGCTCGATTGCTTTAGCGTATGTTTTGTCCGAAACGCGCCTGTTGTTGAGTAGCTCAGTTCCAAATTCATATACGCATGCATCCGCGGTATTGTCCAAATTGGGTGACTTACCATCCGCTATTTCATCCAGTACACCTTGGGATAATCCTGATTTAACCGCTAGCGGTGCATGCACATACCATTCGTAGTCTGCGCGCCAATGTGCACTCACAATGCAAATAAGTAGTTCGCGTTGGCGGGATGGAATTTCGCATTGATAGCGAATATACACACCCAATTGTTCCACTTTACTTGTCAGTTCAGAGCTGTATAACAACGCAGAAAATGGCCCACCGAATGAACCTCTTTCTCCCGAAACGATGGAGTCATACACGTCTTTTTGAGCAGAGCTCATCTGCTCTGGCGCCAGAGAGCCAAGTCTGCTCATGATGTTAATTCCTTATCCATTGTTAACCGAGCGCTCTGCCGATTCTTCTGTGAGTAAAGGGCAACGTGAATGATTAATTTTTGAGGACATGCGTCCACTGACCAAACGACATATGCAGATCAGCAAACCAGTACACTCGGAGCGAGACACGCGCTGCGTGACTTCTTAACAGCATTTGCATAGCTCACTGCTTGATCAGCTCGTCATAGGCAATGGTTTCACCTTGCGGCTTTTCATTGGCCCTCTTCCCAATAGGGACCATGGGGTGTTTTTAAAACCTCACGTGATAGGGGAATAACACTAATAACTCGGATAACTGATGTCAATAGAGCACAGCATTGGAAAAACGATATGCGACAAAATGTCGATTGCTGCAACTGAAACAACAACGGCGAGGCTTTTCAACTACCCAGAAGTCTAATGACTAACCACCGAATAAAATCAATCTCAACTTTGGATATCGGTATCAACACCGCTTAGGCAGTAGTCACTTGCCAGGACGATGCAAATGCAAGCTTCATGTAATCCGTCAACTAAGGGTGCTACGCCCGTTTTCCAGTAATTGTCGCGCTGTCTCTGAGCAGGTGGCTAAATGCGTTACGTACCCACCTACAATGGCTGCATGCGCAGCATCTAAACGGCTCAAATCTGCAGACACCAGTATACGCATCTTTTTATTGCGCATCTGATCCAGCGTCACGCCAATCATGCGTTTCTCAACAGGAATTGCCAGCGCTTGTCCGTCTCGATCAATTAGCCTTCCACAGATGACACCCACTGCACCTTTACGTCGATACTTGGCTACCTCGGCAGACGTCAGTAAACCGGTTCGCACAATGTGACTGTCATCGAAACAGGTGCCAGCTGCAAAAATAACTTTCGAACAATCTGCTACCTGTTTTAACTGCTCTGCCACAGCAGGTTCCAGCATCAGCTGCTGACACAACTCAGCACTGGACAAGGACAAAGGCACATGCAAATTGACACAGTGCGCACTAAACTGACGCGCTAATGTTGCAGCACAATTCTCGGCAGCAAAACCCGATGACACCAATCTGGAACCCACTAACTGAACTATCGTCAAATCATTAAAAACATGTTTGGGAGCCAATTCAGCCAGGCGATAAATAGTCTCTCCCCAGGCCACACCCAACAGATCACCATCGCGCAACAACTGCGGCAACCAATCCGATGCGGCACGTGCGACTCGTTCTTGCGAACGTTGTTCAGAGTCAGCATCAGCGGGAATAACCAAAACTTGCTCTAACTGATAGGCATCACGCAACTCTGCGGCCAGCTGGTTTTCGAGAAAAATGTCACTATCTAATGTCACACGAACATAATCACGACGTCGGGACTCTGCCAGGTAATTAACCACTGAAGCACGACTGACACCCAGCTTACAGGCGATTTGATTTTGATTTAAACCTTCGTGATAGTAGCACCAGGCCGCTTCGGTAATGGCGTCATCCTGCCTGGATATACGCCCATGACGATGGGCTAATGGTTTGGCGTTGGTCACGGTTGCTGGGCACATACGAAACGTTACACCGTGGTAGCCAACTCTGGGAACAATTCGGCGAGCCCGTCTGATGATGCAGTGCAAACACCTCGTTCGGTGATCAGGCCAGTAACCAGTCTATTTGGCGTTACATCGAAAGCCGGATTTCCACCCGGTGTTTTCTCAGGGCATACCAACACCGAAGCGAGCTTCCCGGTTTTATCAAGGCCCTGTATATGTGTTGTCTCTACAGCATCACGCTCTTCGATAGGAATCTGTTGTACACCGTCTTCGATCGTCCAGTCAATGGTGGACGATGGCAAGGCAACATAAAAAGGTACGTTGTTGTCTGATGCGGCTAACGCTTTTAGATAAGTTCCGATTTTGTTACAAACATCTCCAGAACGCGTGGTTCGGTCTGTGCCTACGATGACCATATCAACCATGCCATGCTGCATCAGATGCCCACCCGCATTATCAGTAACGTACGTGTGCGGAACGCCATGGTTGTCCAGCTCCCACGAAGTGAGTGCACCCTGATTTCGAGGTCTCGTTTCATCGACCCAAACATGCAACGAAATACCGGCATCGTGGGCTTGAAACATGGGGCTAGTCGCCGTACCCCAGTCTACTGTGGCAAGCCAACCTGCATTGCAATGTGTTAGCAACTGCACTGGCTGACCTGGCTCTTTTTGCTTTGCAATCTCTTGAATAAGTTGCACACCATGTTCGCCTATCTTCCTGTTGGTCTCAACATCTTCATCGGCTATTTCATGTGCAAGCTTCAACGCTACAGAGGCTCTCCGATTTACATCTGTTTCTAATAAAAGCTGCTTTGAGCGATCAAGTGCCCAGCGTAAATTAACCGCTGTTGGTCTGGTCGCGTACAAAGTATCCCATGAGTTCTGGATATTCTTGTCGGATGGGTCGAGGCTCATGGCGTAAGCCATTCCGTAGGCTGCCGTTGCCCCAATCAGTGGCGCCCCTCTCACACGCATCTGTGCAATTGCATCAACGTAATCCTGCATACTATCAACCGCTTGCTCACAGAATTCATGCGGTAAAGAACGTTGATCGATGATGTTTAAAACATGTCCTTGCTCATCCCACCATAGAGAGCGGTAATGCCTGTCACCTACTTTCACAGAATGTCCCTCTGGTTGAATTCTCTCGCGATTGCCAGCAAATCCTTAGCGTCTTTCACAAGTTCAGCTTGCAATATTAGTTGCGCGCCCATCTCTAGATTGCGTGCTTCACAGGCTGCACGTTGCGCGGCATCTTCGATATCCTCAAAATCTGCATTGTGTGCCAGCGATAAACAGCGACGGTGCATCTCGATACCGCAAATTGTCATAGCATCGGTGAGTATTTCCTGCAAAAGCGCATGACAGGCGGCAATGGAGTCATGCCCCTGCTCTTCAAATAATGCAGCCGGATACAACATGCCGGTTCGCTCTGTGCGCCACAGCTGCGTGAATTCAGAATGAAAGGTTTTAAGCGTTTCCTCGGTTACCGAAAGAATCCATTCTTGATAATCATTTAAATCACTGCCTCTATGGGCTGGCTGACTGAAATAGGCCATTAAAAAATTTGCGATCACCATACCGAGATCAAAACCCATCGGTCCATACTGAGCAAATTCAGGGTCAATTACAAACAACTCAGAATCGGTTGCCATTATGGAGCCAGAATGCAAATCACCGTGCACCATGGTCTCCGTGTTCGAGGCAAATTTCATCAACATGCGTTGTGCTCGCATTTTAAGTCCAACATTCGCTCTTAGCTTATCGACGACCGGATCGAGTAAGCTATTGTGGTTGTTCATCTCAGCGTTATAGTAGGGGTCGGTAAACACCAGGCTCTCAGTTATCGCGGGGATTTCAACGTTAGCCGAAAAAACGCCCGCATCCGCTTTCTTATCAGCACTTTTCATGGAAAGTTCCGAACCACGAAAGGCGGTTCTAGCGCAAAATTGCCCAATGAATTCGCCGGCACCGGCGACACGCTCACCTTTTATTAATTTGTTGCGAAGAATAATATGCGGTTCCAGAAACTGCATAACGATCAGCGCTTGCGTTTCATCGAAGTGATAGATTTCAGGCACTGTTCCTGGCGCACGTTGCGCTTGCCGCGTCAGAGCGCAATGTTCAAAAAACGCTCTGTACAAAGGCAGGGGCCAACTGTCACCAACAAGTCGTACATAAGGCAACGCTTGTTTGACTATTACTGAGCCTCTGCCGCTGCCAACAATAAACACAAGGTTCAGATTGCCGTCGCCCACTTCGCGCACGTTCCATTTTTTGAATTCACTGCCCAGACGACTCGTCACCGCCTCTAGTTGCCCCAATCTGTCCGGCAAGGATTCCGGCGTCAGCGGCTGGTAGGCATCGCTTGCGACCATCACTATTCCCTCCTGTGCATTCACTTGAAGCACTATCCGGTTTACTCCGCATTTAGTCAATAGTCAAATGATTTGACAAACGTACATAATCGAGGAATAGTGGAATCAGGAAAGAGTAGATAAGTTCATCGCCCATGCACGAATTGCTCTGCAAGCTAACCGCGATAAACAAAACCTTCGGAACAAACCATGTGCTTCGAGGTGTCGATCTTGAATTGCGCGCGGGTGAAATTGTTGTGCTCATGGGAGCCAATGGCGCAGGCAAATCTACACTGGTAAAGCTGATTTGCGGATACCATGCACTCGATAGCGGGAGCATGGAATTAGAAGGCCAACGCTACCAACCCTTTGAGCCTGCCGACGCGATAGCCGCTGGCGTGGTCACCGTTCATCAGTCTATAGATGACGGCGTTATTCCCGATCTTGATGTTGCAACCAACTTAATGCTGGATAGGCTTACCCGTCCTGGTGCCAAGTTACTGGTAAGGGATCGACACATGCGAAAAGAAGCTCAGGCTGTTGCAAACAGCATGGGCATCACCACCGATGTGCGCACCCGGGTATCAGATTTAGGCGTCGCTGATAGACAGATGATCGCTATAGCACGAGCCATGGCCCGTGCACCCAAAGTGCTCATCCTCGATGAGCCAACATCATCCTTGTCCGCTGCCGAAGCCGAACGATTGTTCAAGCTAATTGAGAATTTGCGAAAACAAGGTGTGGCGATTCTTTATATTTCGCATCGCATGTCTGATATTCGTCGCGTGGCAGATCGAATTGTCTGTATGCGAGACGGTGCTATCTCCGGCATGTTTGATCAAAAACCGTTGGACTATGAAGGTGCTATAACGGCGATGCTTGGCCACGCAATGACTGAGATCAATATTACTCCTGTTGTTGCACAAACACCGATTCTTGAGATTGTCGAGTTGCGACTTGAAGACACTGCAGCAGCAATCAATCTTAAACTGCATGATGGAGAAGTAGTCGCTATTACAGGTCTGCTGGGCAGTGGTAAGAGCACACTTGCTGAAATAATTTTTGGCTTGCGACAAACAGATAGCGGGCAGATGCTAATCGATGGGCGGCCATACAAACCGGCAACGGCAACTGAAGCTGTTGAAGCTGGTGTTCATTTCTCACCTAAGGATCGTAGCTCAAATGCGGTGATACCAACCTTTAACATCGCCAACAATATTTCTCTGCCGTTTCTGAAAACGTTTACCCGCGCTGGCTTATTAAGCTGGCGAAGGCAGCGAGCCGCAAGCGAACACATGATTGATCGAATCAGTGTGGTATGCCAATCGGCAAGTGATGACATCAACACGCTATCAGGCGGCAATCAGCAAAAAGTCATGATTGCTCGCTGGCTGCTTGAACCCTGCCGCGTCTTGCTGCTCGACGAACCATTTCAAGGTGTAGATATTGGTGCGCGGCAGGATATAGGACAACATATTCGACAAAGCGCTGGCGGGCGCACAACAATTGTTTTTGTCGCTGAAATAGACGAGGCGCTGGAAATTGCCGATCGGATAGTGGTACTGCATGAAAACCAGATTGTTGGTGAGCATCAGAATAATAAGGTCAATCTCAACGCGCTGGTTGCACAAGTCTCTGGTGCTGGCAATGTAATGGAATCCCAGGTTCAATGAAATCCGATCAGTTCCTTGACTACGCAATCCGCTTTGGCTTTTTACTATTGCTTGCCGGGCTGATACTATTTTTTAGTCTGTCCGCCTCAGGGTTTGCCACACCAAGGTCGGCTGTTTTTATTCTTCAATCGGTGGCTATTACCGGCATCCTTGCATTGGGAGTGACCTGTACCTTGGTGGTTGATGGCTTCGATCTGTCTATTGGCTCAGTTGCCACCTCAGCACTGATGTTATCGGCCTACTCCATGGTCATACTCGAACATTCAGCCCTTGTTGCAGTATTGCTGTGTCTAGCGATGGGTGCCTTAGTGGGCCTTGTCAACGGCCTGCTTATTGTTAAATTTCGAGTGCCTGATTTACTCGCCACATTGGGAATGATGTTTTTACTGATCGGCTTACAACGCATTCCGACTCAAGGAAACTCTATTGCTACCGGCATGCGACTGCCAGACGGATCCACAGCAGAAGGAACTTTTTCAGCTGCATTTCTATGGCTGGGTCGTCACCGCTTCGATGTGGTACTCGAACGTTTAGTGCCGGTGCCTGTCATCTTGTTTCTGCTTATCGCGATTATTGTCTGGGTGTTTCTGGAATTTACCAGGCACGGGCGAATGATGTATGCCATCGGATCAAACCAACGCGCTGCATCACTTGTTGGCGCTAACGTCAACCGATACAAGATTGTGGCTTACATGATTTCGGGTGTAACCGCCTCTATCGGAGGCATATTATTAGCGGCGAGACTGGGACGCGGCGATATCGCCAGCGGAAACAATCTGCTGCTCGATAGTGTCGCAGCCGCACTGATTGGTTTTGCTGTACTTGGCGCTGCACGTCCAAATGCGTTTGGTACGGCCATCGGCGCCTTGTTTGTCGGCATTCTGTTACAGGGATTAACCATGATGAATGCACCCTACTACACACAAGATTTCGTCAAGGGAGCCATCCTAGTTGCTGCCCTTGTTTTCACGTTCTATCTAAGCGCTCGACGAAGCGTTGGTGGAAAAACTATAACTAAAGTTTGATGAGGATTATCCATGATAAAACGAACATTTTTAAAATTGACCGGTATTGCTGCACTTAGTGTTGCAATAGCTGGCCCTGCAATTGCGGCCGACATGCCCGCCCCATTCGATAAAGCAGCCGACGTTAAAATTGCGCTTGTACGCTATTTATCCACAGGTGATTTTTTCCAATCCTACCTTTCCGGCGTAGAAACACAAGCGGCGGCTTTAGGGGTTGATTTACGCGTATTCGATAGCCGACAAGATGCCGCACTGCAAGCCGACATGGTGGATCAAGCCATCGCTTTGGGTGTAGATGGCATTGTTATTCAGCATGGCCTCACGGAATCAATGAAAGATGCAGCCCAGCGAGCGGTTGATGCTGGTATTAAAGTGGTGGCATTTGATGTGAACGTTGAAAATGATGCGATTCCACAAGTTGAACAATCAGACTACTTACTTGGCAAGCTGGCGCTAGAGCAAGCACTTAAAGATAACGGGGACAGCTTCACCGCGGGGTATGTTTATGTACCGGGTATTGCACCACTTGATCGCCGCGATGTCGCCTGGCAAGAAGTTAAGGAAGCGAATTCAGGTATTAAGGAAGCGGCTATGTTCGGCACGCTTGACAATCCGATTGCCAACTCTGTTGCAAACCAGGCACGTTCGGTATTACAAGCAAACCCTACGATTAATGTTGTGTTCGCACCGTATGATGAATTCGCCAAAGGTGTAAAAATAGCCGTTGACGAAGCAGGCCTTACCGACGACATTGATATCTATTCAGCGGATGTATCCACAGCGGATATATCCGCCATGCGCGAGCCCGGTTCGGCCTGGGTTGCTACAGTTGCGACAAATCCGTCTGTTGTGGGCGAAGTCTCCGTTCGAGCCCTGGCCTTGATGTTGGCAGGAGAAAACCCTGGCGCAAGTGTCATTGTTCCACCGACGTTAATTACACAGGCGTTTCTGAATGAAAATGATATTAAAAATATGGATGATCTTGGCGTAAAAATGCCTCAATTCCAACATGCCGATGTTGCGATGAGTGATTGGATGCCGTTGCCAGCAAGGTAGTCAAATATTTCGCTTAAACGCGCCGCTCAACCCCGACAGCGTGTTGCATGTTTTGGGGCTGAGCGGCAGGCGATTGAATCAGAAAAATTTGTGCGTAGCGCAACACTGAAAAGCCAGTACGCACGTCGAGTACTAAGCATGTACGTCATGCAGAACTGAAGAGCAGTATCAACGCAGCTAACGCCAGCGATGCCAAAGCCCGGCCTAGAGAGAAATAAAATGGAAACTGTAGAATCCACGCAATCCAGCTCAGCTCAAAGTGACTCACTAAATGAACGTGAGTCTATCTATCAACCAGAGCAAGATGGGCTCATATTTCCACAGCTTCCAGAATTTGAAACCCTTGCCGAAGAACGCCAACATCGCAAAGAAAGATTGGTGGCCGGTTGCCGAGCTTTTGCAATGCACAACTTTGATTACGGAATGGCGGGGCATATTTCCGTTCGAGACCCCGAACACCCCAGCCTGTATTGGACGAATCCGATGGCCGTGCACTTTTCGCAAGTCAAGGTGTCGAATTTAATATTGGCTGACCACGAAGGGCGTGTTGTTGAGGGTGCGCATGCCATTAACCGAGCAGGATTTGTTGTGCATGCATCCGTGCATGAAGCTCACCCCAATGTGGTGGCCATGTGCCATGCCCATACACCACACGGAACCGCCTGGTGTTCAACCGGTCGACCCATCGAACCATTTAATCAGGATGCGGCCTGTTTTTATGACAACCATGCGGTGGTTAGCGATGATGGTGGAGCTGTCACGGTGTTTACCGACCAGGGTGAAGGTGTTGTAAAAGCTTTTGCAGATAATCGCGCTGTGCTGCATCAGAATCATGGCATTCTTACCGCAAGCAGGCACAGCGTAGATGACGCGGTGTTTTGGTTTATCGCGATGGACAGGTGTTGTCATGTGCAAATGCTGATTGAGTCTGGCCCAAGCAAACCGCCACTAATGGATGAGAGTGCTGCGCGCCACTCGGCAACACATGTTGGCAGCGACTATCTGGGGTGGTTGCATTTTCAACCGGTTTATGACCAGGTGCTTGCTGCAAATCCAGATATGTTTGATTAATCGGCGGTTCGATACCAGCCTTTCGAATTAGAAAGGCCTTCGGCCAAATCACAGCACATCATAAAAGCATTGCGGGCAGGGTCCAGATTCGCCTGGTTGCTTCCTGCGATATCAAAAGCTGTACCGTGTGCTGGGGTGGTCACGGGTACCGGTAAGCCGGCCAGTAAGGAGACACCCTGATCAAATCCAAGCAACTTTATGGCGATCTGCCCCTGATCGTGATACATCGTTACTACTACATCGTAGTCGCCATCACGCACTTTAAGCCATAGGGTATCAGCCGGAAAGGGTCCAGATACATTTATCTGCCGCTCCTGCATTTGCTTTACCGCAGGCTGAATAAAATCAATTTCTTCGGTCCCCATCAAGCCGTTATCACCTGCATGAGGATTATAAGCTGCAACCACGATGCGAGGACGATCGTAACCTGCCATTCTTAATGTACTATCAGCAAGCTCAATAGATTGACAAATGCGCTCCTTACTCAACATGGCAGCAACCTCTTTCATTGGCACGTGAGAAGTCACTCTGCCATTCCACATACCATGAGCGATATTAAATTCGCTGGCAGCCGTGTCTATTCCAAAGTAGTCTCTGGCAAACCCGATTTCGTCCATAAACGGATTTCCTCCCTTATGCATACTTTCCTTATTGAATGGCATAAAACAAACACCATCGATAAGCCCCGATTTTGACAGTCCAAACGCCAGAGTAAGACCATCCAGCGATGATTTTCCACCAGCCGCACTGACCTCTGCCAAAGGCACATTCTCGATATCCTCGATGTCAAGGTCGATATGCTGAAGCGCACTACCGATACGCGATTGATCAAATTCTACTACGTGCGTTCTGTCGATGGATTCGCCGACAATCGATTCACCTCGCTCTATAACACTGGGTGCACCAATAATCGCGATGTTTGCACGATCTCGAACGTCGCTGTCCAACAACAACTTCACCATGAGCTCAGCACCGATCCCAGCGGGGTCGCCCTGCACCAGCCCGATGACGGGTTTACGTTCCATTTTGATTCTCCGATGTACAGAAGCGTTGAGTTACCAGAGCACTTAAATAATTGTTGTGGCCCACTACCAACCTTGCAATTAAGCACTTGATGGATTCTTTAATCTTCATCATATGCCAATACAAAAAAAATTACGTAAGATGTGACAACTTGAATTTGTCTTTTCATTGCTGATTTAATTTCTTGCACATATGACTGCACTATCGTGTTAAACGTTTCCATACAGTTGGACCAAACAAAGCCAATGCGGTGAGCACCAGAAAGAAAAGCGCCAGTGGCCGGGTTGCTATCATCCACCATTTCTCATCAAGCATGACCATGGACTGCCCAAAGCGCTGTTCAAGCATGCCGCCGAGTATTAGGCCAATAGCAAGCGGTACCACTGAGAAACCATACCGCCGCATAAAATAACCCAGAACACCCGACACTAGCGCAACCCAAACATCAAACATGGATTGTTCTAAGGCATAGGCACCAACTACGGAGAAAACAAACACGCATGGCCAAAGCAGTTGGGTCGGTACCATGGTTATACGTGCAAATATTTTTGCACCGTAAAGACCAATAAACAAAAAAAGCACATTCACGAATAACATAGACCAGAAAATGGCATAGGCAAAACCCGCTTGTTCTGTAAACATTGCTGGCCCAGGTCTTAAACCGTGCACCATCAGGCCGGCAAGGATAACCGCAGCCGTCGCGCTACCAGGAATGCCTAATGCCAACGTGGGAACCATTGCACCACCGGTTGCCGCATTGTTGGCCGCCTCCGATCCGGCAATACCCTCTACCGCGCCTTGGCCAAACTCTTCGGGAGTTTTAGACCACCTTCGCGCTTCGTTATAGCCAATCATGGATGCTACGGTTGCCCCTTCGGCAGGCAGTATTCCAATAAAAGTACCAATGCCAGTTGATCTTAAAATGGTTTTCCATACCTTGGCATAATCAGCCCTTGTTGGGAGTTTGACTGCCTTCATTACCACGCGCTCGCGAATGGTATCGAGCGCATTCGACTGCACCAGCATTTCTGATATGCCAAAAACACCAATCATGACCGGCACAAATCCGATACCGTCGTACAATTCATGCGATTCAAAGGTAAATCGCTCTACTGTTGTCAAATTATCAACACCGACTAACGCGAGAAAAACACCTACGGAACCCGATATAAGATTCTTTATGGCAGACCCGTCGCCAATGGTTGCAAGCATCGACAATCCGAACAAGGTTAAAGCAAAATATTCGGGCGGAGAAAATTGATAGGCAGCTCGCGCCAACAGAGGTGCGGCCAACATCAGGCAAAAAACACTTAAAACACCACCAAAGGTTGAAGAAATAACTGCCAGCCCAAGGGCTCTGCCGGCCTCACCTCGCATGGCCATTGGATAGCCATCAAGGCACGTAGTCGCGCTGGCGGATGTTCCGGGCGTGTTGATCAGAATTGCTGTAATAGCGCCTGCAAATGTTGCTGAACAATAGATCGCCGTTAGAATAGAGATGGCAGGTACCGGTTGCATTGTTAGAGTGAAAGGCAATAACAATGCAGCACCTGTTGTGGCATTGAGTCCAGGTAACGCCCCAATCACCACTCCCCCAAGTGTTGCTATCACTAGCAGCATCAGTAACCCAGGGTCGGCAAGTGCCTGCAATCCAATTAGAAGAGGTTCCACGTCAATCAACCATACCAAAGGTTGGTTAGCAGACCTCGCGGAAACCGAATCTTGAATACCTGATCGAACAGGAAAAAGACCGTAACCGGTACTACTAAACCAACGATTATCAAGCGAGAAAACCTACGCTCACCCCAGTAAAGACTTAAACCAGCTGCAAATACGGCCAGCGCTAAAAATAAATCGATTTCAGCAAGCAGAACAAACAATACCATCAAGACAATAGTACCCAAGGTTTTTGAACCCATTGGCTCAACAACACGCACCGGATCACGCCACAACATGTATAGCGTCATTAAAATAATGAGCGCTAAAACGAGCTGTGGAAAATCGGCTGGCTGAATACCACGTTTGAGTATTGGAGGCATCTTCTCGAACGACAGGCTAAGCCAAATTGCAGCTATACAAAAAGCAATTATGGCCACGCCAACCATCCAAGATTCTATGGTGCGTCTGGATGACAAAGAAATTTTAACTCGCTTCGTTAAACTGGCTAAACGGGCAACCAGCAAAGGTTGCCCGCGTGGTCAATATGAACAGGTAATGTCGAATCGATAATTAAATGAAACCCAGTTCTTTAAGGGCCGCTTCCATTTCCTTAACAGTCGTTTCAATTTGCGGACCCCAAACATCGGATCCAACAACTGAAGTTGAATCCAGACCAACCGAATTGAGAAATCCCTGATACACAGTGTGATTCATGGACTTAACTAATGCTTCCTCGATTTTTTGAGCCACATCTTCTGGAGTGTCTTTATGAACCGCAAATCCGCGAACAGTGGAAAAACTCACAGGTATACCCAGCTCTTTGGCAGTGGGTACATCAGCGATTTTTGCCATACGAGCATCGGCCAAAACAACAGTGGGACAGATCTCACCAGCTTCGATTTGTGCGCTGGCTTCGGCAAGATTAAGAACACCAGCATCTACCGCACCAGCAACCAGTTGAGTCGCGAGCTCACCTCCACCATCGAACGGCAGCATTTTTGGTGTTTTCATACCTCCTTTTTTGGCAAACATGAAGGCAGACACATCATCAATGTTGCCTAAATGAGTCACGCCATACGTAATAGGTGCTTCTTTTTGCTTGGCAACAAAATCTTCAGCACTATCGTAAGTTCCGCATTTTGTCATGAGTATTTGTGGATCATCGGTACCTCGGGCGATTGGCCGAAGATCATCTATTGTCATGCCACCTTTACCTTTAGCCACAACTGCCGCGTGGCCAACCGTGAAAGTCAGTATGGTGTACCCATCTGCAGGAACAGTTTTGTAGTATTCAAGTGCAGCCGCACCACCGCCACCTTTCTTGTTGACGATGATCATGTCCTGGCCCAATTCTCGACGAGCGCGCAGCATCATCATTCGAGTGGTGACATCGGTGCCACCGCCGTTGCCAGCATGCGTCACAACTTCAATGGCTTTAGATGGAAATTCGTCGGCGTAAACTGTACTTCCGGCAATGGAAATCGCTATGGATGACAAGCAGATTGCAGCTGATCTAAAGAACGTTTTATTTTTCATATGACTTAACTCCCCTCAGTAGTATACGGAATGTGGAACCACATAAAGCCATTATATTGATTGACCTGTCAAGAATTTTCGCTTAATTGAGCGTTGTAAGATTTGGGCTTCACCTATAAATATCAATAACTAATGCAAACTATTTCAGTGCAATCATAACCCACCTATAAGATTAATCACTCCAATCAAAATGGACACTGCCGGTGAAATCATCAATTTCTTGACTGCAAGGTGCTTGAACGCGGCAAATAATAAAGTCTAAGCGCTGCAACGCTTGGCAGTAGAATACCGTTGGCCATGTGCCAACTGCGAGATACCATTTACAAGTCAATAAATGTGGACGGTGTTCTAGCCAACAACACACGCTTGACAACACGCGCCGAATCACCGTAAATATGGAAGATGATAAACAAAAATACTTATGACTATTCTGGCCAGATTGCCATCGTTACCGGTGGCAGTAATGGCATTGGTGCAGCAGTAACCGAAAGACTGGCAGACTCATCCGCCAAAGTCGCCGTTTGGGATATGGATATTTCCAGTCCGGAAGAGCGAGTCTCAAAATTCTCCAGTGAGCAAGTGCAGCTAATCCAGATCGACGTTAGCGATCCCGCAAGTGTTGACGCAGCGCTAAAGCAAACTCAGTCTTTTTTTGGCAAAGTAGATGTGTTAATCAACTGTGCCGGTATTGCTGGCCCAAACAGCAGCGTTGCAGACTACCCTACCGACATGTGGCGCAAAGTTCAGGCAATAAATGTGGACGGCACGTTTCACTGCTGCAAGGCAGTAGTACCAGGGATGATTGCTCAAGACTACGGCAGAATTGTGAATATTGCCTCAGTTGCAGGTAAAGAAGGCAACCCGAATGCCTCAGCCTATTCTGCATCTAAAGCGGCTGTTATCGCATTGACAAAGTCACTTGGCAAGGAACTCGCTGAACACAACATTGCCGTCAATTGCGTTACACCTGCTGCTGCCAAAACACGTATTTTTGATCAGATGAGCCAGGAATTCATAGACTATATGTTGTCAAAAATTCCACGTGGTCGCTTTGTGACCGTTGAGGAAATTGCCAACATGATTGCATGGATTGCATCAGCCGAGAATTCTTTCACCACTGGCGCGGCTTTCGATTTATCAGGTGGACGTGCTACTTATTAAGTCAGTTTGAAACTATCCATGCGAAAATCCCGTCACGTACGGCAAAGTTTTTCATCAATCTGGGTATTCAGCTATACCACTTACAATCAGTATATTAAGCGGTTTGTTTTCAGACACCATCCAGCTAGGTACAAGGGTGCTGGATTTCCGTAAAGCAAGTGCGCTTACTATATTTCATACAAGCTTTCATAAATCAGGCTGTATATAAGACACCGTGAATTTCTTAGGTTTTATATTCAAATTTTTTATGTATTTTTGTGCGCTTACCGGGTTAATAGTCGTGGCGGTAGCTTCGTTTATGTACCTCGCACCCACATTTGGTGCAAAACCTGTGGGTGATTCTTTAGAACGCGTAAAAAACTCGGTACGTTATAAAGATGGCAAATTCATTAACAACGAAGCTACCGTGGTTGATACCCGACAACCGGGAGAATCATTGGGACTATTAAGTTTTATTTTTCCTGCCAAAGACAAAAACCCAAACTCCCCATTACCCAGTGTTCAGTTCGATTCATCAAATTTTAATAGCGGAGACTTTGTTTGGTTTGGGCATTCCACGCTACTATTTCGTTCTGGGCAAACAAATGTTCTGATAGATCCGGTTTTTAATCGCGCATCCCCTATTCCCATCGGTGGAAAACCGTTTGAGATGGAAGAGACGCCATCAATAAATGCACTGACAAGCGTTGATGTTGTATTGATATCACATGATCACTACGATCATCTGGATCATTTAGCCATAGGTGCATTGGCATCACGCACGGGTTTGTTTCTCGTACCGTTAGGAAACCAAGCGCACCTTATGCGCTGGGGTGTTCCAAAAGCTAAGATCATCGAACTGGATTGGTACGAATCTCACCGCATCGACGATACCACGTTCACTCTGACACCTTCGCGTCATTTTAGTGGTCGCGGATTCACAAACCGATTTTCCACCCTTTGGGGTTCATGGGTGGTTAAATCCAACGATTTATCTGTGTATTTAAGCGGTGACTCAGGGTATTCAAAAGACTTCACACTTATCGGAGAACGTTACGGCCCGTTTGATATCGCCTTTATTGAAAATGGCGCTTACGATAAACAATGGTCACAAATCCATATGATGCCAGAGCAATCTGTACAAGCAGCAATCGATTTGAATGCCAAATTATTTTTTCCAATACACTGGGGGAAATTTGATCTTGCCCGGCACCGATGGGTAGATCCAATTGAGCGAGCAATAAACGCAGCGAACAAACAGAATATTCCTGTCGTAGCTCCGCTTGTTGGTCAGGTGTTTCAACTTAGCTCACCACCATTTGAAACTTGGTGGAAAAATTTCTAATACAGCGCACCATGCTAAGCCATCCCAAGAATGAACAGATTTTGCAGAGCGTGTTAAGGTACTTTTCAACACAAGGTCTATAGCTCGGCTTAAAATGGAAGATCAACAACCGCTCCAATCCGATCGGTTCCATCAGCACAATTCACGACAACAGTCTGGCCCTGGTTCCAGTAGCCTTTGCCAAGCATACCCAATGCGACGTTGCACTCTAATCTGGGTGACCATATCGCAGTACTGATATGGCCAACGCCATTTCCCTGAACGGATAAAGGCCAGGTATTAGCACAAGACGGGCATTTATCCCCATCGAATTTTATGCCTCGGATCATTTGTCCTGGCCCCTCCTCTACCACACGCGACAATGCCTCTTTCCCAATGTAGTTAAGCTGTGTATCGAGACAGCAGTATTTCTTCAATCCACACTCTATCGGGTTGTTTGCCTGAGTAAATTCATTTCCATAAGACAATAGCCCACCTTCTACTCTTTCAATTAAATTCGGGCTTCCTGGTGCAATGTCCAAATCAGCACCGGCTTCCCATAAGGTGTCCCATAGATCGAGCCCGCGGCTGGCATCATTGAGGTAAATTTCGAACCCGCCCTGCTTGCTATAACCCGAGTGTGCAACAATCAAAGGACGACCTTTAAAATCAAGTTTCTTAAAATAAAAAAAAGCGATGTCATGAATTTCGGGTCCGAATACGCGCTCCATCAATGCATATGACTTGGGCCCTTGTACAGCTAGTGGCGATACATCCGGTTCTTGTACGTTTACGCTCATGTTAAAACCGATTGCCAGCGCTTTAGTCCACAACAAGACATCAGAATCTGCAATGGATAACCAGTAGTGATCTTGCGCCAGTTTTAATATCACTGGGTCATTCAACATGCCGGCCTGCTGATCAATTAAGGGTGCGTATAAACACTGTCCCACAGCTGCATCACGTAAATCACGTGGCGTCATTAACTGAACTAGTCTCGCTGCGTCAGTACCCTGCACTTCTACCTGGCGCTGGCAACTGACATCCCACAACTGTACATGTTCACGCAGATGCCAGTAGTCTTCTTCCACGGATCGGCCAAAGCCTTTTGGCAAGATAGTGTGATTGACAATGGAATAATCACTCACCCCCAGTGCTTCGATACGTGGTGTGTATGGAGTCGATCGCTGCCTTCGTGAAACTGCCAAACGCGCTTTCGTCATGCTATTTTCTACTTTTTCGTTACATCAGGATTGCCAGACCACCAAACCGAATAGGAGTGTGGCGACAACATGATCGGCAGATGATAGGTAGCATCTGCCTCTGGAATAGAGATACGCACAACCACTTTGTTGAGAATTTGATAACCGTCGTTCGGTAAAGGCATCGATTGATAGTACTCGGCCGAATGGAATACTAATTCGTATTCAGCCTCGGAATGATCTAAAAGCTCTATATGCTCTGATACGCGACCTTCAGCACTTGCCACGGCGTCAAACAACAACTGCGACCCACCATCTGAAGCTTTTAAAAAACATTGAACACGAATACCGCCGGCGTGTGTGCCAATGACAGAGTCCAGCACATGTGATGAAATTGTCGCCATAGCGTTAGATTGTTTCCTTTTGATTCGACTGCCGATTACTATTCAATTGAAGCTTTGCACTGCTTATTGCTTGTCGCGAGTACAATCGGACTGAACTACCCCTTGCGCTAAACCGTTCAATGTAGCTAAATTTAGCACAATCATTGACGAGCCTGCCGCTTCATTTCGTATTGTTTTATTGTGTGTGGTAGTCTGGTTGAACCTTGTACTTAATAAGAGACAATTCCTTCAAACGATCAAGGTATCAGGACTAATGCCAACACAAACAATACCATTTGTCACTCTTGACATGAATACCCATGCTAACGCCGATAACCACTGCCAATCTATACTGGAAAATGAAATAAGCGATATTCAATTAGAACACGTTGCAATTACCCATAGCAACACCATCGTAGATCGTTCTGAAGATGGCGTTAAAGCAATTTACCTTTTTTTAAAAGGATCAGGGGACGTAAAAGCGAACAATGCCTATTATGAGATTGTTCAGGAGACAATATTTTTACCCAACGCAGTAGAAGAAATCACGATCAGGCCTGCTAGTAACACAACATTACACTACCTGAAAATATCTTGTAAATTATCAACACAAGACCATATCGATTTTAAGAATTTGCCGGAAGAAAATACTCAAAACGTGTACTACGCAAAATTCAGTGACTGCCAATCTTATAGCGAAGCCATTAAGAGCCCGAATACGGTAAGCCGCAGCATACTCTCTAATAAATACATCCCCAGAGTCGCAATGGGTACAGTGCAAACAACCGGCCCAGACAACGTCGCCGCGCATGAACATCCCATGTTAGAGCAATTGTTTTTAGGTCTGGCAGAGAATAATTGCATCGTGTACGCCGATGACGATTACATTGATTTCCCCGAACACTCAATACTTCATATCCCATTAGGATCGTCACATTCAGTTTCTGTAAAAAAAGAGAAAACCATGTCTTACGTTTGGATGGATTTTTTTCTGGATAAAGAAGGAGAGGAATGGCTTAAAACGCACAATATCGATGCAGATCAGAACCAGAGAGGCCTATAGTAGCCTGCCATTTTTATTTTAATAAGAAATTCTTAACGTAGGATGCGGCATGGCGAATTTGGGCGACACTCAATTCCTGATGTAAAGGCAAGGCAACAATCTTCTGCTTAAGTTCTTTTGCCACTGGATAATGTTGCCAATCCACAGCCGGATGTAACTGTTGCCACCAGTTGGACGATTCGATATTGGCTGAATGTAATGCGGAAACCAGAGCCGCCGGATTCTGCACAAGCAAAGGGAAATACAAGGGATTACAGCCTTCTGGAAGCTCCGGAAATAAAGGCTGCGCTTTATCACGAATCTGATCATCACTTAAAGCGCCCAGCCAAATGAGGTAGTTAGCTCGCCTTCTTTCTACGACTCGCATTGAATCAGTCTTTTCGAGAATTGCAAACATACTTTTAGACATAGCCGTCTTGTACACACCTACTGCTTGCTCGCCGTCAAGGTCGCCCGTAAGCCAAATGGCATTGCGTGAGAGACCTATTTTTTTTCCAAATTTAACGACAATTGCCGGCAAGGCCCAAACAGCTAGCCCGAGCAAGGATTTGAAATGGCTTACTCGAGCTGGTTCGATGGTGCGAAAATACTGTTGTATGGAGTAAAAACATCTATTAAACCAAGGAAGCAACTCAGGTTTCGCCAAACGTACTTCAGCCTCGTTGCTCAATGTTGAAGGATCGGTGCTAGCCGCATTGACATATAACAAGCCACCTTCAGTTAACCCTAAAGATTTTCGCGGACTAAAAACAGCCAACGCACCGAAGCTACCAAGCGGTTGTTGATTATGGTATCCATACAGAGCATGCGCACAGTCTTCTAATAGAAATGTGGATGTTTTTTGGCAAAGCTTTTGTAAACGCTCAATGCCCAACTGCGCAAATCCGAAGTAATGCGTCACTATTAAAACCTTAACGCCCGGTTCTTCGCGAAGTAGATTTTCAATACGATCACAATCTGCATTTAACTGGCTGTCCACATCATAGAAGCGCAAGGCACAACCCGCATGAATAAAAGGCGCAAGTTCAGCACCGCAACAATAGGCGGGCAGGATCACGATATCATCGCGCCTGAGATTCATTCGCAAAATAGATTGATGCATTGCTGCACCACCATTGTACGTCGGTGTTAACAGGCTCCTATCCGCTATAAGCGGGAATGTCTCATTTGGTGCAGTTAGTGCCTTAAGCCGGATTAGACTTTTTATCCAGTCAATTGGAGACAGCGAAGGCGTCATACTCATATGACCTCGCTGGAAGTATTGGAATTTAATGTTCAGCACTGTACGAAAGGGCGTGGTTAATTATCAAATCAGCAACGTGTGCGCCTGGTTCGTTACGGCGAACAAAGTACAGACACCTTGACTTAGATTATTGGACACCCTGTTTAGTTCCGAAATTTTTAAATCTCCTATCTTCGCCCACAATACGTTTTATACTGACAATGCTCAATACGGCAAATCTTGCCAACATGCCAAATACAGTCACGCAGAGGGAGATAGAAAAATGACAGCGGGAGCATCGGTTGCGCTACTAAGAGGCGACGGCATTGGCAAAGAGGTTGCCGATGCCACCATAGAAATCGTCGATGCAGCCATTAGCAAGTGTGCCGCCCCGCCCCTGCTCTACGATCGTATACTGGCAGGAGCTGACTATTACGCCGAAACAGGGAACGATATCGAGCCAGGTGGAGAGGAGCGCTGTGGTCAGGCGGATGCCATGTTTCTAGGCGCAATAGGGCGGCCTAGTATCAGGCACACCGATGGAACCGAAATCAGCCCACATTTGCGGCTTCGCGACAAGTTTGGCTTATATGCAGGTATCCGACCCGTAAAGGCGTATCCAAATGCGCCGCAGCGATTGGCAGATCCACGCGCAGCCGGTATCGACATGGTGATTCTTCGCGAATCCACTGAAGGTCTTTTCTACTCCGCTGTTGCCAATGGTGGCGGTGAGGTCATTGGTGACACCGAAGTTCGCGACACGCTGCGTATAACACGTGATACGACAGAAAAGCTGCATCGATTTGGCTTTAAACTTGCGCAAACGCGTAAGGCACGCGGTAAGCGCGGATGCATAACCTGCGTAGATAAGGCCAATGTGTTTGCATCCATGGCATTTTTTAGAAAAATATTCGATGAAGTACGAACCGAATTTCCCGAGGTTCAAGCAGACTACAACTACGTTGATGCACAAGCGCTGTGCCTCGTACGAAACCCATGGGATTTCGATGTGATGGTAATGGAGAATATGTTCGGCGATATTCTCAGTGATCTTGCAGGTGGCCTGGTTGGCGGTATGGGTATGGCTGCATGTGCGGAGATCGGTGATGCACATGCACTCTTTCAACCGGCGCACGGTTCAGCACCCGATATTATGGAACAAGATAAGGCCAACCCACTTGCTGCCATTCTCTCTGGTGCCATGATGCTGGAATACTTAGCCGAGAAAACAGCTCTGCCTGCGTACTCCGATGCCGCATCGTTGATCGAAGATGCTGTCGATGCAGGTTTTGCTGCCAACTCACTTAGACCAATAGAATTTGGTGGTGATATGGGTAGCAAAGCCGTAACAGCAGAGCTCGTTGCGATGGTATCTTGATACGATGAGAAGTTTATCGTGGCAGAGAACGCCAAACGCGCACTAATCACCGGTGCAGTAGGTGCTATTAGTTGGACACACCCGTGGCCTGCGCATCTGCTTTATGATTAACTATTAATCTGCAAAAACTCAGAAAGAATACAGAATCCCAAAGGATGCAGAAGACACATTCTCTTCATTAACAATCGGACTATCCGATATTTCGCTACCAAACTGCTCCGTTCTTAGAGCGCCAAATGCGTTTAATTTGGATGTAATTGGATACCCGGCCGTTAGAAAGGCCGCAACATTCAGTGAAGCACCGGCGCTGTACTGTGCCCTTTCCGCCGTTGCCTGCGAGCCATTGACTCCATAGTAATGATCAACCAGAGCCTGGTCTTGCCAGTTAAGACTAACAGCGGGCGTCAGGCTCAGTTTTTTCAAACTGAATGTTTTACTAATGGTTCCAACCAATTCGCTTCCGCTACTCTCACCTAATACATCTGTAAGTAGTTGCAAGTTAAGGCCCACAGGTGCATTTACTAGGCTAAACGAAACACCAGCGTGAATGGAATAATCCGTACCGGGCAGGCCTTCCAGAATGGAGCTTTCCATGGCCTTGTAACCCAGGAATCGAGGTGTTGCAAGAATATCAATACGCAATGATGGTGTAGGCGCTACAAAAGGATCAGGATCGACTGTGAGTTCATACCCCAAATTCAGACCATTAATGTAAAACCCATTTTTACTGGCCGTAAAAAACGGGAGTTGGGCAATAACGGTGTTCGGGTTGTTATACAACCTTGATGTGCCGGAGTACGTAAAACCCACACCCAGATTTGCATCGCCGTCAGATCCAAATGCAGATGTATCAACGGTAACCGGTGCGGCGTGCACAAACATGGTACTCGATACAAGCATCAATCCGAAAATGAAATAGCGCATTATTATCTCCACTTTATTTGTAACCAGAAGCTTATGACTGCAAAAGCTTATGAGCTGGCAAGCTTAAGGTTGTACAATCCCTGGCCCATCGGGCGTAATTGTTCTCGTTGACCCATCAGCGAACGCGACTTCCAGTGCACTCACACTACCGTTTTCGGGAATCGCAAATGAGATGTGAGGGCTTTGATCGGTTTGCATACCAATCGCATTGTTCACCTCTCGGGTATAGCTCCTTCCTGAGTCGGTGATGGCGGTGACACGGGCTCCAAGCCATTTAACATTTTCCGGTACAGCCAAGGTCACTACATCGTTTGCATGTTCATTCAAACTGGCGACAACAGGGCCATCCATATTGATCCAAACCACATCTTGTTTTGCATCACCATTCAAGTCAACGATAACGGCTGACTGCCCGAAATTCGCATTAGGAAGATTTAATCCAGGAGCATTCAAAAACTTGCCACCTTCGGCAGAGTCAACTTGCAGCATCGCTCGACCAGGCAGTGGGGAGAGCCTGTGCGGAGGCCATTTGACATAGCTTTGCCCTGCCAGCAAATCCAGATCACCATCCAGATTCAGATCTTCGAATACGATGCCCCAACCAAACCCGTGTCGAGTGAGCCCTGCCTCAACGGCTACGTCTGTGAAAACCTTATCGCCATCGTTTCTTAGCATTTGCCATTCTTGAATAATGATCTGATTGTTGTTCAGATCGCCTCTTAGAAAGACATTAGGGATGCTGTTGCTGACATTTGACACTGCAACATCCTGATCGCCATCACTGTCATAGTCTCCAATTCCTATACCCATCCAAAAACCCAATCCGGAATCATAAGAATTTGCAGTGAATGTACTGTCGCCATTGTTGTGCAATATTTCTATCCTGCCGGTATTGTTAGATACCACCAGATCTTGATAACCATTCCCATCCAGATCGGAAAACACTGACAAAAAGGTATTTTGTGTGCCTGCCGTACCGGAAGATTCTGTTATGTCAGTAAATTGCATATCACCGTCGTTCCGCAACAGTCGGTTATAGCGTACGTGGCCAGGGTCGTTAAACGTTGCAGAAATCCAGTTGTTATAAGAAATGAAATTGCTTACGTAGAAGTCGATGTCACCGTCCTTGTCAATATCAGCGATCGCAACGGCCAAAGGAGTCTCATTCTCTACTCTTTCGTAAGTCATTTTATTACTATCAAAACTGCCGCCCTTGTTAGTATGGATCCATACACCATCATCACGTGCGACAATTAGGTCAGTCAGGCCATCGTTATTTAAATCGATAGCGGTGGCTCCATAGCTAGCCGTTTTACTTGATAAACCAGCTGCGTTGTCTATGGCAACCATCTCGCCATCACGATAGGCAAGCAGTACATCATCTTGATTGAACCCGCCACTGACAAACACCTCCATCACGCCGTCGTTATCATAATCAATGGCCGCTCCACCGGAAAAAGGGAAGGCCTGATCATCATTCCAGGTGTGCTCAAAAACAGTATTTAGGCGCTTAAAAGGGCTTAATTGAATATTGTCTGGAAGCTTAGGTGCAGGCGCAGTCTTAACAAATGGGCGTAGCTGACTGACGTAAGAGCAGCCAACTAAAAAAGTAAGAATTGTGATGAGTAGTGCCGACCGAATCAGTCGTGACAATTCTAAAATTCGCATCATACCTCCAGTGGAGAACCTTATTCATAGTCCTTTTCTACTGCGGCGATCATGCATGATTCACCTAACCTAGAAAAGAAATTTACAGGCCCCGGAAGTCGTTCAAACTGGAGCCCAATCTAGCGGCGTTTCCATGCCCTGAAACACACCAAAACAAATTTAAAACCCTAACCACTCGCACCGCCAACGCCACACGATAGAGTCATTATAGCCCAACGGGCACTACTAATAGGCAGCTTTTTCAGCCACTTGCTCCACTATTACAGAAAATTTATACCCGTTCTGCGTACAGTCACGCTGTTCATCTGGATCGATGACAAACAAACCAGGAACGTTGAGCTTTAAAAAATACCATAGTCGTTATGGTCGTGCCATCTATCTGGCGATTGAGATGTGTTTCACGAAACTACAGCGACAAGCTGATGTCTGAGTCTGCAACAAGCAACTATTAGGCGCAGGAGCGACTTTATCCATGAATCCGAACCCCAATGACGGAGTTCCGCCAATCCAGCTCTTTTCATTTCCAACGAGCCCCTATGGCCTTAAAGTGGCTTGCTACCTGGCATACATGGGACTCGATTACCAATTTGTTGGCGTCAGTCCCATCACATTTCAGCAGGTTGACTTCACGAACAAACGTCAGGTGCCGGTATTGAAAATTGGCAACGAGTGGAAGCTTGATTCGCATACGATTGGATTATGGATCGAAGAGAAATTCCCCGATAGCCAGTTACTCGGTGCAAGCGCTAAAGACAGAGAAGAAATAATCGCAATCGACAATTGGGTGAACCATCAGTTAATTCCTGCTTTATTTCGCGTGTTAGTGGATTGGCCTACCACTCGTGCCGGATTATCCAATGGTTGGAAACTCGGTAAAGCTGTCAATCGAACCGCACCGATTCCGCGATGGGTGCAGTGGATGTGGCCGGTTTTTCTACGCAAAGCGAAATTTATTGTCGCTCTCGCGAACTCAACTGATCGAAACGTATCGCTACAAGATTCGCAAAAAAAGCTGGTTAGCGACTTTGTGGAACGGCTCGCGGGCGGGCCGTTTTTAGGTGGGAAGGCGCATCCAACACTGGCAGATCTTTCTGCGTTCGCCGCCATTGTGTTTCCTTTCAGGCTTGATCTCAAGGGTGATGCCAATTGGATGGATAATCAACTGGTTGTGACCTGGATTAATGCTGTGCAGCAGCATCTGCCGGATAATCCGTTTCTGGTCGATAGCCAATATCTCCCGAATGAAGCTCCCAGACTGGCCGGTTAAATCTGCTAAGCGTTGAATCTGGAAATTGGAAAAGTCATACTCAAGAAAAGTTAAGCTATATTAGTAGAATCCAGTTTCGGCTGTGGCCACAGCATCGGGGTTTTTTATTTTCACATCGTCGTGAGTCATTATCTTGTCCAGACAAGAACTGCGCATGGCCATCGACATCGGTGGCACTTTTACTGATACTGTGTTGATTGATTCAACCCAGTCCATTCTTGCTTCAAATAAAACACTCACCTCTCATCATAACCCAGCAGACGCCGCAGTAGCAGGTGCTCAAAAAACACTTGAGCAAGCCGATCTGACTCTTAAGCAGGTTTCAGGATTAGTACACGGTACAACCCTCGCAACTAATGCACTCATTGAACGACGCGGCGCATCGATTGCGACAATCACAACGCAGGGCTTTCGGGACATCCTCGACATTGCGTACGAGCGTCGTTATAGCCAATACGATATTAATCTTGAAAAAACCGACTTTTTAGTATCTCGTGATCGTGCTTTGACGATCAATGAGCGCATGTCTGCCAGTGGGGACGTGCTAGTTCAGCTCGATGAGTCGCAAGTGCCTGCGCTTGTTGAAACTTTGCAAACGGCGGGCATTGAAGCCGTGGCGATCTGTTTACTACATGCCTATGCTAATAACCAGCACGAAATAAAACTTCGATCACTTATTCAAACAGCTTGCCCCCAAATCGCAGTTTCTATTTCATCAGAAGTGAGCCCAGAAGCCCGCGAGTTTGACAGGCTTTCAACCACTGTTGCTAACGCATACATACTTCCATTGATGGCACACTATCTAAATTCGTTAGAACAACAGTTACAAGACCAGGGCATGCAATGCCCTATGTTAATGATGACAGCCAGTGGTGGAATGACAAGCATTAGCACTGCCTCCAAACTGCCTATACGGCTGGTTGAATCGGGGCCCGCAGGAGGCGTTATCCTCGCCGCAAGAACAGCAAGAATGCGCAGGCTCGACAATGTACTTTCCTTCGATATGGGTGGGACCACAGCGAAGCTTTGCCTTATTGATCAAGGAAAACCACAAACCTCTCGGCACTTTGAAATCGCGCGTGCGGCCCGGTTTATTAAAGGCTCTGGTATGCCGGTGCGAATCCCCGTTGTAGATATGATCGAAATAGGTGCTGGCGGCGGTTCAATTGCTGATGTGGATCGCCTCAAGCGGCTCAACGTCGGCCCACACAGCGCAGGTTCGGAACCCGGCCCGGTGGCATTTGCTCGCGGCGGTACAAAGCCCACTGTAACCGATGCCGATATCGTGCTTGGTTATATTCAGGCCGACCTATTTGCCGAAGGTCAGTTTTCAATTAACAAGACCCTGGCTGCAGATTCGATCGCCAACAACATTGGTAACATTTTGTCGATGGATGTCCAGGAAGCCGCTGCAGGCATCAGTCAAATTGTTGATGAAAACATGGCCAGCGCCGGCAGAATGCACGCGGTAGAATCCGGTAAAGATCTTGGTATCAGAACCATGATTGCATTTGGTGGCAACGGACCATTGCACGCGTGTCGTGTTGCACGAGCCGCTGGAATTTCGAGTGTATTAATTCCTGCAAGCCCTGGGGTTGGCTCTGCTGTGGGTTTTCTTTATGCGCCGGTGTCCTTTGAAATTGTCAAAAGCCGATATAGTTTGCTGGCAACCATGGATATCATTTCAGTTAACACCTTACTTGATTCAATGCATGATGAAGCTACCGCTACAGTCCGCCTTGGTGCGGGCAATCATTCTTTAACAACAAGGCGAACAGCGTTTATGCGCTATCACGGTCAAGGTCACGAAATTGAAATCGCCTTACCTGATCGGGCATTAGTACACACCGACCTAAAAGCGCTTCAAGCCACATTCGAAAAAGCCTATGCCTCACAGTTCTCAAGACCCGTTCCAGGGATGGAAATCGAAATCTTGAATTGGTCTGTAGGAGTTTCAACCAACTCGCGTAACGAGGAATCGTCTACAGCAGCAGTTCAACTACGAACAATGGAAGTGAATAACAGCGTGACTATTCGATGCGACGTAGAACATAGAGAAAAATCTGCTGGTGTGATAGCACGTAATACACTTTCACCAGGTGATAAGTTAATCGGCCCGGTACTGATCTCCGAACCGCAAACAACCACCTTTGTGGCAAGCGATTTTCACGCCCATGTTGATATAATGCACAACCTGGTGCTAACGCGCCAAAGCACGGGAGCGGCTTAAGTGAATAGCCGCTCACCAGCACAATTGCAAGTCATGTGGAATCGCCTGCTAGCGCTGGTTGAAGAACAAGGTCAAACATTAATTCGCGCAGCGTTCTCACCCATTGTTCGCGAGTGTGGTGACATATCCGCTGGTGTGTTTGATTCACAAGGCCGAATGTTGGCACAGGCGGTGACTGGCACGCCAGGCCATATCAACACTATGGCAGAGGCTGTCAGATCACTTCGTGCGTTGTTCCCGTTAAGTACGATGCGATCGGGCGATATCTACATGACGAACGACCCGTGGTTGGCATCGGGTCATCTGAATGATTTTTTATTGATGATGCCCGTTTTTTTTAAACAGCAGGTCATCGGCTTTACATCCTGTACCTCACACCTGGTGGATTTAGGTGGCCTGGGTATGGGGCCTGAGGGCTCAGATATCTATGATGAAGGCCTACTAATACCACCTTGCAAATTAGTTGAGAATGGGGAGATAAATACCTTGTTGATGGATATCGTGAGGGTAAATTCTCGCGACCCTGTTGCCAATGAAGGTGATATTTACGCTTTAGTCGCCTGCTGTGAAGTCGGAGCAGATCGTTTGCGCACACTCATGGATGATTTTAAACTCGACGATCTGGAAGGTTTGGCCAGCTATATCATTGACACGTCGTATCAGGGAACTATAGACGCGATCGCGAGCATTCCAAACGGCACTTATCTCAACCAGATAGAAGTCGATGGCTATGATGTTGATCTGGAACTGCATGCATCGTTAACCATTACCGATGATCAGTTGCTCGTTGATTTTAGTGGAAGCTCCGACTGCATTCAAAAAGGTATCAATGTTCCACTCAATTATGCAACAGCGTATAGCGTGTTTGCCTTGCGCTGCATCATCGGGCCAGACATTCCGAATAACGCTGGTTCCTTGGCACCGTTTGTTGTTAGCGGGCCTCCCGGTTGCATTCTTAATGCACAACATCCTGCTCCAGTAGCGATGCGACACACGCTTGGTCAAATGACACCCGATTTGGTCTTTGGCTGTTTGCACCAAGCGCTGCCTGGGCACATCCCAGCCGAAGGTGCATCATGCTTGTATGACCTTCCGATGCGCAATACGGCAAATGCTTCAATGGAAGGCAGGCAACAATTTGCACTGGAGCTTGTCCATAGTGGTGGAACTGGAGCACGACCACACTCAGATGGTTTATCCGCCACCGCCTACCCTTCAGGTGTTTTCGGCAGTCAGGTTGAAATCACTGAATCGGTCGCGCCTGTGATTGTCTGGCGACGCGAACTGCTCACCGATTCGGGAGGTGCTGGACAGTATCGCGGCGGCTTGGGACAACGGATAGAAATGTCATCTGCGCTGAACGAACCCTTTCTGGTGTTTCTATCAGTTGAACGCATTAAGCACGCTGCAGCCGGTCGAGCTGGTGGGCAGGCTGGGCGCCTCGGGCGGATTCAGGTTAGCGATCGAACAGACGATGTTCCAGGTAAGTGTGTGCTGCAAGTGGAACCTGGCGAACGATTAGTATTCGATACACCCGGCGGTGGTGGTTTTGGACCACCTTCGTTACGAGCACCGGAAAAACTCTCGCGCGATACAGCTTACGGTCTGATCAGCGCAGAAGCACGCATTAACGATTATGGAAAATCATGATGATCCGGCCAATCAAACAACTGATGGCCATGGCACCGTATGAGCTGGCAACACTCGACAGTACATTATATTCGTTATCGCAAAATGAAAGTCTGCTACCGCCAAGTCCAGCAGCAATTGAAGCCGGGCAGCGCGCATTAAGCAGCAGTGCGCTCTACCCTGACCCAGATTGGACAGCGCTTTGTCAGGCTATTGCATCAGTGCATCCCGTAGGTAGAAGACAAATTCTGTGCGGTGCTGGATCAATGGAACTGATTGCTGCCTGCCTGCAAGCCTTTGCCGGGCCTGACGATGAAGTTGTGGGAACGGAATACGGCTATCTTTTCGTTGATACTGTTTGTAAGCTGATCGGCGCACAGTATATTAAGGCGTCTGAAACAGCATATACTGTATGCATCGATTCCATTCTTGAAAAAGTGTCGGCAAATACCCGAGTTTAGTTTATTTGCAACCCGGGTAACCCTGCCAGCACACGGATTGAAAATAGCGAAATAGTCCGCTTACGTGATCAGCTGCCACCCAATGTGCTTTTAATGATTGACCAAGCATACGCCGAGTTCGATGATCAAAATCACGATAACATCTTTGCGCTTATAGAACGCGACAACACCGTTGTATTAAGAACATTTTCCAAAGCCTATAGCCTTGCAGGTCAAAGACTTGGTTGGGGTGCTTTTCCCGAACCAATCGCCACTGAAGTAAAAAAAATCCTGAACCCAAACAACGTTTCAATAGCGTCTCAAGCCATGGGAACAGCGGCCATGCAAGACCAAACTTATCTACAACAGGTGGTTGAGCATACATCGCTAATACGCAATAGCTTCAGAGAAAGGCTTGCCACGTTCTCACTACAAACACCCAGTAGCCATACCAATTTTGTTTTGCTGCCCTTTTCAGATTCTACCGAAGCTTGTCGTGCCAATGCTTCACTCAAATCGGCCGGTATCCTCGCTCGCGGAATGAGTGGTTACGGTCTTGGTCACTGCCTAAGAATAACAATGGCCTCAGCTGACATTATGGATACAGTTGCCGAGCAACTACTCATCTTCAAAAAAGAGACACACCGATGATTTCACGATCAGGTACGAAAATCGGCGTGCTGGTGCCATTTACCAATGTGAATCTTGAACCTGATATGCAACTGCTTTGCCCAGCAGCTTGTACTGTACATTTCGAACGGCTGGGAGATTACGATGCAGATGAAATTCCAGATGCCAAACAAATGTCTGGCCTTGGCAGCTCTAATCTGAATGAGTCTTTACGCCTAATAAGTGGCGTACGACCGAAAGCGATTCTTTATGGATGCACATCGGCCACGCTCACGCATGGCGCTCAGTTCGATCGAAACCTGGCAAGCACTATAGAAAAGACATCGGCTTCAACTTCAATCACGGCTGCAGGCGCATTGCTCTGTGCCCTGCGAGCACTGAACGTACAGCATATCGGTTTTGCATCACCGTACGTTGGAGAAATCAACCAATTGGCTATAGATTTTCTGGCATCAGAGAATTTTACAACGGTGTCCCAATACGAAATCGAACAGGAACTCGATAACTATGGACAAGGAGAGCTAACACCACAAGAGGTGTTTGAGCTTGCGATTAAAGCCGATCACAATGATGCTGAAGCCATTGTGCTTAGTTGCACCGATATGCGGTCTGTTGAGGCAATTGCCGAAATTGAAAACGCGACAGGTAAGCCCGTTGTCACCTCTAACCAGGCAATGATTTTTGAACTTTGCCTAAAACTTGGATTGCCAAGGCCTGCATATTCGGCCGGAGCGCTGTTTGACAAGCTGTAGCGCGTAATGTCTTGCTAAGATTCCACTACCGGATGTGCGGTCTCAATCAGAGCGGCATGCACACAAGGTTAAACTGAGTCAATGCGATTCCTAAATGATAGTGTGGCTAGAATGATGTCCAGCCACACTCAACTGTGGCAGTTTCAAAGCTACATACCCGTATACTTAAACCGTTGTATTTTCTCATCTGCCGAGACAGCCTCCCGCTCTTGTTCGGTCATTGCGCGCTCGTTTAACTCGTCCACATTGCTTCGCTGTAGCCACATAAGTTCATCAATTTCACGTTGACCCGCAACACTCAGGCAAGGCAAAATTCTTTCCAATACTGATGACATGCGTTCTAACCAAGTTGACATTGAGGGACGTGATTGGCGTGTTCGACTCCTATTTACGCGCCCTAACGGTAACAGTGTATCCAGTGTTCGCGCTGATACTTTGCGGTATGTTGCTGCGTCGTCAGATGCCCGCTGCTTGGCGCAAATCCATGATCCGTCAAGCTTATGTTTAATGTTGGCCTTGTCCGTCATCAACCATGTCAATGCTGCTGCTTTCATATCGATTCCCGCTATTCAAGTAAGTGAAAGTGACTTAAGTTGAGTAGCAGTCTATGCCTTGAGCCTGCGCTCTCGCAGTTCACCATTTACCGAGAAAACAGTAAAAAATACCATTGATTAATCTCCAGCGGATCTGGGTTGATCAACGACTGAAGGCAATACCGGGGGAGTTACGAAAGATGGTTGATGGCGTGATGTTTGAATCTGAAGGAGGTAGCGCTATAGCGAAATCTGCAGTTATCAATCAGTTATTACACTCACTACTGACTATAAAACGCACCTTGAGCGTTGCACAAAACAAGGCACTACTTTTACTTAGCAGCAACCGCATCATCAAGGTTAGTTCGAAAACTGAAAGCTATCGATAAACCACCGACCAAAGCAATAATAGACATAGACCAGTAACTGCGGCCAGCGAATTGGTCGTACAACCAACCGGAACTCCAAATAGCCAAAGCCATAAATAATGTCATCATCATGGCATAGACGCTCTGCGCCTGGGCCGCATGGTCCTCGTCTACCCTTTTGGCAATAAAACTCACCGTAGCAATAAAAGTTAATCCATAAGTAATCGAATGCAGAGCTTGCAGGACGAATAGCTGGTATAAACTTGGATCAGTGCCTGTTAAAAACCAGCGCGCAATGGAAACTGCACTGGCTAGCAGCAGACATTTGCGCGCTGAGAACATCTCCGCGACACTCTTAAAGCTCCACATTAGTGCTACCTCAGCAATAACACCGACCGACCACAATACCGATGCCATACCAGTGCTTATATCCACATTGGTCCAATGCATAACAGAAAAAACATTATTGAAACCGTGTGACGCATTCAGTAACGCAGACCCCAGTAGCACCATTAAAATTCCGGGGTGGCGTATTACAAAAAAGCTTGGGCCAGATTCAAAAGTGGATTGGCTATGCAAGCTATTTAAGTGACCGTCCGTTTTAAAAGCTGGCAGTACATGGGCTGCTACCACCCGGGCAGCCGCACCGAGAATTAAAACAGTAACAAACCAGCCAATGCCAAAATGGTCGAACAGATACCCTGCGAGCAATACACCAGCGATAAAACCCATTGATCCAAAGGATCGAATACGACCAAAGTTGCCTTGCGTAATTCGAGTCGAATTTAATGCAGCTGCATCCATGATTGGCCCGCTGGCTCGAATAAAAAGACCAGCCAGGGTCCACACAATTAGGAGGTCCCATGGCTCCTGACGAAATAAGAGCCAGCAGATCACAGTTAACGCAATCCAGTTGCAAGCGATGATCGCACTGCGCCAATCTTTTAGCCGATCAGCCCATCTGCCAATAAAAACCGTGAAGATGACTGTGGCGATAGACGGCGCGGCAAATATCGCACCGCTCATTGTTGAGGAAATTTCTAGCGAGTCGAGCCAAAGAGCTGAGAAAGGTGCAAAACTGCCAATCGCAAGGAAATAGACCCAATAGTAATTGGACATACGTACATCAGTAGAGAGCGCAAGCTTCATTTTTTAGAATTGTGTCGTAAGACGACGCCAGTCACAGTATCGGATGGACAAGTTAGCTCAATTTTTTGCAGACAATAGAAATCTATAGGATTTCTTATACAAACTATACTGTGCCTTTTTTAGCTTTTACACTGATGCGCTTATCAAATCGTTCAAGTTCAACGATGATTCTCTCGTGCGTGCCTTCACCGATCCGCTCCGCTTCATCATCAGCCCACACTTTGAATATGAGTTTTCGGCCATCAACCGCCACGACCTCGGCACCCGCGGTTACATGCATACCGACAGGCGTTGCCGCAATATGAGTGACATCCAGCCTGATTCCAACAGTTTGATAGCCAGCAGGTAAGTGGTCTTCAACAGCCTGCAAGGCAGCCTCTTCAAGTAGCATGATCATGACAGGGGTAGCCAATACTTTGATTCTGCCACTGCCAACATGGTGGGCCGTATCCCGAGTTCCGACAACAATCTCGGTTTTAGCTTGCATGCCCATTTTTAAATTGAAGCTACTCATTTTCTTATTCATATAAGTTGACAACGGAAATGACCGCAGTGTTTGTCTCCGCTAGAAATAGAGACTGCACCGAAAACAGCACTTTCAATTTAGTTCGATTGTAAGCGCAATTTAAGTTACAGCATGCAGTAGAAACACACCAAACAGCGCAGCGATGACGCCACCTATTCGGGCATATGGATCGAATTTCTCAAGCACCCACTTTATCAAGCGGACAAAATTATGATGTCTCATGGCCAGTAGGAATATAGCCGCCAAGATAAAAACCCACCCTAGGACTTCAAGTGTGAGCGGAAACCTGGACTGACTTGCCTCAGCTACAAGCACTAACCCAACAACAAGCCTTACCGCTACCGCTGAGCCAAATATCGTTTTACTGGCATGATGTTTTTGTAAAAACTGAGTGACAGTGCTGGGACTAGTAAGAATGACCACGGCGGCAAATAAAACAAACAGCGCAAAAATTAGAATAATAGTACTCATTGATCAGATCCTGAGTCTGAAGGAGCCGTCTCAGTTTAGCAGGGTGGGAGGTGTCCGTCTTGCTGGACTTCTAAGGATGAACCTGGATCTCCCTGGCGATTGCGGAACTCAAATCATCGTTATCGACACCCAGTACCCTAAACGATCTTATCGCCACGCCTTGTTTCATTCTGGCAATTTGAGAGCCGAGAGTACAAAATGCTCTGCACCCGCCTTTTCTTCACCAGACAAATTAGCCTCTTTGTCAGCACCGCTTATAAGCTTGCTGACTGTTCGCAAGTCGGCCATACGTAGCCGGATTCGATTAAACATGTTACTCCTTACGGGTATTTTTAACTGAGGCTGCGTGGCGCTTATGCGCAGCCTGCTTGCTCACACCTAAGGCTTCAGCGATCTCCGACCAGCTCCAACCCTGAGCCAAGGCTTCTGCTACCGCCCTTCTCTCCAACTGATCCGCTTTTCTGCGGATAGCCACAACGGCTGCAAGCGCTAATTCCGGATTTTTAGCAGATGGGAGTGTGTTGGATTTAGACATACGTCAATCTTAGTTGACGACTGCTATTTCGTCAACTTTAATTGACGGTGAAAAACGTATCCATAATCATGGTAATGATAAAATAGCGCTATGGCTGCAATTAAACATAACAAGATCACAATCTTGCCCTTAAATGAGAACAATGCCGCAGAAGCTTTTTCATTGGCTTGCAAGGTTTTTGTAGACGCCAGTGTATTACACACGGCTACTGGGGTCGGTATTGAAGAATATCAGAGTTACATGAAAAGCAGCTTCATGACAATGATAAGCCAGGGGCTCTCACTTGTCGCCATTGATAATTGTTCCAATGAAATAATCGCTTGCATAGTCGCATGCGATTATCATGAACAGGTGCATAGCACCGCAATTATTCCGGAAACTTTAAAACCAATAAACGCGATTTTACAACGTCTGGATGATGCATATCGCGCAAAAAGGCCGTTAAGATCAGGCCAATGTATGCTTATCGATATGGCGGTTGTATCCCCATCAGCACGTGGGCAACAATACTACAGAATACTTCGAGAGTCGGTCCACCAAATCGGCCTTAAAGCCGGATATGAGCGAGTCGTTGGTGAGTTATCGTCCGCCGCGACTCAGCATCTATGCATTAACCGTTTCCATCACAATGTGTACGCCGAAATCGAATACGCCTCGTTCGAATTTAATGGAAATAAGCCATTTTCAGCAATCAAAGAACCACCTAGCATCCTTTTAGTAGAAGGCGAACTGCGATAGCGGTGTGTTGTTTATTCCAATTAAATAATGCTTATCTGATGCTTTAAAATAACGCTATGTAGGTCCCACTGACTCGGTATTTGGTAAGAACAACGTAGCGATAAATATTAAGAATGCTGCCACAGATAACAGCATAAACAACTTACTAAAACCCCATGAACCATGAATCCACGAAATGATGGGTACAGCGGTGGCCGCAACCGAGAACGTCACAATGTATCTTAATGCATACGCTCTGCTTCGCCACTCACTTTGTGCAACTCGCCCTATCAATACATCGTTTATCGGTATTTGACCAAACACCACTAACATAAAAGCCATAGCCACCGCGAGTGCCATTGCACCAGTCATGTGCACCATTAGCGCGAAGAAAATCGCTTGAAGAATAGCAACACTGGCAAAGACCCAGCGCACAGAGTGCTTATCGACTAAATATCCCACAACAAGCTGAGCCAGTGCCGCGACCGAGAACACAATGAAGGTATACCAGCCAACCAGCGTTGCCGATGTGGCAAAGTTACCCAGGCGTTCTTCAAATACTTTGGGTAACGCGAACGTGGTGCTCTGAAAAACCAAGCCACCAATAGCCGTGGTAAGTAAAATGATTATAAAAATTCTGATGAGCTTCTTAGTTGAGAGAGGCACT
>CAYSZH010000010.1:0-30864 GCA_964435305.1 uncultured Granulosicoccaceae bacterium
GTCGAAAACATGTGCACTTCATCGATCAGGTACACCTTATACCGGCCACTGCCAGGGGCATAGGGCACGTTTTCGAGCAGCTCGCGGGTTTCATCAACTTTGGTACGGGACGCCGCATCGACTTCTATAAGGTCAAAGAATCGACCGGCATCAATGTCTTTACAGGTTGAGCATGCACCACAGGGGTTTGCGCTAACACCCTGTGTTTCGCAGTTAAGGCATTTGGCAAAAATCCGTGCTACGGTGGTTTTACCCACACCGCGCATACCGGTGAATAAATAAGCGTGATGTAAGCGGCCAGATTCGAGCGCATTGACCAGGGCTCGCAAAACGTGCTCCTGACCGATCATGTCGTCAAAGCGTTGCGGCCGCCACTTTCGCGCAAGAACCTTGTAGCTGCTCATGAAGAATTTGATTAGTGGTGTTAGGCGGCATTCCGTACCAGCCGCATCCCGGCGCCCGAATCAACTGCTGCCGCTGCTCCCTTCCAGGCCTGACGGGGTTAACAGAATCTCGTCGCGAGAGTGCCGATACGGAACACCATTGCTAAGTCCCTATTGTCACAGTTCAGTAAAAAGCCTGCAAGCAATACTTCGCAAGTCACAGGTTTGTCACAATAGAGGACTAAATTGTGGCAATTAAAATCGAACCCCAATATCGGGAGTTTTTCGTTAAGTGAACGCTGATAGTAATGCCTCCAACACCACCATATTGGCGGTTGAGGATGAAGAACCGATTCGAGACATGCTCACCTATTCTCTAGAGCAGCATGGTCACACGGTTGTCGTGGTAGAAAATGTGACCAATGCAAAGCTGATCCTGGCCGATCAAAAAATTGATATCGCATTAGTCGATTGGATGTTGCCGGGTGGCAGTGGGCTGGAATTTGTGCGGTCTTTGCGCAAAGAGGACATCACCCGACAACTGCCGATCATCATGCTCACAGCAAAAGCCGAAGAGCTAGATATCTCAGCGGGCCTCGATGCCGGTGCCGATGACTACATGACCAAGCCTTTTTCACCAAGAGAGCTTAATTCGCGCATAAACGCACTATTGCGGCGAAGTGCACAATTTTCTGACAACAAAGGGCTGTTGCAGCTAGGTGATTTAAGCCTGAACACGGCCACTGTACAAGTACTGGCCAAGTCCGAAAGAGTCGATCTCGGCCACACCGAGTTCAAATTACTGCGATTTCTGATGCAAAACGCCGAGCGTGTGTACAGCCGCAGTCAATTACTTGACCATGTGTGGGGTGTGGGCACGTTTATTGAGGAGCGCACGGTCGATGTACACATCCTGAGGCTGCGCAAAAGCCTGCGAAAAAGCGGACTGGATAACATGGTGGAAACTGTTCGCGGTGCCGGCTATCGATTAACCGGGAATCCTGCCGCTGACTAGCTAAATGCGGTCCTAATTGACCTTTTCGATTGGCCAAAGCGGTATCATCCCTGCCATGGCAAAGACCACCACAACGATGAACTTGTCTGCACTGGTGCGAACCGAATTTAGCTGGTTTGCGCTTGCGCTAATGGCGGCTGCCATCGTGGGCTTGGTTGCCGAGCAAATTCTACTTAGCATGTTGCTAGTCAGCATTGGCTATGGCTGCTGGTCTCTGTGGCGCATCAGCCACATCGTGAAGTGGCTTGGAGAAGGCAGCAGCACCAATAAGGTTCCAGACACCATTGGGATGATGGATCACGTGGTTGCTTTGGTGCATCGAGAAAAAGCTTACAGCCGTAGCCAACGCAATAGCTACCGCGCGGCATTGGCGCGTTTCAATAGCCTGGCAGCGGAATTACCGGATGCCACGGTCGTGCTAGATGAACACAATCAAATCAATTGGTGCAACACGGCTGCACATACTTTGCTCAACATCAAGCATGAGCGTGATCGAGGGCAGCGCATCGATAACCTGTTGCGAGCTCCGGACTTTCAGCATTTTTTATCGAACAGTGAGCACGGCGTTGAAGCCGAAATCACCTCTCACCTCAACGCCGATAAAACGCTGTCGCTGATAAAAGTGACCGCCGGCAAAGGCATGACCGTACTGATTGCCCGTGACATTACGCAACGTGTGCGCGTGCGCGAAATGCGTCGCGCCTTTGTGGCAGATGTATCGCACGAGTTACGCACGCCTTTAACGGTCATCCGCGGGTACCTAGAAGCGTTGCTTGATGATGACAGACTTGCCGAACCACATCACAAGAGCCTGACCCAGGTAGCCGAACAAAGCGAACGCATGCATTACATTGTTGAGCATTTGCTTGAGTTATCCAAGTTGGAGGGCAACCCTCTCAAGGAAGCTGAAGGCGACCCTGTATTGGTGGCGCAAATTCTGCGCACCATCACGGATGCGCTGAGCAACAGCAGCGGCAAAGCACATGAATTTGTTTTGCACGTTGATGAACAATTATTGCTGCTTGGATCAGAAAACGAGGTCTATAGCGCCTGTTCAAACCTCATCAGTAACGCTGTCAATTACACCGCGGCTGGCACCCAAATCACCGTGACCTGGCAACTGAACGAAGCCAACAACCCAGAACTTTCTGTAGGGGATAATGGGCAAGGCATAGAGGCCCATCATTTAAGCCGCTTGAGCGAGCGTTTTTACCGAGTCGATAAAGCACGCTCTCGTACCGCCGGTGGCACCGGGCTCGGGCTTGCCATTGTGAAGCATGTGGCGCAACGCCACGGTGGGCAATTGCGTGTGGATTCACAACCGGGTCAAGGATCGTGTTTCCATATTGAATTTCCCCCGTCACGGGTCGCTAACACCGCCAAAGTAATCAATCTTTAGCCGTCATCTGGCTGTCATAAAACCGTAACAATCAAGCACTATATCGCCGTGCAACAGGTTTGTTTGCACAGAAACTGCATAACCAATCACGAAAAATGGTTAATCGCGGGCTTTTTAATATTGGTGTCATATTCAGTCCATAAGCTTCTCTACCGTAGAGAAACACCAACACTTCCTTAATTCCTTATTCATACTTTAAAGAAGAGAGACCATGAAAAATTCAGGTTTGATTATCGGCGCAGCACTGGCTGCGAGCACACTAAGCGCGCCCGCATTTGCTCGTGATTACATCAGTATTGTCGGGTCATCCACGGTATATCCATTTGCCACTGTTGTCGCTGAGCGTTTTGGCAAAGTGACCGATTTCAACACACCTAAAATTGAATCCACAGGTTCTGGTGGCGGCCTGAAACTGTTTTGCTCAGGCATCGGTGTAGGCACGCCTGATATCACTAATTCATCACGTCGCATCAAAGCGAGTGAATACGAAGATTGCAAAGCTAACGGCGTTGATCATGTTGTAGAAGTTCTGATTGGATACGACGGTATAGCCGTTGCCAACTCTGTAGAGGCTGAACAAATGGATCTGACATTGGCAGACCTTTTTATGGCGCTGGCGAAAGAAGTACCCAACCCAGATGGCTCTGACACGCTTGTTGAAAACCCGTACATGAATTGGAATGAAATCAATTCAAGCCTTCCGGAGCAGAAAATCGAAGTGATGGGCCCGCCTCCGACATCCGGTACACGCGATGCGTTTGTAGAGCTTGCAATGGAAGGTGGCTGTAAATCGTTCGATTTTATTGGTGCAATGAAAAAATCAGACGGTGATCGTTACAAGGCTGTTTGTCATACCATGCGTGAAGACGGTGCGTTTGTTGAAGCTGGCGAAAACGACAACTTAATCGTGCAGAAGCTTGAAGCCAACCCGAATGCGATGGGCATCTTCGGTTTCAGCTTTCTTGAGCAAAACAGCGATAAAGTGCAGAGTTCGATAGTGGACGGTTTTGAGGCTGACTTTGATGCTATCGCAGACGGCGACTACGGTATCTCACGTCCATTGTATTTCTATGTTAAAGCGCAACACATTGGCACGGTTCCAGGTATCAACGAGTATCTCGCTGAATTCACCAGCGAAGGGTCTTGGGGCGAAGAAGGTTATCTTGCCGACAAAGGCATGATCCCTTTACCCGAAGATGAGCGCAGTGATGTAGGCTCAGCTGTTAACGGTCTTGAGAAGCTGATGCTTCAATAACATGGCAGCGATGAAAACGTTTTAAATATTGGCTTTAACCCTGCCGCTTGAGTTTTATACCGATACTTCACTCAAGCGGCAGATAAGTCGCTAAAATACCGCTCATCAGTATGAGCGCCAGTAAAAATTTATGTCAACTGCATCTATGCTATTGCTGGCGCTGGTTCTGGCTCTAGCCTCTTACTTCTTCGGCCGTCTTAAAGCGCTCAGCATTGCGAGAAACAGCGGCGGTATCCGCAACATGCATTCGCTACCAGGCCATTACGGGTTTATGGTGGCACTTTGGTGTGCGCTACCGGCCATTGCCATTATCCTGGCCTGGAAACTCTTTGAAGCACCTATCACTAGTTCGCTGCTTGATGGGTCCATTCCGGCAGCGGTACAGGAAAAAGGCGCTAAGTCTGTCGAGTTATTTAAAAACGATATTCAGAACATCGTCTCGGCAGATCGCATCAGTTCGGTTGATGACCCTGGAAAATTGTTCGTTGCCAAAAAACTTAAATCGCTTCAACAGTTCAGCAATATCGCACAACTTATTTTGATTTTGTGTGCCGCTTTAGCGGGGGCCGCGCTGGCCTACAGAAAAATTCGCGCCAAGACGGAGGCAAGAACCAACGTTGAACGCATCCTGCATTTCTTTTTACTCACTTGCGCCTCCATTGCCATTCTCACCACAATAGGCATTGTGTTCTCGGTTCTGTTTGAAGCCATTCGTTTTTTTCAGCAAGTGAGCATTGTCGAATTTGTCACCGGTACAAAATGGAGCCCGCAAACCGCCCTGCGTGCAGATCAGGTGGGTTCATCCGGTTCTTTTGGAGCTATTCCACTTTTTGTTGGCACCTTGTTGATCTCAGCCATTGCCATGGTTGTCGCCGTACCCTTTGGCCTGATGTCGGCAATCTATCTGGCGGAATACGCCACGACCAGAACCCGGGCGATTGTGAAACCGCTACTTGAAGTGCTCGCCGGTATTCCAACCGTTGTGTATGGCTTTTTTGCAGCCCTGACGGTGGCCCCCTTAATTCGTCGATTGGGCGAGAGCATCGGCTTAAGCGTCTCATCCGAAAGTGCATTGGCCGCGGGTACTGTCATGGGCATTATGATTATTCCGTTTGTCTCCTCTTTATCAGATGATGTCATCACCGCGGTTCCGCAATCGATGCGCGATGGCTCGTACGGGCTTGGCGCCACCAAATCTGAAACCGTACGCAAGGTGGTGTTCCCTGCAGCCTTACCCGGTATTGTGGGCGGCATACTACTGGCAGTATCCAGAGCGATCGGTGAAACCATGATTGTGGTTATGGCTGCTGGACTAGCAGCCAATCTTACGGCTAACCCATTGGAAGCGGTTACCACAGTCACCGTGCAGATAGTGACCTTGCTCACTGGTGATCAGGAATTTGATAGCGCTAAAACATTAGCTGCATTTGCATTGGGCTTAATGCTCTTTGTTACCACCCTCTTACTGAATGTGATCGCACTGCATGTTGTGCGTCGATACAGAGAACAATATGAGTAATCAAGAGCCACTTGATAATTCAACTGATACTGAACAGCCAGTAAAAGTGAACGCCGCGTCGACCACTACCGAAAAGGTGAAGTCCACTTTGAAGCGCCGCTATGCGGCTGAGAAGCGCTTTCGCTTTTACGGCATCATGGCTATCTTTGCCAGTCTGGCGTTTTTGGTGGTACTCATCACGAGTATCTTTATAAAAGGCTGGCCAGCGTTTACCAGCACGTATGTCAAACTCGATATACCACTTAGCGAAGACGTACTCGGTGCCAACACCGAATCAGAATATAAAGAGTTACGCGCGGCCAATTATTCAAAAGCCATAAAAGATGCCATGCTGCTGCGTTTCCCTGATGTGACCAAACGCGGTGATAAAAGAAATTTATATAAGATCATCAGCTCTGGTGCCGAGTACCAGTTATCCAAAAGCGTCGTAGACGATCCAAGCCAAATTGGAACAACCGTTTCCATGTGGGTTACAGCCGATGATGAAGTGAGCGCACTGGTTAAATCCGGTGCTAACCTTGAGGACCCTGACAGCATCACAACCCGCTTAAAAGATTCGCAAATCGCCTGGACAAAAGAACTTGTGGATGCAGGTGATATGGAAACGCGACTCAATACCGCGTTTTTTACTAATGGCGATTCACGCGAACCAGAACAAGCCGGAATACGAGCGGCTTTGGTGGGTTCCGCCTTCACCTTACTTATTACCTTTTTATTGTCATTCCCAATCGCGGTTGCGGCTGCAATTTATCTAGAAGAATTTGCGCCGCAAAACCGCTGGACAGACATTGTTGAAGTCAATATCAATAACCTTGCGGCGGTACCGTCCATCGTGTTTGGCCTGCTCGGTTTGGCGGTGTTTATCAATTTCTTTAGTCTGCCGCGCTCAGCCCCCTTGGTTGGGGGCATCGTCTTAAGCTTAATGACCTTACCCACCATTATTATCGCCAGCCGTGCCGCATTAAAAGCCGTGCCGCCTTCAATTAGAGAAGCCGCCAGAGGCCTTGGTGCTTCCCCTCAGCAAGTTGTATGGCATCACGTATTACCACTGGCGATGCCTGGCATACTCACCGGTACCATCATTGGTCTTGCACAAGCCTTAGGAGAAACAGCACCATTATTAATGATCGGCATGGTGGCGTTTATTGTCGATGTGCCCAGCAGTATCACCGATGCAGCCACGGTGTTGCCGGTTCAGGTATTTTTATGGGCCGACAGCCCAGAACGAGCGTTTGTTGAAAAAACCTCGGCTGCCATTATCGTTTTACTGGCATTTCTGATATTAATGAACGCAGTGGCTGTATTGCTGCGGAAAAAGTTTGAACGACGATGGTAGCGTGCAGCATCAGTCGTTGTCTGCTTGGCTGGCTAACAAAAGAGAACCTGTAGTGTGAACGAGTCTGAAAACACCGCGTTTGAGAACATCAAGGAAACTGTTGGCGAGGTTACCGTCGACGACCCTAAAATGCGCTTAAAAAACATCGATGTTTTTTATGGTGATAAGCAAGCGATTTACGATGTCAGCCTGGATATAGCAAACAACGAAGTGATCGCCATGATTGGCCCTTCGGGTTGTGGTAAATCAACCTTTTTACGCTGCATGAACCGAATGAACGACACTATCCCTTCTTGCCGTGTAACAGGTGAAATGACACTTGATGGTGAAGACCTTTACGGAAAAGAGCTCGACCCTGTGTTGCTGCGCGCACGCGTTGGTATGGTATTTCAAAAACCCAACCCGTTTGCGAAAAGTATTTACGACAATGTGGCCTATGGGCCGCGTATACATGGGCTGGCAAACAACCGGGCAGAGCTTGATGACATTGTTGTGGATAGCTTACAAAAGGCTGGTTTATTTAGTGAAGTTCAAGACCGGCTTGAAGCCCCTGGCACCAGTCTCTCCGGTGGTCAGCAGCAACGGCTTTGTATTGCACGCACAATTGCAGTCAGCCCGGAAGTTATCCTGATGGACGAGCCCTGCTCAGCGCTAGACCCCATTGCAACCGCTCGCATCGAAGAACTGATAGATGAGCTGCGCCAGAACTATGCTATTGCGATAGTGACACACTCCATGCAGCAGGCTGCACGTGTATCGCAACGCACCGCTTATTTTCATTTAGGCAAATTGGTGGAAGTAGGTTCAACTAACCATATCTTCACTAATCCGTCACACGAACTGACAGAAAATTACATTACTGGACGATTTGGGTAAGTCCTTAACTAACCAGACAAAGAGTAAATAGTAATGGATAAATTACATCTCGATCAGCACATCTCTCAGCAGTTTAATAACGAACTGGAAGATATCCGTAACAAGGTCCTTGCGATGGGTGGCCTTGTAGAGCAGCAAGTGGGCAAAGGCTTAACCGCGCTCCTTGAGTCTGACGGCGATTTAGGAGATGAGGTCGCAAAAACGGACTATGAAGTGAATGGCATGGAAGTGGAAATCGATGAAGAATGCATTCAAATACTCGCCAGACGACAACCCACTGCAAGTGATCTTCGTCTGATAGTAACGGTTATCAAAGTCATTACCGACTTGGAACGCATTGGTGATGAAGCTGAAAAATTAGGCCGCTTTGCCGCTGAACCACATGATGCTGCACAGGTGGCAGCGCACCGTAAACACCTTCGACACCTTGGCGAACTGGTAAAATCCATGCTCGGTGATGCACTGGATGCATTTGCGCGCCTGGATGTTAACGCGGCAATTGAAACGGCTGCGCGCGATGAAGATGTTAACGCGGAATACGATACTTTATCGCGTTTACTGGCAACCCATCTTATGGAAGATTCGCGGCAGGTAACAACGCTTTTAAACATGACTTGGTGTGCTCGCGCACTAGAGCGCATAGGCGATCACTCAGTTAATATTTGTGAGTACGTTGTGTATTTGGTTAAGGGGCGCGATATTCGCCACACAAGCTTTGAGCAGATTCAATCTGAATTTTTAAAGCCAGGTTCGGAATAGTAGCCGTTATATAACTGAAAACCGAAGCAGATTGAAAAGACGGGTTTAATCGGCAAGTAGACTGACTTGCCTGAGCGACTGGCTAATCTTCAGCCAGCCAAGGGACATTGATTGCCAAATCGGCATGGTTCAATCGGATATACACACTGCCACTACTTGCAGAGGTACCCTGCCTTACTCCGAAAACCGCATCATCACCTTGCCACAGTAGCCGCTGCTTAGACGCTGTGTTTTCACTGGCAGTTGCGCCAAAGGCAACGCTGGCATCGCCTTTCATTTTTTCAATTAACTGATCGCCACCACTGGCTCGCATGTCCACTCGCACAAGCTTGGTATCGATAAAGTGATAGACCACCTCACTTAAAGGTGCATCCGCCACTGTTTCAGTATCGGGTTCAAACGCACAAACCTCATAGGGGTGTGCCTTTCTACGCAAACCGTAAGCGATTTTGCGTTGTTCACAATGAGGCTCGACCGCAAAGCGTGAGCTCGCAGTTTGCATAACCTCATCATAAGATTGACCCATACTTGCACCCGCAAGCACCAGGGCGTTATCAGACTTTTGAATACTCAGTGCTGACGGTTCACTGCCAACTGCACAGGCCGTTACTAATAGTGCCAAGGCTGAAATAGAAACTGAATTAATCAGGCTCATACGGTTTTTTTCCTGATTCGGACAACGGCTAAAAGGCCAAGCAACCAAAACGACAAGGCACCAAAACCTGTTTCATCATCTTGCACAAACACAGCACTTGCCAGCTCTTCATCCGGATCGAACAACGCGTCCCCTACATCAACAAAGTTATTTATCCAATCGATGTAAAAAGGAATGTTGGTGTATACACCATAAAAGTTCGGTTCGGCACATCCGTTACCAAAGCTAACAACACCCACTTGCTGCTGCACACCATCCAGGCTTACTATTAATGGCCCACCACTGTCACCCACACAGCTGTCTCTACCACCTTCCACCAAGCCTGCACAAATTTGAGTTGGCTGAATTGCGCCTCTGTAGGAGAACGGACCGTTGCAGGTGGCTCTTGAAACGATGGGTACCACCACATCGTTAAGCGATGCCGGATATAAAGGGTCTGAAATATCGTCAAATTCAATTGCACCCCAACCCATGACGATGGCATCAAGGTCGACCAATTCGGCTGTGCGCTGCTTGGACAGTTCCAAAGGTTCGATGTTTGTGTCTGCACTCAGTTCTATCACGGCAATATCAAACAATACATCGAGCGAATCATTGTCGTATTCGGGATGCACGAAAATGTTCACAGCCTGCAAGACAAGATCCGGTATGTCTTCCACAATATTAGTTATACCGGTGGCCACTACAAAGTCATCAATGGTCAGTGGATCACCTGCAGTACTGAACATGCAATGCGCTGCAGTCAATATCCAGCGATCGGCAATGACAGAGCCACCACAAAATTGATTTTGTCCTAGCGTGCCACGTCTTAAATGTGCAAATGCAACCATCCAGGGGTAGGTATTGGGGGCAACGACGTTACCGCCAATAATGCGTCGTCCAAATTCGATAGAGCTACTTGATGCAAATGGATTGCTAACATCCGAAACAGCGGTGCGCAATTCATCAGAACGCACTTTATCAGACAGCGTCTGTTGTGCATTTGCCGCGGAGCAAAAGACCAGCCAAAGCAGTACTAACACTGCCAGCTTTGACGCGGTTACCTGTATTGGGATTCTGGACATAGGTGTTGCCTTTGCTATTGCCTGGACCTCGGTGCGCTTCTACCGGCAGTATCGGCGCCTAACTGCTTTTAAAGTAAATTCACTTATATATAATGTGACCTGCAACCAACTTTTATTTACGTTTCGAGAGGATGCCCGGGCATTAGTTCGTAAGGGTGCACCCAACCTTGCAAAGTTGAAATACGATTCAACCAGCTATTAATGTGGGGGTAATCAGCCATATCAATGCCTATTTCTTCCGGCCAATACAGATAACCGCACATAGATATATCGGCAATGGTGGGCTTTTCACCAATGACATATGGGGATTCTGACAATCGGTTATTCAGGACGTTCAACGCAGCGCCTGCTCTACCCTGCAAAAATTCGGTAATTGGGGTTTCGCCCGTTTTTGCAAAATGCCTTAAAAACCGTAAGGTAGAAACACTGCCAGTAAGCCTGTGGTTATCAAAAAATAACCATCGAAAAATTTCTCGATGTTCCGGTACACTTGCCGCATCAAACTGTTCAAATTCATCTGCTAGATAGTCCAGAATAACGCCCGACTGGCTCAGTACAAGTTCGCCAGCTTCAAGCACTGGCACCTCACCAAATTCGTTCAGTGCTTTGTATTCAGGCTTGGTATGCGCTTTATTAAAAAAATCCACAAAGGCAGGCTCCCAGTCTGCACCACACAGGTTGAGCATAAGCGCAACTTTGTACGCGTTTCCAGATTGAGCAAAGCAATGCAATTTATACTTCATGTACAACATCTCGTTAATCGATTAGCGTGTGATTATCGCATGCCTTCGAAAACGTATGTGATGCCTGCTACCAACAGAATAGGTAATTTTCCTATACTAATTGGTCAAAAAAGGTTTCAGCGACCGTCACATGGTGTTTCCGTTTCCGTTTATCCATCTTTCACGCATTTTTACGCATCATGCTCTGACGGTGATTCGCAGGCATTGCTCGTGAATGGCCGTTGGAATTCTCTGCCCAAAAGATGTGGCAAGTGAGTAGGCTATGGTACTAATTTAGTTGCTGGCGGAAACGCTGCAGATGCGCAGCGAAAACGTCAAAGAACCGAACCGGGCTGCTTTGCACAAGCAGCCCGGTGTTTGTCAGTTAATCAATTGGCGTTGTAACGCCTTGCAACAAATTCTACGCGTCGATTACGGGCTCTTCCCGCCTCGGTATCGTTGGTATCAATTGGCTGCTCTTCACCATGACCAAATGCTTTCAGCCTTTTGGCGCTGATGCCGTTTTTAACCAAAAACACACCGACTGATCTCGCACGCTGACGTGACAGGTGTCGGTTGGCACCGTCATCGCCCTGACTGTCAGTATGGGCCATGATATTTAACTTAATTGCCGGGTAGCTATTGAGTGTTGAGACTACGCCGCTTAGTACTCTAATTGCTTCTGATGTTAGCTGCGCCGACCCACTATTGAAATTCACACCCTCAATAACACCATTAAAAATGGCACAACCGCTAGCATCAACAGCAACGCCCTCTCCTGTTTGACGACAACGGTCTTGACTATCAATAACACCATCGCTGTCGCTATCCGCTGGAGCAACCGCTACGGCTGGTACTGGTACAACCACTGGTGCAGGTACAACCGCAGGAGCAATGGGTGCAACAACTGGCGCAGGCTTCTGTACAACAATTTCACGTGCGCGTTCCTGTCGACGTTTACCAAAGCGGTAAAGCAAACCAAGTTGGAAATAGCTCACATCAGAGTCGAAAGAGATACCCTCGGCTCGCACGCCTAAACCCTTACGCGTTGCATACTCAAGACCTAAACCCACTAACACATGTGATGAATTAACCTGTTCAAAGTTTAGATCCGGGCTGGGAGTATTATTCAACAAGCCAAAACCGAGTCTGCCGTATCCGGAAAAACCATGGCGATTAAATTTATGTCGCGATTTGCCAGCGTACGCCAGTGCACTCAGACCAAGTGTTCTGTAGCCAAGTGATTCATTGTTGGATATTCCAGCTTCACCTAGCTCAGCAAAGTGCCCTTCAACAGACACCCACTTGTTGATATCCATACCCAGCATTAATTGCACACCGGCATTAGCACTTTCAGTGACATCAACACCTACGGCATCGGAGGTATCTGGGTTGAGGCTACTCATCCCTAAACCAATACCGCCGTAAAATCGGCGAGTAAACGCATTTTCATCGTATTCACTGCCAGCAATTGATGTTTTCTTAAGCGGTGTTTGCTGATCAGTTGCTGGCAAAGACTGCGAGTGCACCTGTGTTGTAAACAACATTGTCACCAACACCGTACTGAGCGCGAGTGCTCGTCTGGATCGGCGCATGAGCAAAAATAACGTAGCAATGACGACCATTATTAGTTGTGTTGGATCCATTGTCCCTCCGCCAGGTGTAACTGAACAGCCGTTGCCGTTTAACCCTGATCGGATTAAGCCTTCACTGTTAGCCTCACCTATCACTTCGTTAAGGCTATTGAACTCGGCGACATCAGCGATACCATCACCATCAGAATCGGGCCACTCGGCATCGGGAACAATGATGTTACCCAGCGTATTGGCATGGCCATCGCCGTTGACATCGGCATCACGCGAATCGATGACGCCGTCGCCATCGGTATCCGGTTGATCATCAACAAAATCGGCATCTGCTGAATCGTCTATGCCATCGTTATCGGCATCACTGCCCAATGTCTGATCTACATCGACACTATCTGGGATACCATCACTGTCTATGTCAGAAAAACTGTCCAGCATGCCATCACCGTCAGCGTCATTGCCCCCCGCTTCGACAAGATCAACAATGCCATCACCGTCCGCATCCACATCCAGCTGATTGGGGGACAGATCACCATCTGTGTCTTCTGACACCACAGGCACTGCGGCAACGCTGTCATCCAAGCCATCACCATCGGTGTCTACAAACCCATCCACAACACCATCACCATCCAGATCGGCCGCGATACCTTGCGTTTCGGCGACATCAGTCAGGCCATCGTTATCACTGTCCTGATCAAGAAAATCGGGTGCTGAATCACTGTCGAAGTCGCCGGTTGGCAGCGCAAGCAGATCGACGCCATCGTCCTGGCCGTTGTTGTTGTTATCAACAAAACCATCAATCTCACCATCACCGTTGTCATCAGTACCGCCAGCTTCAACTGTGTCAGTCAGGCCATCGTTATCCGAGTCGGCATCCAGCACATCAACTACGCCATCACCATCCGTGTCGACTGGTTCTGAAGGCACGTCACCCGCTTCAACAGCATCTGGAATACCATCGTTATCGGAATCGATATCAAACGCGTCCGCAATACCATCACCATCGCTGTCTAACAGTGATTGCGGATTTGGACCAGCTTCTACACTGTCAGGAATGCCATCGTTGTCTGAATCGGTGTCGAAAGCGTTGGGAAAGCCATCGCCATCCGCGTCGCCCAGCCCTTCTACAGCGTTGGGTACACCGTCATTGTCAATATCAGATGCGGGTGGCTCGGGCTCCGCTCCGGGTTCTGACTCTGGTTCTGACTCTGGTTCTGACTCTGGTTCTGACTCTGGTTCTGACTCTGGATCAGGCTCGGGTTCAGGCTCGGGTTCAGGTTCAGGCCCTGTGCCTATGGTCGATTCCTGAAAGTCAGGCGTACCATTACCATCTGAATCGCCACCGCCTTCGGCAGCATCAGGTACGCCATCGGCATCTGAATCGGCATCTAAAATATCGGGCGTGCCATCATTATCCGAGTCAACTGGTTGTGCTGGGTTAGCTCCGGCTTCTATCTCATCGGGTATGCCATCGGCATCTGAATCGGCATCTAAAATATCGGGCGTGCCATCATTATCCGAGTCAACCGGTTGTGCAGGGTTAGCCCCGGCTTCAATCTCATCTGGAATACCATCGGCATCTGAATCGGCATCTAATGTATCTGGCGTACCATCATTATCCGAGTCAACTGGTTGCGCAGGATCAGCTCCGGCTTCAATCTCATCAGGTATGCCATCCGCATCTGAATCGGCATCCAGAACATCCGGTGTCCCATCGTTATCTGAATCCACTGGCATAGCAGGATTGTTACCTGCTTCAATCGCATCAGGAATGCCATCCGCATCCGAATCAGTATCCAACGTATCCGGCGTGCCATCATTATCGGAGTCAAGCGGCTGTGCAGGGTTGGCACCTACTTCAATAACATCGGGTATGCCATCGCCATCAGAATCGGCATCTAACGTATCCGGTGTACCATCGTTGTCTGAATCAATTGGCAGCGAAGGATTCGCACCCGCTTCAGTTGCATCGGGGATACCATCGGCATCAGAATCAGCATCTAATGTATCCGGTGTGCCATCGTTGTCGGTATCAACTGGCACAGCAGGATTAGCCCCGGCTTCTATCTCATCAGGGATTCCATCAGCATCTGAATCGGCATCCAACACATCCGGTGTACCATCGTTATCTGAATCGACTGGCACCGCTGGATTGTTGCCGGCTTCAATCGCATCCGGAATGCCATCAGCATCAGAATCGGTATCTAATGTATCTGGCGTACCATCATTATCGGAGTCAAGCGGCTGCGCAAGGTTAGCACCTACCTCAATAACATCCGGAATGCCATCAGCATCAGAATCGGTATCTAATGTATCTGGCGTGCCATCGTTGTCGGTATCAATGGGTAACAGAGGGTTGGCACCGGCTTCAGTTGCATCAGGAATACCATCGGCATCAGAATCCATATCCAGCGTATCCGGCGTGCCATCATTATCTGTATCCACTGGCACAGCAGGATTGCTCCCTGCTTCAACTGCATCAGGAATGCCATCAGAATCAGAATCTATATCCAAAGTATCCGGTGTACCATCATTATCGGAATCAACTGGCGTGGCAGGATTACTACCAGCTTCAATCACATCTGGGATGCCGTCGTCATCTGAATCCTCATCTAATACATCCGGCACGCCATCACTATCCGTGTCAACGGCTTGCCCAGGATTATCACCCGCTTCAATTGCATCGGGAATACCGTCAGCATCTGAATCAGTATCTAATACATCAGGTACACCATCACCATCGGTATCTACTGGCGTTGCTAATCCTGGCCCTCCGCCGATGCCTGCTTCACTGGCATCACTGAGGCCATCATCATCAGAATCTTCGTCGAGACGATCAACCGCGCCATCTCCGTCCGTGTCTGTATCTGGTAATGGTGATGTCTCAATACTATCGGCAACACCATTTGAATCATTGTCAGTTGGCGTATCCACCATACCATCGGCATTTACATCGAGACCGCCTGCTTCTACAAGATCACTGATACCGTCATCATCACTATCCAGTTCTACATAATCGGCTGCTCCATCGCCATCACTGTCAACCGGCATATCGGCCGCACCATCGGCGTTGAAATCCGGTTCACCACTTTCCGGCGCAGTTTCAACCGAATCCGGAATACCGTTAGCGCCAGCTGCACCATCTACGGTGCCATTACCATCGGCATCTACACTGGCAGGAATACCCGCTTCTATCAGGTCACTCACGCCATCATTATCTGAATCCAGATCGACATAATCGGCTATGCCATCACCATCACTATCAGGAGCAGACTCCACTGCATCTGGTAAACCATCGTTGTCAGAATCCTGATCAAGATAATTGGGAATGCCATCCCCATCGACATCATCAGTTGGTGCATTGTTTTCTATCGAATCAGCAATGCCATCGCCATCAGAATCGCTGTCGAGCGAATTTATGATGCCATCGCCATCGCTGTCTTGCGAACTGGCAGCGTTTTCGATCACGTCAGGGATGCCATCATTGTCTGTGTCATCATCAATGTAATCAGGTGTGCCATCGCTGTCGGTATCAGCGGGTAGTAATGGATTGCCACCGGCTTCAATCGTATCGCTGTTACCGTCGTCATCAGAATCGGTATCCAAATAGTTTGGAGCACCATCGTTATCAGAATTAAGTGGCGTAACCGGGTTAGGGCCTGCTTCCAATGCATCGGATAAACCATCGTCGTCCGAATCGGTATCAAGGTGATTGAAAACGCCGTCACTGTCCGTATCCAAAGGTGCCGCCGGGTTAGCACCAACTTCTACTGCATCAGGGATACCATCACCATCTGAATCGGAATCAAGATGATCAGGAACACCGTTGGCGTCTGTATCTGCCGGTGCGCTAAAGTCGCTGCCCGCTTCAACCGTGTCTGTCAGACCATCGTTGTCAGAATCAGTATCTTGAAAATCCGGGGCGCCATCAGCATCGGCATCGGTAGGGTTAGCAAAGCCACCACCTGCCGGTACACCACCGACCTCAAACGTATCGCTTAAGCCATCGTTATCGGAATCGAGTTCGAGATTGTCTGGAACACCATCATTATCGGTGTCGGTGTTAGGCAAAGGGGCAGATTCAAAGATATCCGCAACACCATTGTCATTAACATCGTTGCTGTTATCCGCGATGCCGTTTCCATCGGTATCGGCACCACCTGCTTCAACCAGATCGCTAACGCTATCGTTGTCTGAATCAAGATCGCGAAAGTCCGGTACGCCATCTCCATCGGTGTCGGTTAAACCATTCGCCGCAACCGCGTCATCCACGCCATCATTATTGACATCATTGCCTCCGGTGACATCCACATCATAAACATCAAGGATGCCATCGTCGTCGGCATCAGCACCGTTTGATCCGGCCTCGACACCATCAAAAATACCATCGTTATCGGAGTCTAGATCAAGCACATCAGGGATACCGTCTGAATCGGTATCACCCGTACCTTCCAACACATCCGGAATACCATCGTTATCAGAATCGGAATCAATATAATCAAGTATGCCGTCACCATCGGTATCAACAAGGTTAGATACATCCGACCCAGCTTCTACCGAATCAGGAATACCATCACCATCAGAATCCGTATCTAAATGATCAGGCGTGTTATCGCCGTTTGTATCCACAGGCGATAAAGGATTAGCGCCGACTTCGACACTATCTGGAATGAGATCTCCATCTGAATCGGTATCCAGGTGGTCGGCTACACCATCGTTATCGGTATCCAAGGGCACACCAGGGTTAGCACCCGCCTCGGCTGTATCTGATAAGCCATCGCCGTCCGAATCTGTATCAAGATAGTCGGCAATGCCATTCGCATCGGTATCGACAGGTGATGACGGGTTACTACCCGCCTCCTGCATATCCGTTAAACCATCGTTATCCGAATCGGAATCAAGTACATCGGCCATGCCATCGTTATCAGTATCGGGATTTGCTAATGGATTGGACTCTAAATTGTCGGAGAGTCCGTTGTTATTGCTATCAACAAACCCGTCCGTGATGTCATTGCCATCGGAGTCAACACCGCCTGCTTCAACAAGATCACTAATGCCATCAGCATCTGAGTCGGTATCACGAAAATCGGGAACGCCGTCATTATCTGAATCCAGTACACCACTAACGGCTACGGCATCATCAATGCCATCACCATTTGAATCATTACCACCAGTGGCATCCACATCATATAAATCATCAATACCATCAGAGTCACCATCGGCATTAAGGCCAGGTGCTTCTTCTGAATCAGGAACACCGTCATTATCTGAATCCAGATCAAGATAGTCCGCTATGCCATCAGTGTCGGTGTCACCCGTGTTCTCAAATAGATCCGGAATACCATCACCGTCTGCATCGGCATCTATGAAATCTGGAATACCGTCATTGTCAGTATCAACAGGTGTTGTTGCAGTGCCTGCGCCACTGTTTGCATCAGCCTCAAGGGCATCACTTATACCGTCAGCATCAGAGTCAAGGTCAAGCCTGTCTGGGTCACCGTCGCCATCGGTATCAGCATTCGGCAAGCCGGTACCTTCGAGTGAATCTGCAAGGCCATTGCCATTGATATCAGAAAATGAGTCGGTGATTCCGTCGCTATCAGTGTCAGAACCGCCCGCTTCAACAAGATCGTTTATGCCATCGCCGTCCGCATCAAGATCTCTGAAATCAGGTATGCCGTCATTATCAGAATCCGTTAAACCTGCCGCCGCAACAGCGTCATCAATACCATCATTGTTGGTATCGTTACCACCGGTTGCATCCACATCGAAAAAATCATCAATGCCATCGCTATCTGAATCCAGATTCAGTCCGGGTTCTTCGAGGCCATCGGGGACACCGTCATTGTCAGAATCCAGATCAAGGTAATCGGGAATGCTATCCGTGTCGGTAAAACTCACACCTTCGAACAAATCAGGAATGCCATCCGAATCCGAATCCACATCAATTCGGTTAGGAGTAGTATCGTTGTCTGTATCCAGATCGGGCAAGCCATTAGGTGCAAGTGAATCGAGTAATCCGTCGTCATTGACATCGCTAAAGCTATCGACGGTAGCGTTACCGTCCACATCTGCTCCACCTGTTTCTACGATGTCGAAAATACCGTCGTTGTCTGCATCGAGGTCTCTGAAATCCGGGACGCCATCGCCATCAGAATCGAGTAAACCGGCAGCCGCAATGGCATCATCAATACCATCATTATTGGTATCGTTACCACCTGTTGCACTGACATCGTATAGATCGTCTAAACCATCGTTGTCAGCATCATTTTGTAACCCTGGTGTCTCAATCGAATCCAGAACACCATCATTGTCTGAGTCGATATCGAGGCGATCGATTGCACCATCACCATCACGATCTCCCGTACCTTCCAGGGTATCAGGAATACCATCGCCATCTGAATCAAGATCGAGCCTGTCAACAAGCCCGTCTGCATCGGTGTCAGAATCATTTAAGCCTGTGGGTATGAGATCATCCAACCCATCTAAATCGCCATCGTTGAAGCCATCAACAATGCCATTATTATCAGTATCGGTTGCACCTGCTTCAACTATGTCATTAAAACCATCGTTATCCGAATCTAGATCGTGATGATCAGGGACAGTATCTGCATCAGTGTCTGGAAAACCAGCAGCCGCAACGGCATCATCAATACCGTCACTGTTGGTATCTGCGCCAAGCGTGCTGTTAACGTCATAAAAATCAGTAATGCCATCACCATCTGTATCGGTGATGGCGCTTAAGGGTACAACGCCAGATGGGCCTGCCAAAGCCAGCGTGTGCTCAGTGAAATCCAGCACACCATCATTGTCTGAATCAATATCACGGAAGTCGGCAACACCATCGCCATCAATATCTCCAACACCTTCCAGTGAATCGGGAATTCCATCAGCATCTGAATCTTCATCAAGACCATCGACAATCCCATCACCATCAGAATCAACGGCATTGAATCCATTCGGTGCCAGGCCGTCATTCAAACCATCACCATTAGTATCGTTAAAACCATCGACAACACCATCATTATTGCCGTCAATGCCGCCCGCTTCGACAATATCGTTAATACCATCACCATCGGAATCGAGGTCGTTAGAATCCAGTGAACCGTCACCATCGGTATCGGTTGGTACACTGAGCGCCGCCGCATCATCAACACCATCGTTGTTCAGATCGGCGCCGCCGGTAAAGTCAGCATCAAACTGGTTTACGATGCCATCGCCGTCCGCATCTTGCATTAATACTGGTGATTCAACCGCATCCAAAATGCCGTCGTTGTCTGAATCAAAATCCTGATAGTCTGGAACACTATCGCCATCAGAATCTGTCAATCCGTTTGCTTCTACCGAGTCCGGCGTTCCATCATTGTCCGAATCAAGATCAAGAGAGTTAATGATGCCGTCGCCATCTGCATCGCCATTGCCCTCCAGCGTATCCAAAAGACCGTCATTGTCATCATCTGTATCGTAGAGATCAGCAATGCCATCGGCATCTGAATCCACTAATACGGTATGAATTGCACTTGGCTCCTGGGAAACACCGTTGCTGTCGATAAAATCAACATAGGTGATTGTGAGCGTATCGTTGGCTGTGGTGATCATCACACCATCGTTATCAGCACCGGGTGCGGTACCAGAGCTTGTTAGCCCGTTAATCGTAAACACACCGGTATTGGGGCCGGTTTCTAACAAGGTCAATATTTCTATTTCACCGCTTACGTCATTGACGACCGTGACTGTGGCGGTTTCTACAAGCCCGCCATCCGAATTAAGATCAAGGTCTGACACAGTGACGCTATAATTCTCACCCGGCAAACTATCCATTGATGCAGTGACGGAACCGTCAAAGTTAATTGGCGGTGTATCCGTTGTAGTGATCGCTGCAGGTGCGTAAAAACGCGTGCTTAAACCGTATACGTACGTGTCGATATAATTCTCGTTACCAAAACCTGTGCTGGTAAAGTTCCCCCATGTGTGAAATCCACCAGGCGTGCCAGAATCGGCGCCCACCGGCGTGTTACTGGTACCACCCGCTGGCATCAAGGTGACATCATCCCAGAACACACGTGTTGATGTTCTAGTACCACTTTGATCAACTTGATAGATGGTAAAACCATCTTCATTACCACCACTGGTTTCTACATCGTTGGCAACAAAGTGATATTCACCCAAATTAATAAAGATTTCGGCGAAGTAAAGACCGGGAGGGGGCGCTGCACCGGCCGCATCCAGGCCATCCCATACCACTGCATTGGTGCCGATGACAGAGTTGCCAATAAGGTTACGGTCTCCCGCATTACCAAAGATGCCATCCTGATTTATATCAATTCGAACAGAATAAGTCGCGGCAACATCCGTATCGAAAAAGAAAGTACCTGAGTCTTCAACACCGGATGTTGTACCAGGAGAAATCGTATAATCAGAACCAGCATCATCCAGAAAGAAAACATTGCTAATTGTCGGTGCATTGGTAGGTGCAGGATCGGCAATCGCAGGTACGCCTAAATAAATAGGATGTTCATAGATCACACTGTTTCCAGCAAAGGGTACGCTGTAGCCGCTGTTGGGCGCATCCACACCCAGCGAGTTTGCAATTAGCGTATAGCCAAATCCCGCAAAATTATTAAGATCAAGCTCCCAAATATAATTTGTATTCGGCCTTCCGCCTGGAATAAGCGCATACAAGCTTGCATCAGAAGAATTAGGCTGATCAAAACCCGTAGCGTTTATGCCAAAGGTATACGCCCATAGTCGACCAAGAGCCAAGGTTGGATCTGGATCTGTTGTAGCGTCAGGGGTTACTGTGATGTCATAGCGTTTGAAGAAACTGCTTGCAAAAGGTGTGTTTGTTGTATTTTGAAGTAATAAACGATAAGTACCTAATTCAGTTGTTGTATGCTTAAGCGGGTTTGTCAGTGGCGCATCAAAAGGATCGTCACAGTTCACGTTAGCTGCGTTTAAAACAAATGACTGTGCGGGTGTTGTATCGTTCGACGGTGCATACACGTCGACTGTTGCGGCGTCGGTTTCGGTATTACCACACAACGATATGTTGATGACCTCACCCACTGCCTCTATATCAACATACAATGATGATGACGCAATATCCTGTGCATAGTTTTGAGCAAGGCTTGCTTGAGAGTCCAGTAAAAACTGGTTAAGTCCCATTTGGGCTGCCCCTTCAGCATGCGCTTGCGTGCTTATGGATGCAGCTGAAGCAAGCACAAACGCCATTGCAATTGGTCTTGCAATCTTGTTACTAACACTACGTTTAGCTATCAGTCTGCTTTCGTTTTGACACAAATAGTTGTTAAAGAGTTTGTGTAACGCTTTTCCATGCATTGGCATATGCTTTTTTTGAACCCGTCAGTACGTAAATTAAAGTCTCAACATCGATGACTCACCAATGCTGATCACTCTTGCCCCCAGCCACAGTTATTGCGGCCGCTGAAAAATCGGGACGGCGAAGGATGTAACCTATTCGTCGTATCACTGGAATCGACACAAATAGAAGATTCCTGCGCGGCAATTCAAAGAAGTAGTGGATTTCGGGAATTGCGTCACATTGCGCGACAATTCAGGGCTGCCGGCGGAGGGCTTTTGGGCGGGAAATGAATTGGCGTAAGAGAGAGGGGTTGGCTAGCCTGAGCTTTTTCAGGCATCAGCCCAAAGCGACAAGCCGCATTGTCTGAACAGGCCGTCCGTTACTCAACAAATTTGTAAGTAAGATGCCTGGATAAAATGAATCATCACGCGTGCAGTTTTTACCAACCAAGATAAACAGCTTAATGCGAGCGACTGAATAAACACTAAGTAGATCACTTATTCAAAAGCGCAATGGACGAGGACTTCAGTAGATGTCTAAATACTCCTACAGAATAATTACTCAATAAATCCACTCAATATGGAAATTTGAATTACCGTTTTACGGCTGTTCATGTTGAACGCTAAAAATGCAATTAAGCCATTAACAGTAAAGTAATTATTTAACAGGCATTTAGTGAATTTGTCTTACGTTTCATTACATTTACTGTTTAACCTGATTAAATAGCGCAGAGTTTTGAACTGCTCTGATTCTCACCAAAAGTAGTAATGCTTATTGGTATTTGACTCATAATAATTCTTTGGATAATTCCAAAAATGGAGAGATTTACAATGAGGAATGCAGTAGTTTTTTTAACGATTTCAGTAGCACTTACAGCTTGTGGAGGTGGGTCTTCGAGCGATCCTGCCGTCATGGAAGAGGTTGTTCAGCCAACTGACGCTGGCGGCATGGACATGGCTACAGCCGACGCTGGCAACACTGATAGTATGAACATGGAAACTGCCGGTACTGGCGGCACCGGCAGCGAATCTATGAGCGGGGAAGTTAGTAGCCCTGTAGTTGTGCCGGTTGGTGGCGGTTCGTCGGCCCAAGTGAATCAGTATGGGCTAGTCAATATTTCGAATGAAGAATTTGTACAGCTGGAAGCCAGCTTTTTCTCATTTGGTGGCATGTTTGATAGCGCTTTTGTGATTGAGCAATTTAGACCTACTCCGGGCAGCTGCACAGTGGATCGTTTTGAAATTGGAGGCGAAATACCTACGATACCAGCGGAACTAAACACGCCTAACTTTGGGCCTATTAGTGCAGGTGAAGTCCTTACAGTGAGTAGTAACGGAAACACTTATACTGAATTAGCAGAAGTAGAATCATTCGGGATTACTTTCTATGAGATGCAAAATGAAATGCTGACAATTCCAGCTCCTCCTAACTTGACCATCAGTATTCCGGGTGATCAATTTGCGGCATTTACAGACGTTGCTATTCCACCAGTTATACCGCTACAAGTGACTAGCCCCAGTAGCGATGCTCTTCCTGGCATACCTGGTATTCCAGACTTTTCCGATATTCCTGAGTTTGCTGAGATTGGTGGCCTAGCTGGTTTTGACACCGGTTTATTTACAATAACGCCCACGACGCAATTCACCTGGGAAGCGGGCACTGACCCTAGAGCAATTATTGAAATTAGTGCTAGTTCTTCGAATAACAGCGCAAATGAGCTTGTTACCTTAGATTGCACAGTGCTGGATAATGGCTCATTCACGATCCCAAGCGACATTCAGGCTGAAATGGGCACTTCGTTTTCAGGTGTAGGGACTATCAGCAGGGACATAATCACGATTTTTCAAAACGGCAATTCCGTGCTTGCAGTGGTATCGTCAGCTGAGTCTGGGGATTAACTTTTGGTGGAGCTGTGGCTGCTTAAGCTAAGTGGCTAAGATTGCTTTATAAAGTAACGAATTCGAGAAGACGAAACCGCCGGGTGCGAGAGTCTTGCCCCGGTGGCATTACACTACAACGGTCTTCACGATAACAGGTATGCGATTTAGATGTGGCGATGAAAGAGTTGACCCCGAGAGGGATTGACTCGGCTGCGCCTCGGGGCTTCGCCCCAACGCGACAAGTCGCGTTGCCCAAACGGCGTTCACCGTTTGTCGAACCAAGGGTTCTAATCCCTCTCGGTTGGAATCTACTTTTCTTTTTGAATTTAGTTAGCCTGCGTAGATTTCGCAGGTTTTTAATGGCGGAGAGAGAGGGATTGACTCGGCTGCGCCTCGGGGCTTCGCCCCAACGCGACAAGTCGCGTTGCCCAAACGGCGTTCACCGTTTGTCGAACCAAGGGTTCTAATCCCTCTCGGTTGGAATCTACTTTTCTTTTTGAATTTAGTTAGCCTGCGTAGATTTCGCAGGTTTTTAATGGCGGAGAGAGAGGGATTCGAACCCTCGATACGAGTTACCCCGTATACCAACTTTCCAGGCTGGCGCCTTCGACCACTCGGCCACCTCTCCGGTACTACAAATGTGGTGCGCCGCCGGGATTTCCCGCAGACGTTCCTTCATTATACAGTGAATACCCATTGTTGAGCGGCGCAAGGTAGGTTCAAATCAAGATTCGGACCGGCCAGGGGTATAAACGGAACTAGGGAAGCTTGCGACATTGCCGGTTGCGTCGGTGATCTTGGCTGTGCCTCTTTTTTCCACTTCATCGATGCGGATTATCGAATGCATTGGAATGATGGTTTGTTTAACACCACTGAATTCGGTTTTCAATTTCTCTTCTGAGGGGTCAACAACCACGGTGGTGTTGGTATCGAATACCAGCTCATCCAAAATCACAAAACCATATAAATCGCCCTGAAAAACATCACGGGCATACACTTCGTATACCTTGTTTTCACTCAAGAACTTGACGCGATACAGTCGCTCTTTAGTCATAATTATTACATCCTAAGCCTTAACGACGCCGTTTTGCCTTTCGCTTATGGCGCGGGTGTACTGCCACAATACGCAAGTTATCAGTCGGTTTTTCATCGATACCCGCTAGTTTTGAGAGTAGTTTTACGCTATCAGGTTCCAAAAATTCGGTGTTGCCACGGCTTAACCACTTAGGCATTGACACTGAACCATAACGTGTACGAATAAGCCGGCTCACTTGGAAGCCTTCTGCCTCCCAAAGCCGACGCACAACACGATTTCGCCCTTGTCTAACGGTGACACGAAACCATTGGTTGCTGCCTTCGCCTCCATCGGCCCGCAATTTGTCAAATCGCGCTGGGCCATCTTCAAGTTCTACACCGGTGCGCAAACGCTCGATCACCTCGTCCGAAACTCGGCCCTTTACGCGCACGGCATACTCTCTTTCGATTTCGGACGAGGGGTGCATCAGGGAATTGGCCAGTTGCCCATCATTGGTTAGCAGCAACAATCCGAGCGTGTTGATATCTAACCGTCCCACTGAGATCCAGCGGCCCTTCGCCAGACGCGGCAACTTATCAAACACCGTTGGCCTGCCTTCCGGGTCATCCCGAGAGGTAATTTCACCAAGCGGTTTGTGATACATCAAGACTTGGCGGGCATCACGCTGATCGTCCGAGACGACTTTATAAAAGCGCCCTTTAATGACCAGATCGTCGTTTAAGATGGCCCTGTCACCCAGCTTTGCCTCACGGCCATTGATCTTAATATGACCGGCGCTAATCCAGCCCTCAAGCTCGCGACGCGAACCAAAACCCGTGTTCGCCAGTATTTTTTGTAATCGCTCACCCATGCGGCGCAGTTTACCAGAGCACAGGGTCAAATAGCCTCGTCATAGCTGAGTCTGACAAAAATCATAAGCTGTTACACTGAAGCACATCACTTTCGAGATCTGGACATGTCTGAAGCAGAATTCAAATCGCTGAATATCGCTGTGCTAACAGTGTCAGATACGCGCGGAGAAGCCGAAGACGTCTCCGGTAAAAAATTGGCCGAAGCGCTGCTGAACGCAGGTCACCAGCTTTGTGAAAAGGCGATAGTGAAGGATGACATCTACGCCATTCGAGCCATCGTATCGCGTTGGATTGCCGATCCACTTGTTGATGCGGTGATCTCCACCGGCGGTACCGGTATCACCGGTCGCGACGGTACGCCAGAGGCGATTACCCCACTACTTGCAAAACAAATTGACGGCTTTGGTGAGCTTTTTAGGGCCCTTTCTTACGAAGAAATCAAGACCTCCTCTTTGCAGTCCAGAGCCTTGGCGGGCGTAGCCAATGCCACGTTTGTTTTTGTGCTGCCAGGTTCGTCTGGTGCTTGCCGTCTGGCCTGGGATAAGCTCATTTCAGATCAGCTGGATAACCGTACACGACCGTGTAATCTGGTGATGCTGATGCCGCGTCTCAACGAATAAGCCAATATTTAACCCAGTGCAACACAGCCCTATGTTTTAAGCATTGCTGACACAAGCCACTAAAAAGACAACTGGCTGACGCGTCTCTGCCAGTTCGCTGACGAAGCACACGCTTTTCTGGTAACACCTCACAGTATTAAAACAAGGCTCGCCCCTTTTCAGGTGCACAGTTCTTGCACTCCTAAGCACACCAAGGTTAACTCATCTACACGCCGTGCTTTTTACACCCTTCCGCGGGAACTTGTGCCTGCTTTTGATCTGGTCTGTGTTCACTACAGCACTGACCACAGCCAAGGCAGACAGCGAACGCTCCCAGCAATGGATTGTCTCACTCAACGCCGCGACATCTGCCAAAATCGAATCTGCGGCAACTCGTGCGCAATGGATAAAAGCGGTTTCCGACACCACCGAACTTCAGGTTCACTGGGTTCGCGCCATGTCAGGAAACGCTGCGATAGTCGATGTCAGTGGTGCAGACTCAGCACATGAAGCATTGAGTTACCTGCCTGGCAAACACGGCATCACGGCATTATCAAAAAACGCAACCGTCACTGTTCTCTCCACGTCAGATGATCCAAAACTCGATGAACAATGGCAATTGAGTTCACCCGCAGAGTATCGCGGCGCGGTCGACGTCATCAATGCCTGGTCGGTCACTCACGGCTCTTCCGATGTGGTCATTGCCGTTGTGGACACAGGCATTCAGCACGCACACCCAGATTTAACCGGTCGCCTTTTACCAGGATATGATTTTGTTTCACCGATGAGCTTATCGGTAGCTGAGGGTATTGATGTACCCGACGACCTGGAATTTTTACGCAGTAATGATGGTGACGGGCGCGATAGCGACCCAACTGACCCTGGCGACAACGTGAGCGAAACTGTCAGGGCTCAGTTTGAGAGCCTGGATATAGAATGTTCAGTATCGAATAGCACCTGGCATGGTACGGCGATGGCGTCGATCATTGCAGCTAACGCAAACGATGGCATCGGTATGGCTGGCATCGACTGGCATGCCAAAATTTTACCGGTACGCGCTATTGGAAAATGCGGCGGTCGACGCGCCGATATGCTTGACGCCATTCGATGGTCAGCGGGTGTCAGTGATCCTGCTCTACCGCCTAATCCACACCCTGCTCGCATTGTCAATCTTAGCCTTGGTGTTGATGATCTTTGCACTGCAGCTGACCAATCCGCCATTAACGATGCGCGCAGCGCAGGTGCAATTATCATTGCAGCGGTGGGAAACAATGGGCGTAACACCGACGAGAAACCGTCCTCACCATCTCACTGCCAAAATGTTATTGGCGTCATGGCGGTGGATCAAAACGGTTACAGGGCAAGCTACAGTAATAGCGGCCGCGATGCTGATATAGCCGCACCTGGTGGTGATATCGAACCGACTATTAACGGCATTGTAGTGGCAACCAATACCGGCTACTCCGAACCATTGAATGAATTTGGTTATCGGCTGGCAACCGGAACCAGTGTAGCCGCACCGCATGTTGCTGCCGTTCTGGGATTGATGTTATCGGTCAATCCAACACTGAGTAATCGCGAGCTTGAGGGCCTCTTGATGAACAGCGCCAGAGCATTTTCCGGATTGAGTGCAAACACACAGGACCGCTCGATGCTTTGTAACGAAACGGAGTGTGGCGCAGGTGTTGTAGATGCGTACGCTGCCGTGTTAGCTGCGGATGCTCATGAAGCCGGGACCTTTATCGATTCTCCTGCTTTAGGGGCCGCTCAGTCTGTTCCTGTGAGTGTGGGAGGCGTACCCAACGGATATGGTTGCAGCATCAATCGTTTTCAACGAACTGATCCGCTCTTGGGTTTACTGCTGTTACTATCACTAATCATTCCCGGCCTGCGCCGCATCAACAAAATCACCCAGCTCTTTTAACAAGCTTGTTGCAAACACACCGGCTGGTAAATCAAACGAGAGCGTAAGCGCTTTTTCATCTTCCCAGCGCCAGCTAAGCTGCGCAGGCTTTGTGCGCAAGGACCGGCGCTCCTGTTTTAATCCCATTTTTTCTAAGCCTGCACATAACACTGGAAACGCAGCGGTTTGCTCGCGTTCGATGGATAAGCACAGCTGTTGCCCGGGTAACTCACCTCTTCCCCACATTGGGCCTGTGGGATGTATATCAAATGCGCTTACTCTTTCATCCAAGCTCGAATCGTGATCATCTACGGTAAAAAAGCTGCGTGTCCCATCCAGCATAAAGACATCGCCGTCTATGGCACTGGCCCAATTATTCATCTTTACTCTGGTGGCACACACCTGGTTGAACAACAAAGCGCGAGCAGATGACAGCAGTAAAGAGCGTTGGTTTCGACTGACGCGTTTTTTTGAACGGGTAAACATCTCATTTGCCAATACAAGGTTTCGCTGATGGCGACCAAAACGCTGCACGCCAAAATAATTGGGAAACCCCTCACTGCTAATTGCGTATAGCCTGCTTTCAACCTGTGCTTTATCCTTACCTGGTATGAAAGACAAATCGTTAAGGGTAATTTCAAAACCGTTGTGCTGATGCGCACCGCGCCGAAGTTTTTTACTATGTTGAACACACTGAAGCACCGCAAATTCGCCAGGCACGGCCGGTTCATGCTTATCTTTAAAAACCGAACTGGGTAACACCTCAGTGGGCACTTTTGGTGTTCGAATACTTATCCACTGTTTGGTAAACGCAAACTTGTCTTTCAAGCCACTTAATCCAATATCAGCTGAGCCACATTCAAAACGTTGTTGTAAGCTGCTCACAACTTCCTGGGTGGTTAAAGCACATTTGCGAACCTGCAAATACCAGTGTTCACCCTCGCCTGCCAGCTCAAAACCCAGATGCTCGTTTACCCTAAAACTCTCTGGCGACGCTTTGTAGACCCCATTTAACAGGCTTTCGCCCCATGCATTGGGTAACGATGATTGATCGGGCCAGTTTTGCATAAAATTGAGTTGGATAACGTTGAAGGCAACTGGAATCTAGTTGAACTGTTACAATCCTCAGCGTCCATAGATAAGGAAACGCCTGATGGTATGAGCCAGTTCAAACGAATTAGCTGCAACGACGCAAAAAAAATGATGGTGGATGGCGAAGTCAATATTGCTGATATCCGAGATCTTAACAGCTTTAACGCAGGACATATCAACGATGCCGAGCATTTGGATGATCGTGGCCTGGCCGACTATATTGAGGACACCGAAAAAGATGAACCGCTAATTGTATGCTGCTATCACGGCAATTCCAGCCAGTCAGCCGCTGCCTATCTGGCCGAGCAAGGCTTTAAAGATGTGTATAGCCTGGATGGTGGTTACGAACAGTGGGCAGCGGATCATCCTGATTTATGCGAGAAAGAATGACGTTTGTGAAGGCGCCTTTTTTTGCTAAGAAACTATGCGAACAATAGTTGCTAAAAATTTCGGCTCAATCGTTTAAGTATGTTTGCGGGTAATTTTTGATTGAAAAAATGGCTTGAACGAAATTGGTTTGAATAAAATACTGTAATAAATGGGGCCCTAAGCACTCACAAACAGTACTCACTTATTCAGGACACTGTTGCAGTATTTGGCGATCAATTAAAGCTCGCTCCCAGGCATCTGCCATTTTCTCATAACCCACAGCTGAAGGATGCAAGCCGATCGGCTCATCACTGATGTCAGCAACATCCACAGCCAAGTTTTGCTCCACTAGAAAAACCAGATCATCTTCGCGTTGCGATACTCGTAAGCGTACATCGTCGTTAAACGTATCGACGACGGCATTTCTCGTGGCATCGCGTTTTGGTACCAGGGTTGCGACCAACACGACAATTGGATGATGGGCTTCTTCCCAATCATCAATGAGATCCAGAATTCGGTCTATACCATCTGCCTCTGTAGGGGTACTGTTGGTGCCGATATGCAAAAGCACCACATCTACATCGTCTTCATCGAGGATGTTGATCATGATGTTTTCGATAAACGAAATATCGACACCTGGATAACCATTGTTCTCCGGGTCTGCAAGGCCGGCGTCGGCGCCTGCGCTTTGACCACCCTGGCCTTGATAATCGATTTGATAACCCGCAAGCAGTAAGTCATCGTATAAAAACTGACGGTATCCCACCCGCAGACTTCTTTCCGGCAAATCTTCACCATCGAAAAACTCCACTCCCGCGGTGATTGAATCCCCGAGGGGCATAATTCGGATGGGAGCAAACACCAATTTGTGCTCATGCTCGACCAACACCGCACCATCCTGATCAATAACCTTATATCGGATGGATTCAGAAAGCCGACTGTTGTTTGGCAGGAAGGAAATCACACCCGAGAGTGGATCAAACGACACCGGGGCTGGAGAAAGCACACTGCTTAACTCGATGACCGAGCCGGTGGAGCTTAAGTCAGCGGGCAGCTGAAACGTGAAAAAACCGGAATCCGGGTTACGAGCATCATCTGGATAAGCATTACAAGAATGCTCAAGGGGAATAGAGCTGCCCGAATCCGACGTACCCGAATCCGACGTACCCGAATCCGACGTACCCGAATCCGATGTACCTGAATCCGACGTACCTGAATCCGACGTACCTGAATCCGACGTACC